>CADCTC010000051.1:0-16550 GCA_902805635.1 uncultured Chloroflexota bacterium
ACACCGCCGATGTCAAGGGCCACTACCACGCCCGCGCGCTGCGCGAGCTCACGGCGAAGCACGGCTACTACTACGGTGCCGCCGGCATCGGCAGCTTCTACAACTTCGAGCTGATGCTCGGCGTCGCACGTGACATCGAGGCGATCTGCCCCGAAGCGTGGCTGATCCAGTCGGGCAATCCGGTGTTCGACGGCACGACCATCATGACGCGCCTGACCAAGGCCAAGGTGATCGGCCTGTGCCACGGCCACTATGGCTACCTGCACATCGCCAAGGAGCTGGGGCTCGACCCGTCCAAAGTGACCTGGCAGGCGCCCGGTGTGAACCACGCCATCTGGCTGACTCACTTCCTCTATGAAGGGCAAAACGCCTATCCGCTACTCGACAAGTGGATCCAGGAGAAAGGCCCCCACTACTGGGAGACTCACGTCGCCCAGCGCACCCACGACATCCAGATGAGCCGCGGCACGATCATGATGTACCAGATGTTCGGGCTCATGCCGATCGGCGATACGCCGCGCCAGGCGGCCTGGTGGACCAATACCAACATCGAAGAGAAGATGCGCTGGTTCCCGCAGCCCTGGGGCGGTCCCGACACCGAGCTGGCGCGGCCGGAGCACGTCCGTGGCCTGGAGAAGCGCCTGGCCCAGGTGGCCGAGGTGACCAAGAACCCGAGCGCCGAGGTAGCCAGCGTCTTTGGCCGCGAAAAGACGCGCGAGCAGCAAGTGCCGATCATCGACGCGCTGGCAAACGGTGTGGGTGGCATGTTCCAGGTCAACGTGCCGAACATCGGCGGCCTGCTGGACGGGATCGACGAGGATGTGGCGGTGGAGGTGCAGGCCTGGATCGATCAGACCGGTGTCAACCCGCTGCGTATGACTCAGCTGCCCAAAAAGATCATGCTGACGCAGATCAAGCCAAAGGTAGACGCTATGGAGCGCGGCATCCTGGCGTACCTCACTGGCGACACGCAGCTGCTGCTCTACAACATCCTGGCCAATCCGCAGACCCACAGCTACGACCAGGCCGTGGCCGTCCTGGAGGACCTGCTCGCCATGCCGGGCCACGAAGAAGCGGCCGCCCACTACGGCGGCCGCAGGAAGTAGGTTTGACGATTCCCACGTACGCCGGCACGATCGTCTCACCAGGAGCGGCGCCCTTTCCGGGCACCGTTTCCTTTGAGGGCGATGGCATCGCTGCGGTGCAGTCCAATGGCGGGGCGCCCGCCGACCAGTACGTCGTCCCCGGCTTTATCGACGTACACGTGCACGGCGGCGCCGGCGCCGACTTCATGGACGGCACTCCCGAAGGCATCCGGGCCGTCTGCCGGTACCACGCGCTGGGTGGCACCACCGGTCTGTTGGCGACGACCGCAGCCGCGCCAATCGAGCAGCTTCTGCGCGTCCTGGATGTCATCGCGCAGGTGCAGCGAGAAGGCTCAGGTGGCGCCGCCATCCTTGGCGTGCACCTGGAAGGGCCATGGTTCGCACCCAGTAAACACGGCTGCCACGTGGCGGGGCAGATACGCGCGCCAGAGCCGCGAGAGTACGAGCGCATCCTGGATGTCCACCCCGGCCTGGTCCGCTGGGTGACGCTCGCTCCGGAGATAGACGGCGCGTTGGAGCTCATCGTCGCCCTGCGCGAGCGGGGCGCCGTGCCGGCAGCAGGGCACAGCGACGCGACCGAGCCGCAGATCGAACGCGCTATCGATGCGGGTCTGCGCCACGTGACCCACCTCTACAACGCCATGAGCACCATCACAAAAGATGGGCCGCACCGCGTGCCGGGCCTGATCGAGACGGCGCTCGCACGCGACGACCTGACGGCGGAGGTCATCGCCGACGGTTTCCACCTGGCGCCCGCGCTGCTGCGCATCGCGGCGAGGGCCAAGGGCGCGCAGCGGCTGCTGTTGGTGACCGACGCAATGCGTGGCGCCGGTATGCCGGACGGCACCTACACCTTTGGGCCGCCGGACGGCACTCCGGCGATCGTCGAGAATGGCGTGGCTCGCACCGTAGAGAACACCGGATTCGCCAGCAGCACCGTCCAGGCGGTGGACCTGGTCCGCACGATGGTGGAGCGCGCCGGCTGCCCACTGGAAGACGCGCTCCAGATGGCCTCGTTCACCCCGGCAGCCGCGCTCGGTCTCTCAGCACGCAAAGGAAAGCTGGAGCCTGGGTACGACGCCGACGTGGTGGTGGTAGGAGCAGACTGGAAGGCACGAGCGGCGGTGGTAGGCGGGCAACTGATCGCCTAGCTTCCGTGCCGACGCCCCGCCCGTCATTAGGTCGCGTAGCGCAGGTACCAGCGTCCCACCTGTCATCCCGAGCGCAGCGAGGGACCCGATCCGTACCGCCGCCAGCCTTGTCAATGCCAGTTCTTGTCGGGTGCCGTCTGCATTCGGTGCGCGGCCTCCTTCACGTCGGCGAGGTTAACCGGATCGCTGAACGGGTCCTCGTCCAGCTCCGTGACCCGGTTCAGCAGCTTCTGCCAGCGGCGCAGCTCGTCGATGTACGGCTGGTGCGGGACGCGGCGCAGGTCTTCGCCCTCCAGCGTTACGTCGCTCAGCCCATTGCGCAGCCACAGGCCGGTGTTCCAATCGGGCATCGTGACGGCCGGGAACAGGCAGATGCCGTGCAGGTCCATTCCCTGCTCCACGGCTGCCAGCGCCTCCCCCATCACGTCGTTGAGCCACGCTGCGCGGCCGCCCTCCAGGCCGCTCGTCTCGCCGATGATCATCGGGCGGTGGTAGCGGTCCCACACCAGGCCCAACAGCTCGCATAGGGGCTTGATGCGGTCGTCGTCGGGGCGCAGCGCCTGGTGGGGGCCGTTGTCCTGGTATTCCATCTGCCCGAACGAGTAAGCATTCGCGCCGACGATGTCGAGCACATCAGGGCTTCCGCCCAGCTCCGGGTGCTGCTTGCCCGCCAGGATGTCCCACGCCAGGAACGTGTCTTCGTACGTCTCCTTGCGCGCCGCCTCCTCCAGGTCCGGCCGGTCACGCGGCGCCACTATCTGGACGAGCGGGTCGATGTGCACCATGCGGGCCTTCGGATCCACCCGCCTGATTGCGTTCACCCCCGCGATGTCGGCTGCGCAGAGACGCCGGCGCAGCTCGAAGCGGTCCTCCCGCGACGTGCGATACGGAGCAACCCACCCCCACTCGCCGCCGATGTACGCGAAGTAAGTGATCTCGTTGATCGGCGTAAAAAAGTGCGGGCCGCGCACACGCGGGATGACGTATTCAGCCGCCGCCTGGCAATAGTCGGCAAACCGATCGGCGAAGGGATCAATGAACGGGTCGGTGTCGTCCGGGTAGCCGTAGTGGCACAAGTCCCAGATGGGCAGCACCTTTGCCTCGTTCATCGCATCGATGATGGGATCCAGCATCGAGAAGTCGTAGCGCCGGCGCCGGTCCACGAGCGGCCAGGGGATCCCCTCTCGTGCTACAGCTATTCCTAGCGACCGAAGCTGCTGGTAGTCCTCGCGCGCGTGCGCCAGGTGCTGCGTCTCGTTCGCCAGGTCTCGCCGGCCGCGGTCCCTCCACTTGAAGGTGGAGCACTCAAAGCCGGTTAGGAAAAACGTCGGGAACAGCCCCGCGGTTTTGCCGGGTTGTTCCTCTGCGTGGTCCGAATTGTTCGGGTCGGGTGTGTTCTTGGTAGCGGCTTTAGTAGGCACGCTAGAAGTCGGACGCAAGTTGTGCGCCGCTCTGCGCCTTACGGCCGCACCACGGTCCCGTCCGGCCGCCGGTCCTCGGCCATGTAGAAGTGCCGCTTGAGCCGCTCCGGGTCCACCAGCGCGGCTGCCTTCGTTTCGTCAAGGTCGAGTCCTAGCCCGGCCTTAGCGTTGGGGTAGATGTAGCCATGCTTCGTCACGGCGTGGCCTGGGAACGCGTCCAGCTCTGCCTCTGTGAAGTGGTTCTCCTCCTGGATGCCGAAGTTCCACGCATTCATGTCGAGGTGCATGGCGGCGGCCTGGTTGACCGGGTCGTTGTCGCCGCCCTCCTGCCACGCCGTGTGCACGCCGTACCACTCGCACAGGTGCGCAATCTTGCGTGCCGGGGTGATGCCGCCCGCCTTGGACACCCGAATACGCATGTAGTCGATTAGCCGCTCCTGGATTAGCGGCAGGTACTCGGCCGGGTTCACGAACAACTCGCCCATCGCCTGCGGCGTGGTGCACTGCTGCTTGACGTGCCAGTAGTAGGACACGTGCTCAGGTGGCAGCAGGTCTTCCAGGAAGAACAGGCGATAGGGCTCCACCGCCTTGGCCAGCGCCACCGCGACGTGTGGGCGCAGGTGCTCGTGCACGTCGTGCGTGAGCTTCGGCTCGAAGCCCAAACGGTCACGCAGAAAGGCGAACATCTGGGGGATGGTGTCCAGGTACGCTTCGTCATCAAACGCGCGGCGTGGCGTGTCGAACGGTGGGCGTGCGTTCTCCGGCCGCCGGCGCTGCTCCGGCGTCAGGAACCCACCGCCGCCGTAATTGCCTAGCTGGCAGCGGATGTAGATCCAGCCGTCCTCCAGGTAGCGCCGGACGTCCTGCTCCAGCTCTTCCAGCGTGTTGCCCGCCGCGTGCGCGTAGGCGGGCACCGCCGCGCGACTGGGACCGCCCAGCAGGCGGTACACCGGCATTCCGGCCTCCTTGCCCAGGATGTCCCACAGCGCCATGTCAACGCCGGCCAGCGCGGTGTTCCAAATCGAGTCGTGGCGCCAGTAGCCGCTGGTCAGCGACGACTGCCAGATGTCCTCGATGTCCCCGGTGTCACGACCGACGATTTTTGGCCCGAGCGACTGTTCTATGGCCTCGACCACCGTCGACGCGCGGTAGTGGTCGCTGGCGGAGCCAATTCCGTAGAGCCCGGGCTGGTCGGTGTGGACCTTAACGATCACCCAGGTCCCACCGGACCGGGTGCGGATGCACTGCACGCGCGTGATCTTCGGCATAGGGGCACAGGGATACCATGCCTACCCACCGTCACCGGCGGCAGAGCAGGGCCACCGCACCCCGGCTGCCAGACGCGTCAGAACGGTATAGCGCCGGCAAAGAAATCAAAGAAGCCAAACGCCAGCAGGGCAACCAGGAGCACCGCGACCGCCAGCCACAGCCAGCCACGCGAGCGAGCTTGGGCAAGGCGCGTCTCCCACAGCCAGTCCAGCGGACGCTGGTGGGGCCGGACGCCCGGCGCGCGGTTATAGGTCACCAGGTACTCGGTTTCAGGGCCCGCCAGTCCAACTCTCATGGCGGCCTGTCGCGCGCGGCCGGGCTGCGCCGGCCTCTGGAGCACGCTGACCGCTCGCCAGCCCTCCCGCCGGCGAGATCGGGAGTCGCGCTCGTACTCACGCGTGCGGCGGTATTCTCGGATCAGCGTCTCGAGCGGCGGTGAGCGATCACGCTCCAACGTACTAGCCTGTCTCCCGCTGGCTCATACGCTTAGGCCCAGGACGTAGCGCTCCAGGGCGATCGCCGCACCGTCATCTGCGTTGTCCGGCACCACGGCCTTCGCCACGTCCTTGACCACATCGGGCGCGTGGCCCATCGCCACGCCCCAACCGACCTCAGCCAGCATCTCCACGTCGTTCAGGTAGTCCCCAATCGCCAGCGTCTGAGCCAGTGCAATGCCGCGCGCCGCGGCGAACCCTGCCAGCGCGGACGCCTTGGAACATCCCGCCGGCGCGATACCGGTGCAGTGCAGCGCGTCGTCCGGCTGCCACACGCCGTAGAAGGCGGCGTCGACGTCCGTGATGCGCTGGAGCTCCTCGAACGCCGCTTGCACGGCGCCCCGGTCGCCGCACCCGCCGATCCAGTTGGTGTCGCGCACGCGGTACAGGTCTTCCGCCTGGACGTGCTGCAGGTGCATCGTGCGTTGCCAGATGTCGGCGTAATACGCCACCGCGGGATGGCACTGGTCCAGTGGCAAGGTGTACAGGCCGTCGCCATGCTCCGGCCCTTCCTCCACAATCGGCGATAGCCCGTGACGCAGCATGACGTCGAGCGCTGCCGAGCAGGCAGCGGGCGGGAGAGGGTGCCGCTCGATGACCACGCCCGAAGACGAGTCTTGTATCGCGGTGCCATTCCGCACGATCGCCGGTAGCGACAGCCCAAGCTCGGCCGCCAGGCCCTGCACCCCGCGTGAGAACGAGCGGCCCGTGCACAGCACCACCAACACACCGCGGTCCAGCACCGCCCGGATCGCGCGTCGCACACGCGGCGACACATGCCCGTCCGGGTTCAAGATGGTGCCATCAATGTCGAGCGCGACCAGCTGGATGGACGTTGGATCTGGTGGGGTCAGGGCGGTCAAGGCGGTCAAGTGAGACTGACCATCTGGCCGGTATTGGAGGACCGTTCGCACGCCTCCATCACCTCCACGATATGGCGCGCGTGCTCCAGCGACACCGGCGGAGGTCCGCCGCGGTCCAGCGACTCGGTGAACGCATCCCACTCCCGTGTCAGAGAAGTGTCGGGCCCGACCGGGACCTCCTCGTACGTGCCGGCGCGGCTGACGTACACCCGACGGCGCTGGTCCACCTTGAGCATGCCGTCAGTGCACAGGATCTCCACGGCGTGTGTCTCCACGCCCGCGTCTGGCGTGTCCTTGTAGCTCACGGTGCCAATCGTGCACGGCACGCCGGATTCGAGCTCCAGGAAGGCGGCGACGGCGTCGTCACACTGCACATCGGAGTGATAGACCGTACGAACTGAGGCGCGCGCGCTCTTGACGCGGCTGCTCAGCAAGTAGACCAAGCGGTCGAACATGTGCGAGCCCGCCATCTGGAGGAAGCCGCCGCCGCGCGACCGGTCCAACATCCACGGCTGGCGCGTATGGCGGCGGAAGGGCTGATACCACACGTCGGTGGCCATGACTGGCGCTCCGACTTCGCCGGAGTCGAGCACCGCTCTGGCAACTCGTGTCGCCTCGATGAACCGCTCAGTGTGCGCAACGAAGAGCTGCACGCCGGCGTCGCGCGCTGCGGCGATCATGCGGTCGCAGGCGGCGACCTCCATGGCCATCGGTTTTTCCACCATGATGTGCTTGCCGGCCCGTGCTGCCTTGACGGTCGCCTCTTCGTGCAGTCCATGCGGGAGCAGAATGTCCACCACCTGCACGTCCTCACGCGCCAGCAGGGCATCCAGGCTCGACTCGCCAGCACAGCCGAACTCCTGGGTGTACGTGTCCAGGCGCGCTCGGTCGATGTCGCACGCGGCGACCAGGTGCGCATCGCGCGCCTGCTTGAGCGCCTGCCCATGGCCTCGCGATACCCGGCCCAGTCCGACCACTCCAACGCCGTACATGTTGGTCTCCTTACGCGTCACCACGTGACGCATCCAAGTATCAACGCGCGACCGGGCGGCGCGTTTCTTGCGGGTTCCTCGGCCGCTGGCGTACGGTCGCGACAGGCGGCAGCGCAGGAAAGGACGAGGCACATGAAGCGCCGGAGCACGCTGCTTGGAGGGGCCGCCGGCCTGGTGTCCCTGCTCACCGTGTCCGGGTGCCAGGCGCCTCCCCAGCAGCTGAACGGCGTGTCTCTCTCGATCGCGCCCGACGCTCCCGCGCTCGTTCCCGCCCGGCAGCTGGGCCTGACCCTGGCTGACCTGCCGGATGGTTTTCGCCTATCAGAAGAGCTGGCGCCGTCTTTCTCACGCACCGGCATGGAAGACCCCTTCGGGCGCCTAAGCGCCTACTCTGCCACATTCGCCGCACCGCCCGGCCTGCCTCCCATCGGTGGTCCTCCAGGTGACGTCGTGTCCAGCGTGAACTCATACGCCGGCGCCGAGCACGCGCGCCGCGCCTTCGCAGCGTGGCAGGCAGCACTGCCGCGCGCCTACCGTCCGGTCACGGCAGACCTCGGCCTGGCCCAGGAAGATAGCGCGACGTTCGTGCAAGACCGCGCGTGTATGGTTGGGTTCCGCCACCGCAACGTGTTCGCCAGCATCTGGGTCGCGTGCCAGCCCGCGAGCCCTGAATCTACGGGCGCGGCGACGCAGCTCGCAGCGCGCTACGCGCGCCTGCTGGTCAAGCGCATCGACTCCGGCGTGCGTTAACTGCTGCGTGAGCACTCCGTAAGCCTGGCGATTTGGCCCGGCGTTGTCACCTCCGCTAGAGTTGTCAAAATGCGGCCCGCTCGACGCGCCATGCGCGGCTGAGCGATAGGCCCCACGACCCGCCCGGCGTGGGGTGGACAACGGAGGCGCACCCATGGAGCAGCTCGACCCGCAGACACACCGGAACGCACCGCAGGGAGCCGCCGCCCTGGCGGAGCCGCCAGCCGCCAACGGCGCGGTGCATCTACCGCCGGCCGACGAATCGACCTCACTGACAGCGCGTGACGAGCACACTGCCCGACAGCTGGCGCTCGGCGCGCTTGGACAAGCTGGTGAAGGCGACGGCCGGCCGCTGGCCCAGATGGAGCGGCTTCAAGCGCGCAGCAAGTTCGCCGGCTACGCCCTCACGTTCGACGATGTGCTCTTGCTCCCTGGCCGCAGCGACGTGCTGCCCGCCGACGTCGACCCCTCCACCACCCTGACCCGCAACATCCGTCTTGCCATCCCCATGGTGTCCTCGCCGATGGACACCGTCACCGAGGCACGCATGGCGATTGCCCTGGCGCGCGAGGGCGGCCTGGGCGTGATCCACCGCAACCTCTCCATCGAGGCCCAGGCGGTGGAGGTGGACAAGGTCAAGCGCTCTGAGGCCGGCATGATCGTGGAGCCGGTCACCCTGCGCGCCGGGGACACCCTGGCCGACGCCGAAGCGGTGATGCAGCGGTACCACATCTCGGGTGTGCCGATCACCGATGAGGACGGCACTCTGGTGGGCATCCTCACCAACCGTGACACCCGCTTCGAGACCGACTCGTCGCGCCCGATCCACGAGCTGATGACCCGCGAGGGCTTGGTCACCGCCCGCGTTGGCACCACCATGGAAGAGGCGACCGAGATCCTGCGCCGGCACAAGATCGAGAAGCTGCCCATCGTCGACGGCGAGGGCCATCTCAAGGGCCTGATCACCGTCAAGGACATCCAGAAGAAGCTGATGTTCCCGCGCGCCACCAAGGACCATCGCGGGCGGCTGCGCGCGGGGGCGTCTATCGGCGTAGGCCCTGACGCGCATGACCGCGCGCGCGAACTGGTGCGTGCTGGCGCGGACGTACTGGTGGTGGATGTCGCCCATGGCCATTCCGAGGGCGTGATCCAGATGATCCGCTGGCTGAAAGAGACGTTCAGTGTGGACGTGATCGGCGGCAACGTCGCTACCGCAGAAGGCGCGCGCGATCTTATCGACGCGGGCTCTGATGCGCTGCGGGTCGGCATCGGCGCCAGCGCCATTTGCACCACGCGCATCGTCACCGCGGCCGGCGTGCCGCAGCTCACTGCCATTTACGAGTGCGCCGAGGAGGCCGCCCAGCACGACATCCCGGTGATCGCCGACGGAGGCATCCAGTATTCCGGGGACATCGCCAAGGCCATCGCCGCCGGCGCTAACGTGGTCATGCTCGGCTCATTGCTGGCCGGCGTAGACGAGTCGCCTGGGGAGATCCTGGTCTTCCAGGGTGAGCACTTCAAAGAGCACCGCGGTATGGGCTCGCTCGGCGCCATGCAGGCGCGCGGCTACTCACGCGACCGGTAAGCACAGGAAAACGTCTTCAAGACCGTGCCGGAAGGAATCGAAGGGCGCGTGCCGTACAAGGGCAAGCTGGCCGACCTGGCGTACCAGCTCGTCGGTGGCCTGCAAGCCGGCATGCACTACGTCGGCGCGCGCACCATCCCGGAGATGCAGCGCAAGGCGCAGTTCATCCGCATCAGCGGCGCCTCCCTGCGCGAGTCGCACCCGCACGACATCATCATCACCAAAGAAGCGCCGAACTACGGGCTGTTCAGCAGGCAGCGCTAGGCCTCCACCCGCACCGTGACCACCCATTCTGGCGCCGCGCCATCCGCGCGGCGCCCGTTTGCCGCGTGTGATGCCGCGTCAGCGGAGGCGAACCACTCGCTGCCCTCCACGCCACTCGCCAGCCGGTACACCACGCCAAACGGCCGGTCCGGGCTCGGTGGCATAGCGGGCGAAAACGGCGCGATGACCGTTGCCGCTTGCGCCGCCTGGGTCTGCTGAGTCACCGTCTGCTGAGTCACCGCCAGGTCGCGGCGCAGCACCCGCTGGTGGTAAAAGACCACCAGCGCCGCCACGGCTGCCACGCTGAGGGCACGCGCCAGGTCGGTCATGACGCTGCCGGTGGCGGCTTCGCCTAGCGCCAGCTGGAGGATCTCACGCACCCCGGCGACACCGGCCCCTAGCAGCGCGAGCACGCCGGCTCCGAGCGCGACGTAGAGGTAGATGCGCCTGGCCAGTGAGCGGGCTTCGCCCGCGTCCGTGGCGGCGGCCACCGGGCCCCAGTGGCGCGCCCAAACGGGAAGACCCACCACCACCAGCGACACGTACAGGCTGACCTGTTCCTGCCACCAGTCACCTCCCGGCGTGGAGCGCGGCGTTGCCGTGGCCACGTCGGCCAGAGTCCACAGCAAGCCGCCCGCACCGCCCGCTAATACCCCCAGCGCCAGCAGCGCCACCACGTACACGTACAGCCGGCGCACGCCCGCCTGGCGGGGGAGCTCGCCCTGCGCCGCGGCCTGCGACGCCAGCGCCCGCCGCTGGTAGAGCCAACTCGTGCCGTACAGCAGTGCCGAGCTCACAGGGCCGGCCATGGCGATGACCAGGCTGCCGCCAACGCCGCCGGGACTACTCACCCCGAACACGCGCGCCAGCGCGTAGTACAGCAGCTGCCACAGCGCCGCGAGTGTCACCCCTACCGACACCGCCAGCGCCCCAAACAGGTACACCGGGCGCAGAATCGAGGCCGAGTCCTGGCGAAGGAGCACAGGTAAAACACTAAGGTCGCCTTCCTCCTTCGTCCTTGGTCCTCGGTCCTTGACCACCAGCAGCGTCCAGTGGACCGCCCACACCAGCAGCGCGACCAGGGTGGTCGCCGCGGCCCCCTCAAGCCCCGGTGGCGATCCGCTCGTCGTCTCGCCGGTGGCTGCCCCCGCCGCCGTCTCCCAGACCAGGCGCAGCACCCGCGCCGCGTTGCGCAGCAGGTACATGAGCGAGACGAACGCCACGCCGTAGACGTACCAGCGCCGCAGCGTTGCACCGCCGCCCTCTTCGCCCGCCGCACGCCGGTCACTGTGCGCGGTGCGCCGGTGATACAGCCACAGTGCCGCGCCAATCAGCAGCCAGGGCAGCTGCTCAGTGATCTCCCTGCCGGTGCCGGCGCGCGTGCCATCCAGCACTGCCCGCAGTGCCTCTTCCAGCACGTCCTGCAGCGCGCTCGCTGCGGCAGCCGTGGCGACCGCCATGACGGCGTAGAGGTACAGCCGGCGCAGCGTCGCGCGCCGTTCCTCCTCATCGCGACGCGCGGCGCGTACTGCAAGCGACCAGTGCAGCAGCCAGATAGGCACTCCGACGATCAGCGCGGCCCCGGCCCACGCCACCTCGCGCCGCACCGCGGCCGCGGTCGTGCCGGAACCGGGGAACAAGGCATCGATCAGCGTGCGAGCCAGGTCGGTCGCTCCCCACGCCGTTGTCCACAGCGCGATGAATGCAACCAGGTAGAGGTACACCCGCCGCGCGGCAATCACGACGCTATCTCCCCGCCGTCGCTACAGGCCCGCCCGGCGCTGTCACAGCGGGCGTCGCCGAGGCGGCAGCAACCGGCGCCGGCGTAGCCGTCACCACGACCGCCGTCTGGGTCGGGGCGCGCACCGGGGCAGTCCTCATAGCGAAGAAGTCATCCGGCGGCACGGTGATGCGCCAACTGCCACCCTGCTGTTCCAGCCGCGCCGACTGACTGTTGGAGTACGAAGACGGTCCAAACAGTCCTCCGCCGCTCGAGTAGGTACGGCTCAGCTCAACCCGCGCGGTCGCGCCGTCCACCGCGACGCTGTCGATCCGCACGCGCCCGTCGCGCGGCGTGCGGAAGCGTGCCGTCGCCTGCCGTATGAACTCGTCGCGCGTCGTCTCCCCCTGGAGCTGCCGCGAGAGCAGCTCCCACGCGTCCTCGGGCTTCCCTGTGTCCAGTGCTTCGACGTACGCCAGCACCACCCCCTCCGGGCGTGTGAGGTCGTGCTGCCCCGGCGCGCGGCGCAGCACCAGCACCACCACGATCCCCGCCACCACCAACGCCACCGCGCCGGCGACGACGCCCCACGTGAACCGGTCCACTCCACCATAGTACGGCGCGCTGTCGGTACGCCCTGATCGCGTGCTTCAATTGACATCTTCCAACGGCCGCGCCTATAATCGGCCACAAAGAGCTAGAACACGCGTCCTAGGGCGCGAGTCCAGAAGGACGGACCAGGGCACCATGGAAATACTCAGCGACCGCCAGCGGCAGATCCTCGACTTCATCTCACGTTACATCGCCGACCATGACCGGCCGCCTACCAACCGGGAAATCGGCCACGCCATGGGGATCGCGTCCACCGGACACGTGGACTACCACTTGACCGTGCTCTCCAAGAAGGGCTACATCGAGCGCGAGGCGAACACCAGCCGCGGGCTGAAGCTGACTACCGTGGCCGAGCCGCACCCGCGCCGCCGCGTCTATCACGTGCCCGTGGTGGGCCTGATCGCCGCCGGCTCCCCCATCGAGGCGATCTCCGATCCGAGCGACGCGGTGGAGCTGGGTGACGACTTCGCAGCCGAGGACGCCTATGCGCTGCGCGTGCGCGGGAAGTCCATGATTGAAGACCTGATCGACGACGGCGATTTGGTGGTGG
The DNA here is from genome assembly GCA_902805635.1 of uncultured Chloroflexota bacterium. Taxonomy (GTDB): domain Bacteria; phylum Chloroflexota; class UBA11872; order UBA12225; family UBA12225; genus CADCTC01. Next base: position 12,778 of record CADCTC010000051.1, read on the forward strand.
TCCAGCCGGCGCAGACGGCGCAGAACGGCGAGGTCGTCGTGGCCCTGCTCAATAGCGGTGGCAGCGAGCATGGCGAAGTCACGCTCAAGCGCTACTACCGCGAGCGCGACCACATCCGCCTGCAGCCGGCAAACCAGACCATGCAGCCCATCATCGTCCGTCCCGAGGACGTGCAGGTGCAGGGCAAGGTCATTGCCCTGATCCGCCGCATCTAAGCCCTGGCTTAGCCAGGGCTACAGCGTGGTGGCCGAAGCGCCGTCCACCGCGCGGCAGACGTACACCTTCGGGTCGATGCCTGTCTCACGCCGGTAGCGGTCCGGCACCACGCGCCGGAACTCGTCTACCGCGGCCGTCTCCACCAAGCTCACCGTGCAGCCGCCGAAGCCGGCGCCGGTCATCCGGCTGCCTAGCACGCCCGGCACTGTGCGCGCCGCCTCCACCATCACGTCAAGCTGTCGTACGGTGACCTGGTAGTCATCGCGCAGGCTAGCGTGACTTTCGTCCATCAACCTGCCAAACGTCGCCAGGTCGCCTGCCTCCAGCGCCTGCACGCTCGCAAGCACACGCTCGTTCTCCGAGATAACGTGCCGCGCCCGGCGGCGCACCACGTCCGGCAGGTCGCCGGCACACTGCTCAAACTGAGTAAGCGTTACGTCGCGCAGTGCCCGCACACCCGGCAGGCGTTGACCCAGCAGGCGCACGGCTTCCTCGCACTCGGCGCGCCGCGTGTTGTATTCGGAGTCGACCAACCCGCGCTTCACCGAGGTGTCCGCGACGACGATCTGCACGTCGCCCGCCAGAGGGACATGGCGGTACTCCAGCGAGCGGCAATCGACCATCAGCGCCGTCTCGCGCCGGCCCAAGGCCGAGATGAACTGGTCCATGATGCCGCTGTTGACGCCGACAAACTCGTTCTCGGCACGCTGGCAGAGCTGTGCCAGGCGCACCGGCTCCAACTCAAGGCCGAACAGCGCCTTGAGCGCCGTGCCCGTCGCTACTTCCACCGCGGCGGACGAGCTCAGGCCGGCGCCGGATGGCACATCGCCGTCGATGGCGGCCAGGAAGCCGCCCACGGCGTGGCCCTCGCGCTGTAGCATCACGACCACGCCGCGCTCGTAGTGACTCCAGCGTTCGCTCGGGTGGTGGCGCACGTCATCCAATGGGAACTCAGTGCGCCGTCGGAAGTTGGAGGCGAACAGCCGCGCACGGGTGTCGCCCGTCGCCCGAGCCGCCACCCAAACGTCGCGGTCGATGGCGACGGGGAACACGAAACCGTCGTTGTAGTCGGTGTGCTCGCCGATCAGGTTGACGCGCCCCGGCGCACGCGCCAGCACCTGCGGCTCGACGCCAAACTCGCGCCGGAACGCCTCGGTAACACTCTCCGCGCTAGCCACGGCCCGGCTTTCGGACACCACGCGAGCCTCGCGTCAGGCGTTTCAGGCGTTGCCGTCCTCAGCTGGAGCTGCGTCGCCACCGGCCTCACCGCCTTCGGCAGCTTCGCCCTCGGCGGCTTCGGCAGCCTCCGCAGCTTCGGCAGCGGTTTCGGCTTCCTCGGCCTCCACTTCCTGCTCCAGCTTGCTCGCGACGACACGCGCGACGACGGTTTCTGCTTCCGCCACCGCGGTGACCCCGGCCGGCAGGCGCAGGTCGGCGATGGTGATCTGGTCGTCGATCGCCCTCAGAACGCTGATGTCTACCTCGATCTGGTGCGGCAAGGCGCGCGGCAGCGCCTCCACTTCCAGCGTGTCCAGCGGGTGCATCAGCACACCACCCTCGTCGTCCACCGCCGCCGACTCGCCGGTGAGCACCACCGGCACCGCTGCGCGCACGGGGCGATTAAGGTCGACCTGGCGGAAGTCCACGTGCAGCACTTTGCCCGTGGCGGGATGCACGCTCACGTGCTCGATCAGCACTGGGTGGCGCTTGCCGTCCTCGTGACCGTCGCCGAGCTCCACGTGCACGTCCACCACGGTGCTTGTGCCCGCGGCCGCAAGAGCCTCCCGGAACGAGCGCACATCGATCTGAACCGGAAGTGATTCGATGCCGCGTCCATAGATGTTGCCGGGGATGATCCCCTGGCGGCGCAGCACCCCCACCTTCTTACCCGTGGTTGTGCGCGCCTGGGCACGGAGAGTTATGTCAGCCATGGGAGAGAGTGTACCGGGTACGGATCCACCACATTGAGCACACTCAAGACAGCGCCGGTCAAACTGGCACAGAATGTGCAGCGGTCAACGCTGCCTGAAGCGGGACGTTCGGGATGGCCCGGAGGGCGCCCGCCAGGACTCTTAAGTTGACCACGGTATAAGCGGAGGTGGCGATGTTTGGTTTCTTGATGGGATTGGTCATGGGCGCGGTTGGCGGTGCAGCGTACGGCTCGAGGTACTTCCGCGACAGCGACCTCCAGACGCAGTTCAACGATACGCAGGACCGGCTCAACAACTTGATGGGCGAAGTGCGGTCCGTGCTGGACGAGACGCGTCAGGAGCTGCGCCAGGCCTGGGAGCGCACCCGTGACAGCGCGAGCGAGAAGGCCGAGCGCCTGACCGCAGCGGCAATTCCGGCTGGAGAGACCTCGACCAGCGAGTCCGGCGGCGGCACGTCCGGCAGCGGCTCTGCCAGCGGCGGCGCAAGCAGCACGGCTTCGGGTGGCAGCGGTGCGACCGCAGGTAGCAGCTCCGGCGCCTCCGGGAGTGCCAGCAGTGCTGGTGGATCGAGCAGCGACGGCACCAAGAGCGGCGGGTCCGGCAGCACAGGTGCAGGCGCATCCGGAACTTCCGGTGGCGCATCGAAGGGCACCTCTAGCGGCTCAGCTGGTGCGTCCGGCGGCGGCTCGGCCTCTGGTTCGCGCGCGGCGTCCTAAGGGGACGGCGCGTCACGGTCGCGGGAGCGGGCCTGATCCTGCCTCCCGCAGTGGGAAGTGCTACTACGAGCGGGAGTAAGGGAGTGTGTCCCTTGCTCCCGTTGCCTTTTGCACAAGGGAGTACGACATGATGATTACTAATCTGAGCCTAACCAGGAACTTGCGCTGGCACCGTCGGGCAGTGCTCGGCACAGGCGCCGCGGTCGCCGGTGCAATCGCAGCCGCATGCGGCCCTAACCAGACCGCCGATCCGCGCGCTACCTCCTCAGCAGGCACGCAACCGACCCGGGCCACGCAGCAGGGCCAGCCCACCGCGGGGGCTCAGGCCGCACATGGACGCCCCGGCGGCACCCTGCGCATTTCCACCCTGGGCGGCCTCACCAAGGTGTTCCACCCCTACCCGGAGTCCCAGCACAACACCACGCCACATTCTGACGCCTGGACGCTGATGGGCGCAGGGTTGATCGGCATCGACTGGGAGAAGCTGGACTACGTCGCGGATCCGCGGATGCATATGGCAACTGCCCTGCCCGCGATATCCAACGGCAACCGCACCTACACTTTCACGCTCCGGGACAACCTAAAGTGGAGTGACGGCAAGCCCATCGCCGCCGACGACTTCAACTACGCCTGGGAGCAGGCCAGCAAGCGCGAGAACAACTGGGTCAGCTTTGGCACTGTGGTCGGGCGTATCGAGTCGTTCAAAGCGGATGGCAAGACCGTTACGGTCACGCTCAAAGAGACGCTGTCCAGGCTCCTGGGCCTGGCTATCGCCGGGAGCATCGGTCCGTTGCCGAAGCACGTCTGGGAGGGCAAGTCCTGGCTGGATGCGGCGGCGAACCCGGAGCTGCTGAAGCCGACGGTGGTGAGTGGCCCATACGTGCCCGGCAACCTCGGCGCCGAGCAGCAC
>CADCTC010000051.1:16630-16969 GCA_902805635.1 uncultured Chloroflexota bacterium
GGAGTCGCACACCTTCGTCAAAAACCCCAACTGGTGGGGCAAGGCAGCCAACCTGAACGAGATTGTGATGGTCAGCGGCAACCCCCAGACAGTGCTGGAGCTGCTAAAGACCAAGCAGGTGGAGCAGGCGCAGAGCTTCCCGCCGGCCCTGGTGAAGGAAGCCAAGGCCATCCCACACGCCACCTTCTACGAGTGGACCGGCGCCATCGGCAGCTACCGCGTGATGCAGTTCAATCTGCAGCGCCCGCTCCTGGCGGACAAGAAGGTGCGCGAGGCGCTCTGCCGCGCCATCAACCGCCTGGATTTGGTCCAGTTCGAGGACGACATGGCCGAGCCACA
>CADCTC010000052.1:0-3275 GCA_902805635.1 uncultured Chloroflexota bacterium
ACTATGCTCCCTGGACCTTCTTTGCGTTCGGATCGTTGCCCCACTCGATCCACGAGCCGGCGTAGTTGCCGACCTTGTTATAGCCGAGCAGGCGCAGCACCCAGTAGGTGGTAGACGAGCGCTGGCCGGTCTGGCAGTGGGCGATCACTTCCTTCTGGGGAGTGACGCCCTTGCTCTCGTACATGGTCTTGAGCTCCGCGGGGGCCTTGAGCGTGCCGGCGGGTGTGTAGTTGGTGCGGTAGTCAATGTTGACGGCGCCGGGGATGTGACCGCCGAACTTGGCACGTACGTCGTCGCCGCGGAACTCTTCAGGGGATCGTGTGTCCAGCACGACCTTGGTGGGATCGCCGATGGCGAGCTCGCACTGCTCCTTGGTGGGCATCTTGGCGGGGTCGATCTTGGAGGTGAAGTTCACCGGGGTAACGCTCACGGCCTCGGTGGAGACTTCGCCGGCCGCGGCCTGCCACGCCTTGAGACCGCCATCGAGGACGGCGACATTTGCGTGACCGGTGTACTCCAGCGTCCAGAAGAGCCGGCTGCCGGTTGTATCGGTGCCATTGCCCGAGTCGTACGTGACGATTCGGACATTGTTCCCAATTCCCCGGCTGGCGAACAGCGCCTCCAGCTTCTCTTTAGTATCCGGGTAGTTCTTGTCCTTCTCCGGATCGAACGTTTCTACCACCGGTAGGCTCACCGCGCCGGGAACATGTCCCTTGTCGTAGTCGGCAGCCGGGCGCGCGTCCACGACGCGTACGCCGGCAGCCTTGATGTTGGCTTTCAGCCAGTCGACGGTCACGACGAGATTGGGATTGACGAAGGCGTTGGAGTTCGCCGCCGCCGTTGGACCCAGGGTGCTGCCAGTTGCGGGGGCCGCCGGCGCGCTGGTGGACGCAGGGGAGGCGCTCTGGCCCGACGACGCACCGCAGGCGGCTGCCAGCCAGCCCACCATGCTTACCACTACACCCGACGCGCCGCGGCGCGTCAACTTGCTCAGGTCCAACCGTGTGCCTGCCATGCCTGCCACTCTCCACTCTGTCCGATGTTTTGTTGATTTAGTTAATTGACTAAATAGACCCGCAAATTGTATGGCGGCAGCGTCGGCGTGTCAAGGCAACGAGCTACCTGGGTGGACCAGATGATTGGAAATCATCTGGTCCAGGTATTGCGCAGGACCCGGCGGAGTGGGAAAATAGACCAGCGCGTCGGTTTATTCATGAGCGACACTAAAATCACTCCGCCAGGCAAGCGCCCCGGCCGTCCGCCGGGGACCGGCGTGGCCGATGCGACGCGGGAGCGGATCCTGGAGGCGGCGGCGGACGTCTTTGCCGACAAAGGCTACTTTGGCGCGGCGGTCGACGACATCGTGCGCGCGTCGGACACGTCGAAGGGTTCCTTCTACTTCCATTTCCCCAACAAGCAGGGCATCTTCACCGCGCTGCTCAACCACCTGACGGCGCGCCTGCTGGGGCGGGTGGAGGCGGCGATTGTGGCGCGCGGGGCGGACCCGGTGGAGCAACTGGACGCGGCGCTCGAAGCGGCGTTGACGGCATTCGCGCAGCGCAAGCGCCTGGCGCGGCTGCTGCTGGTGGAGGCGGCGGGGATCGGCCACGGCACGGACGACAACCTGATGGCGATCCACCGGCGCTTCACTGCGCTGATCCAGCGCCGGCTGGAGCAGGCGGCGTCCGCGGGACGCATCCCACCCCAGGACACGGCACTGGCGGCGTGCGCCTGGATGGGCGCGCTGAACGAGGTGGTGCTGCGCTGGCTGTACCAGGGCGAGCCAGAGCGGCTGCAGGACGCCATTCCAGGGCTGAGGACGCTGCTGTTGCGCAGTGTAGGGCTAGGCGACGTGCGAGACGACTAGGACCGAGCCGATACCTGCGATGCACGGCAAGGGACGAGCCCTTGCCCTACTGCTGGTTCGGCACATCATGACGAGTGGGTGAGGAGACTGACCATGTTTGGCGATGCGAGCAAGATTACGTTGGCGCTGCCGCTGAATAGGCGTACGGCGGGGGCGGTGGGGCTTAGCGGCCTGGCGGCGTTCGGGCTGGCCGCGTGCGGCGGGGCAGGCACGACGAGCGGCGGCGCGACGGGATCCGGGTCCGCGGCCAAGACGATGCAGGCGGCGAGCGTGCGGCTGTCGTGGATCAAGAACGTGGAGTTCGCGGGCTTCTTCCAGGCCCAAGAGCGCGGGTTCTACAAAGATGAGGGGATCGAGCTGACCATCAACGGGACAGCGCAGAACCTGCCGGAAGTGCAGGCGATCGCGAGCAAGGCGGACGTGATTGGCCTGTCTGGCAGCACGTCGCTGCTCAAGGCGCGGGCGCAGGGCATTCCGGTCAAGGCATTTGGCGCGCTGTTCCAGAAGGGACCCGGCTGTTTCATCTGGCTGGAGAAGTCCGGCATTAAGGGCATCAGGGACTTCAAGGGCAAGAGGCTGGGCGGGCTGAACTCGTCGCGGCCGAGCATCGAGGCGACGCTGGGGATGCAGAACCTGAAGGCGGAGGACGTGACGTTCGTGCCGGTGGGGTTCGACGTCACGCCGCTGCTGACGGGGCAGGTGGACATCCTGGCGGGGATCGTGACCAACCAGGTGGTGCTCCTGGAGCAGCAGGGTGAGAAGGTGGGTTTCGTGCCGTACAACGACCTGGGCTTCGTCTCGTACTGGAATACGCCGTTCGCGTTGGAGGACACTTTCAAGTCGCGCCAGGACTTGTTGGTGGCCTGGCTGCGCGCGTCGGCGCGCGGCTGGGACTACGCGATCAAGAACCCGGACGCCACGGCGAAGCTGGTTGTGGAGAAGTACGGTGAGGGGCTGGATCTAAAGAACCAGACTATCGAGATGCAGCGGGAGATCCCGTTCATCTCAACCGAGTTCACGAAGCAGAAGGGCCTATTCTGGATGGACCGGCCGACGTGGCAGCAGGCACACGATGCGCTGCTGATCCAGACGAAGGAGATCGAGAAGCCGGTCAGCCTGGACGATGTGATGACGCTGGACGTGCTGCAGAAAGCGGGGAAGATCGGCGGGTAGCATTCGGGTGATGCCGCCCGCCGTCCTCTTCGATCAGTGCGGCGTCACGTTCCGAGGCAGCGCTGGGCCGGTGGAGGCGCTGCGCGACGTATCGCTGACGGTGCAGGCGGGGGAATTTGTGTCGCTGATCGGGCCGTCGGGCTGCGGCAAGTCCACGCTGCTGCGGGTGGCTGCGGACGTGCTGGCGCCAAGCTCGGGCAGCGTGCGGGTGCTGGGTGGGCCGCCGGCAGCGGCG
>CADCTC010000052.1:3285-3613 GCA_902805635.1 uncultured Chloroflexota bacterium
GGGGTTGTTCCAGGACCCGGTTCTGCTGCCGTGGCGAACGGTCTTGGAGAACGTGGAGCTGCCGCTGGAGCTCGCGGGGATGGCGAAGGCAGAGCGGCGGCGGCGGGCGGAGGAAACGATAACTCTGGTCGGGCTGAGCGGCTTCGAGGCATCGCGGCCGGCGCAGCTCTCCGGCGGCATGCGCCAGCGCGCGGCGATCGCGCGGGCGCTGACCCTGGAGCCGTCGCTGCTGCTGATGGACGAGCCGTTCGCCGCGGTGGACGAGATCACGCGAGACCGGCTCAACGTTGAGCTGCTTTCGATCTGGCAGCGTAGTGGCGCAGCAGTG
>CADCTC010000053.1 GCA_902805635.1 uncultured Chloroflexota bacterium
GCCGTAGACGCGGTCCCGATCGCGGATGAGGTGCGTCGGCCGGCGACCCCACGGCGTTGCCTCGACCACCTGCCGCCAGACCCAGGCGGCGGTGGGACGCGCTGTCACCGCCAGGTACACCAGCTTGCGCCGGCCGTGGGTGATGAACAGCAGCACGTACAGGGTCTTGAAGGTGAGCGTCTGCACCACCAGCAGATCCGCCGCCCAGATGGCGGGCGCGTGGTTGGCCAGGAAGGTGCGCCAGCTCTGGCTTGGCCGCGGGCAGGTTATGGGCACCTAACTGCCTCAAGCCTCCGCTCCTTCTCAGACTCCTCACCAGCTGCCCAGGCACTACCCCATCACATGCGGCTGCTCTCGAAGGCGGTGCCCTTGGGCGCCGCGGAGCGCATTCGCACAACCACCGACTCTGGCAGGTACCGGAACAGGGTGATCTTGGCGAGCATGACCGGGGGCGAACCATTCAAGGCAAATCCGGCCATGCTCCGTGACTGCTTCTGGAGGGTCTCAATAGGACCGCGTATTCCCCGCTCGTACCGCTCAAAGGCAGCAGAGTAGGTTGCTTCCTCCTTGAGGGCGCGCGCGAGGTTATAGGCACCGCGCATCGCTTTACTGCCTCCGACGCCGAGCATCGGCGTGAGCGCGTACGCCGCGTCCCCAATGAGCACCACCCGTCCGTGGCTCCATTTGGGCATAACTACCTGCCCCATGTCGTCGCAGTAGATGAGGGAAGGGTCCCTCACCGCGTCGATCACGTCGGCTATGGCTGGCACATGACCGAACTGCTGCCGCAGCACCGACGGGCGCTCCTCGGCACGCGGCACGTGGTGCCCCGGGAGCGAAGGATAGACAAAAATACCGGCGAGCGTATCTTCCGCGAGCGTGGTGATCTCGATGTAGCGGCCGCGCAGGAACCACTCGTTGACGGCGAAGGGAATGAGGCCGGCGTGGCGGATGACGTCTGCGGCGCCTGTTAGGAGAAAGGTCATGAGGCCCAGGTTCACCGGACGACGGAACTCGCCCGCAAACGCGAGCGACCTCACGACCGAGCCGATCCCGTCGGCACCGACCACGAGGTCGTGGGTACTGCGCGAGCCATCGTCGAGCGTGACGTCCACGCCGGCCTCGTGCTGGTGAAGCGCACGCACGGTAGCGCCGAACCGGATCGGGAGCCGGTCCTTGACGGTCTCGTACACCGCCAGGTGCCAGTCGGCGCGGCGCAGGGTCAGCACACCACCCTGGAGGGCGTGCGCGGGGCGCAGGTCGAACGTGCGCACGGTCCGGCCCCGTTCGTCGCGCAACACCTGCGTCTCCTGCCGGTAGCTCATGGCCCTCAGCCGGTCGAGAATTCCCATCTCCTCGGCGACGCGCATGCCCTCGCCGTACATGGCGGTCATGGAGCCGATCTCTCGGAAACCGGCGACGCGCTCCAGCACCTGGACCTGTGCCCCGTGGAGCTCCAGAAAGTGAGCGAGTGTGAGCCCGGCGATGCCGCCGCCCACGATCAGCACGTTCATGCGGGTTCCTTCTGTGCCTTTGTGTCGGCCGGGGTGGTGGGGACAGTGGAGCGGTCGGCCTGGCCCTGGCCAGGGACGGCAAGACCGAGCGGGAGCGAGACGGCGCACATGGCCGCGGCGGCGAAGAACGGGAGCGCGGTACCGGCGCCAAACAGTCCGCCAGCGGCGAGTGGTCCGGCCAATCGTCCGAGGCCGCTGACCATTTGCGCGAGCCCGAGCGACTGCCCCTGTGCCTCGTCCGGGGTGGCGAGCGAGATCAGCGCCGGGAGCGTCGGCATCACGAGACCGGTTCCAACGCCAATCAGAGTCAGCGAGGCGAGGAGTCCCGGCACGCCGTCCAGCAGGGGCAAGAGACCAAACCCGGCGGTCAGCGGCACGATCCCCAGCACCAGCAGACGCCTGGGTCCCAGTCGGGCACTGAGCCGGCCGACGACCCCCGCCTGCATCAGCACGACCAGCGCGCCCATCAACGCGAAGAGCCAGCCATTCTCCGCCGGCCCCCAACCGAAGCGGCGGTTGGTAAACAGCGCAAAGACGGTTTCCATGGCCATGGAGGCCATGGTGACGAGCAGCCCGATCAGCGCCAGCGGGGCCACCGCTGGACGGCGCAGCAGCTCACCCCAGCCGACGGACGCCCCCGCACCACTCCCCGTCCGGACCTGACCCCCGTGACCCGCACCTCCGGCTCGGGCGGGTTCACCGGTCAGCGCTCCGCGACTCGCACCTCGGTTGGGCAGCGTCTCGGGGAGGAAGACCGCCACCAGGACCAGGTCGATCAGGGTGACCGCGAGAGCCGCCCAGAATGGCACGGCCTCACCCAGTCCTGCCAGGAGGCCGTCCAGCGCTGGCCCGACGATGTGCGCGAGGCCGATCGCTGCGCCGAGCAGTCCCATGGCCCGCGTGCGGTCCGCTGCGGGGGTGACATCGGCCACGACCGCCTGCGCAGAACCGACGTTGGATGCCCCCAGGCCCCCGATGAGCCGGGCAGCCAGAAGCACAGGGAGCGTACCCGCCCACGCCGTGAGGGCAAACGAGGCCGCCTCCACCGCGAGCGAGGTCATGATGACCGGCTTGCGCCCGATGCGGTCGGACAGCCACCCCAACACCGGAGTGAAGGCCAACTGTGTCAGGGCATACGCGGTGGCGAGCAGGCCGACCTCCTTAGGACCGGCACCCACCCGTTCCGCCCAGAACGGCAGCAGCGGAATAACGATCGTCAGCCCCACGAAGTCGAGGAAGACGGTCAGCACCATGAGAGCGGCCGGTGACGGAGCCCCTTTCCACCGTGTCATGGCCCCGCGCCTCCACCTACAGAAACCAGTCGAACCACCGCACCTCCGTAAAGTCACTCTTGACTATGAGCTGATCGTACACACCTGGCCCACATTAAGTCAACGCTGACTATGAACTGGTAGGCTGTCGGCGCTTTCACGCCCCGATCGGGGGTCGTCAGTGCGTCTGCCCGTTAAGGTGACCAATCCGGACAGTCGAGCGAGCGCCTCTCCTGTGCCGACCAGCAGCAGGCCACTGGCAATGTGCCCAGCGCCCAGGCCGCCAAAGAGGCACCGCTCTATCTCTTGGATCTGGAAGACGCCGCTCAGGGCACACACCAGACTGAGCGGTGTCACAGCAGCCACTGCGGCGCCGATGCGGGGCCGTATCTGCGCTGGCCTCGTAGGCTGCACCGCCCACGCCAGGAGGGCCAGTGACCAGATCGAGCCGAAGGCAATAATGCCTGAGACCATGTGCGCACCCAGCCGAAGCCAGGACTGCTGACCCTGACCCGCACCGGCATTCCCTGCTTGGTCACCGCACGCAAACGGGGCGACGGCGACTGCTAGCAGGACCGACAGGCGCAGCAGCGATAGGGACCAGCTCGCCGGGAGCATCGCGTTGTACCCGCTACTCGCCTGACCCTGCGGAGCCCGCCACCGGGGGTGCGCCCCTACTCCACCACAACGGCGCCGACCATCCCCGCCTCGGTGTGGCCGCGCACGGCGCAGAGGTAGGCGTAGGTACCCGGCCGAGACGCGGAGATCAGCACGGTCGTCCTGCGCTCCCCCGGCCAGAGCACCTGTTGGGTGTC
>CADCTC010000054.1 GCA_902805635.1 uncultured Chloroflexota bacterium
GGGCGTGTGCGAGGCTCCGCTCCGCGGCCGCAGTATCGTGCTGGTGGCCCCGGTGCGCCGGCAGGTTGGACACGATCGCGTCAAACCGCTCGCCCTTCACCGCCTGGTAGCCGTCGCTCAGCCGCACCTCGACGTTGCGCACGCCGTTCAGCGCCGCGTTCTCTCCCGCCAGGTCCACCGCCGCCTTCGACACGTCCGCCAGCACCAACCGCGCCCGCGGGTCCGCCTTGGCCATAGTCAGCCCGATCACCCCGCCGCCACACCCCATGTCCAGCACCCGCGCGCCCGCCGGCACCTCCACCGTCTCCAGCAGCAGCTTGGATCCGGGGTCCACCCCCTTCGCCGCGAACACCCCCGCCGTCAGCTTCAGGCGCACGCTCACCCCACGCGCGCTGTGCTCCACCAGCGTCCCCTCGCCTGCCGGCGGCTGTGCGCTGGCAGCGTCCGGCCGTGCCTCGCGCGCCGCGTACAGCCGCCGTTGCGTTTCGCCGATCCCCAGCATCTCCACGTCGTCGAACGCGTCCTTGGCGTACCGCACGAACGTGTCCCCCCCATGGCGCCGGTGCACCTGGAAGTAAAGTGTCCCGTCCGGCTTCAGCGCCTGCGCCGCCGTCGTGATCGCCCGCCGCACCGGCGCATTACCCAGGAAGAACGGCGCCAGCACGATAGCCACGTCGAACGTGCCGCGCTCGCCGGCCTCCACCGTGTCCCCCAGCCGCACTTCGACGCTGCCTGTAGCCTCCTGCGCTCTCGCCTGCCGTTCCAGCTCCGTCGCCAAGTCGATCGCCGGCCGCAGTGCCAGCACGTGGCCCGCACGCCCCGCCGCCCACAGCGCCGCCGATGGGTCGTAATAGCCCAGCTCGACCACACGGCTGGCACGGCCCAGCGTGACGTGCTCGTCGAGCAGCGGGAGGTGGTAGCGTTGGAGGTCGGAGCCGGACATAACAGGAAGGAAAGGGGCAGGCCAGTATACTCGGCAGGTACGGTTTCCAGAGAGCGAGCAAGGAGCTGAACGTGGCAGTTGACCTGCGGCCCCAGACAGAAGCACGCGCCCCACAGGAGGCTGCGCTCAGCGCCGCCGACCGCGCGACGCTGGAGCGCCTGGAGGACCTGGTGCGCGAGACGCACCTGCTGTGGGACCAGGAGTGGGTCGGCTTCTCCTGGCGCAACTACACGTACGAGCACATGCAGCGCGTGCGCGGCCTCGCGCGCACCCTCGCCGCCGAAGAGGGCGCCGACGCGCGCGTGCTTGAGTTCGCCTCCACCCTCCACGACGTCACCAAGAGCTACGACGGCGACATCCTCGTCGGCCCCGATGGCAAGCGCGTCCTCGACGAGAATGGCTTCTGGCGCAACAGCACCCTGCCCCCCGCGCGCGAGAACAAAGTCACACGCCTCTACGACCAGCTCGGCCTCGCCGGCACTGTGCACAGCATCTCCGGCGGACGCATCGCCGACACGCTGCTCGACGAGCACGGCTACCCGGTTGACTTCCGCGGACGCGTCGACCGCGCCATCCAGGAGCACCTCATCGCCGGCCCAGACGCGTCGCTAGAAGGCAAGATCCTCAACGACGCCGACACCGTGGACGCCAACGTCGGCCTGCCCGCCTTCTACCGCAACATTCAGATCAGCCTGCACCGCGAAGACGAGCTGTATGGCAAGCGCGGCGAGCTCTTCGTGGACTGGCTGCGCGAGAACCTGCCCGCGTATCTGGATACCTATCTTAAGGAGAAGATCCCCACCTGGGTAGAGGGCAAGCAGCGCGACTTCGTGCCCAAGCTGAACACTGCCTCCGCCCGCCGCGTTGCCGAGCAGCGCATCGAGCGCCTGCGCCAGGTCAACGCGACGCTGGTCCAGGAGCTGGAGGCGCTTGAGCACGCCCTGGATGCCGGCAACCTCGCCGTCGTTCGCTACTTCATGGAAAACCGCAGCAACCCACGCCTCACCGAGCAGCTGGGCCTGCTGGAGCAGCGCTGGGCAGGCGCCGATCAGGCGCCGACCACCGGCGAGCTCCTTCAGCACATCAAGCGCGAAGTCGCCGGCGAATACTGAGCGACAGGAATAGGAGACACAACCTAGTGGCAGATCGGCACAGAAGCTTTGGGCGCGAGTTTGAAGGCGGCCGCGGGGCTGGCGGCAGCAGTGGCGGCGGGTTCCGCGGCAACAGCGGCGGAGGCGGTGGCTTCCGCGGCGGCAGCGGTGGCGGCGGTGGTGGGTTCCGTGGCGGTGACCGTGGCCCCAGGCCTCCATTTGAAGGCGGCGACCGCGGCCCGCGCCCACCATTCGACGGCGGCGACCGCGGCCCACGTGACTTCAGTGGCCCCCGCGACTCCGGCGGCCCGCCGCAGTACCGTGAGGGACGCCCGCCCGCACCGCCGGCCGAGGCCAACGATTTCGAAGACGTGGATGCCGACCTCGCCATCGCGATTCTCGACACCGCGACCCGCCTGACCGAGATCGTCGGCAAGGAGGGCCTGCCGGAGACTCACGCCGAACGGCGCCAGGCCGTGCTCGAAACGTTCGAGGTGCTCTACTTCTCGATCTTAGAGTCAGTCACCGGCGGTGGCGATGACGAGGACGCCGAGGACGGCGGCGAGGAGTAACCCAGCGCGCTCCTCCGCCCGCGAGGAGTAAGTGGTGGTTTAACGCCCTCCGTTCGCCCTGAGCTTGTCGAAGGGCTCGCCACGAACGGGGGTCGTTCTAGACCATCTTCAGACCAGTGCCAGCGCGTCGTACACCGCACGCGCAGCACGCCCGATCGTCACCTCCGCGCGGTTCTCGACCGTCCAACGTAGGTCACGCACGCCGCGGCTCATCGCGACGAAGACAGCAGGCTCCCCATTCGGGAGCTCGTCCTCTTCCTCCTCGCCACCGTCAGCTATAGCGACAGCGTCAGCCGGCTCTCGGTTGGGCAGCCACAGCAGTCCCACGTCATGGCGCACCCCGTCCAGGCTTCCGGTCTTGTGCGCCATGCGCGTGCCCTCCGGCAGCAGTCGGGGCGCCATCGAGCGCACCGTCTGCCGCCGCAGCGCGACCAGCGCCCAGCCGCACAGCGCGGGCGTCAGGATCTCGCGGCGTGCCAGCAGCTCCAGAAGCGTGCCAATCTCGGTGGGGACCGCCTGGCTTGGGCCGGCGGGGCCGGGCATCTCCGGCTTGCCGATGTAGCGGTGCAGGCGCGTGCGCGCGCAGCCGAGCGAGTCGAGTAGCGCGTTCACTCCCGGCACCGTCGTCACGTCCAGCACCATGTTCGTCGCGGTGTTGTCGGACAGCGCGATCATCGCCGTACACGCATCGCCCAGCGTGATCTCGCTCCCCTCTGCGAAGTGCTGGAAGATGCCCGACCCACCAGTCTTGTGCTGCGCGGTCAGGCGCAGCCGGTCGTCCAGCGATACGCCGCCGCATCGCACCAGATCCAGCGCCGCCAGGAGGACCGGGACTTTGATCACGCTGGCAGCCGGGAATGCATCGTCTTCCCTGATCCCCAGAGCCATACCGGAGCGCAGGTCCTTGACGTAATAGGAGAACGTGCCGGCGCACGGCGGGCACAGCCGATGGAGACGGCGGCGCAGCGCCGGCAGCCACGAATCACTTGCGGTAGTGGGCATGGCAGGGTACATTCCTCAAGTACGCCGCTTGCGTCGGCGTGAGGGGGTCCTCACTAGAGGGCAGACAAATAGGGAGGCAGAACAGGATGGTAAACAGCAGGTCAAGCCGGCTCACGCGCCGGCACATTGTGGCCGGCGCCGGAACGGGCGGCGCTACGCTCGCTCTGGCTGCGTGCGGTGCGCAGACTGGCGCCGGCGACGCCAAGCCGCAGGCCACGCGCAAGAGCGCCAACCTGAAGGTGGTTGCCCGCGTAAACTCCGAAGGCGAGATGTGGCCGATTCGCCTGCCGGCCTTCGAGGCGGCCAACCCCGGCCTCAAGGCCGAAGCTGAGCTGCATGCAGGCGACATCCAGGAGAAGATTGCCACCCTAATCGCGTCCGGCACGATCGGAGACGTGGTCCACACGCATCCGTCGCAGGCACAGCCGCAGCGCCTGTTCCTCGGCGGCAGTATGAAGCAGCTCGACACCTACGCCGCCAGGGATAAGCTGGACCTCAAGCAGTGGTACCAGGCAGCCCTCGATTCCGGGAAGCTTGACGGCAAGCTGATCTCGTTGCCATTCAAGGGCAAGATGGCCGGCGTCGCCATGCACCTGAACCTCACGCTGTTTGAGCAGGCGGGCGTCAAGCCGCCGGACCTGAACACCACGCTCAATGACCTGGCCGATGCGGCCACTAAGCTGACCAGGCCCGACGGCTCGCAGTGGGGTATCGTCGGCTTCATGCCTGCCAGCGCCCGCGACATCACCGGCGCCATCCGCCGCTGGAACGGTGAGCTGTTCGACAAGGACCAGAAGAAGACCACGCTGGACACCAACGAGTCCCGCGCCGCCTTCTCCTGGTACTACGACGCGCTGCATCGCCGCAAGTTCGCCACCTTCTCCGAGGACGAGAAGCTGTTCCGAGAAGGTAAGGCGGCGATGCTCATTCACCGCGACTTCAACAGCAAGACCACCTACTGGCCGGCCGCGCAGACACAGGGATTCAAGTACTCCGCCACCCTGGTCCCCAAGGGCCCCACCGGTCGCCGGGGCGGCGTCTGGATCCCCGACGCGATGCAGCTCTCCTCCACCAGCCCCAACCAGGACGAAGCCTGGCTGCTGCTGAAGTGGATCACCGACCATGACACCGGTCTGGCGCTGGCGCTGCAGAAGACCGGCTCGACCACACCCGGCGCGCGGCCGGATGTCTACAACGACCCCAAGTTCCTCAACCACGACACGTTCCCGCGGCTCTTCCAGGAGCTCGACCGCGACAGCAATGCCCTGGGCGAGAACTACCACGGCAGCATTCCCCACAACTACAAGATCCCTGAGGTCAACGCCGTCCTTATCAAGGCCATGACCGCGGTGTTGAAGAACGAAGCCGAGCCGACTCCGTCGTTCCTCAAGCAGCTCAACGAAGAAGTGCAAAACGTCCTGAACCTGCCGCGCTAGCCCTGCGCTGGCGTTCCCACCCGGGTCGGGCCGGCTCTGATCGGAGTATCCCGGCCTGCGGGCCGTCCGTTACACGAGCGGTGCGGGGTATGCTTCCCTGCACCGCTTCTTCACGTCATGCCTCCCGCTCCACCTCAAGCTCCTCCATCGCCTTCTATGACAGACAGCGCCTCGCCCGCGTCCTCAGAATCAGACGCGCGGCCGCCCCACCTCTCGCTAGTCATTCCCGCATACAACGAGGAGCGGCGCCTCAGCCCCACGCTCGATCGCGTGCTCGCCTATCTCCAGGAGCGCCCGTACAGCACCGAAGTCATCGTGGTGAGCGACGGCAGTGCCGATGGCACAGGAAGCGTCGCGGACGCGGCGTTTAGCCGGCTCCCCGCGGACGGGCGCGTGCACGGCCGGTTCATCGAATACCACCCCAACGCCGGGAAAGGCCATGCCGTGCGCACCGGTGTGCTGGCCACCGCCGGCCGCTTCGTCGCCTTCACCGATGCCGATCTCTCGACACCGGTCGAGGAAGTAGACCGGGCCCTGAGCTATGTTTCGGGCGATGGCGCCGCTGCTTCCGGCGCCGCCACGGGCCGGCCGTACCAGCTGGTGATCGGCTCGCGCGCCGCCGCGGGTGCAGAAGTAGAGCGCTTCCAACCGCTCTACCGGCGCCTGAGCGCGAAGTTCTTCAACATCATCCGCGACGGTATTGTTGGTCTCCGCGGCATCAAAGACACCCAGTGCGGCCTCAAAGTGTTCGACGGCCCCACCGCCCGCTTCATCTTTGCCCGCCAGCGCATTGACGGCTTCATGTTCGACGTCGAGACGATGTTCATTGCCCAGCGCCTCGGTCTTTCTATATTGGAGCTCGGCGTGCGCTGGGCTGACGCGCCGGATAGCAAGGTGAAGCTCACGTCGGGGTTCCGCCTGCTGCCCGACCTGCTGCGCATCCGCTTCGCCCACAGCGGGCTCTCTCGCGCCGACCTGCCGGCCACGGCGCGCGCCGCCGTAGCGCACTGACGGGCCTGCCGGGCACATCCTCCAACTCGTCGT
Source organism: uncultured Chloroflexota bacterium (assembly GCA_902805635.1). Classification (GTDB taxonomy): domain Bacteria; phylum Chloroflexota; class UBA11872; order UBA12225; family UBA12225; genus CADCTC01. Next base: position 6,089 of record CADCTC010000054.1, read on the forward strand.
TAAGGCGTGAGCCTGGCACGCCCCTTGCCGAGAGCAACGCCACAATCTCGGCGCATCGGAGAATGCCATGGCGGTGCTGGTAGGGACGTTTGACACGGCAGATGGGGCGGACGCGGCGGTAGCCCGGTTGCGGGAGGCCGGATTCTCTGACGGAGACCTGTCGCTCATTTCCCGGCCCGGCGAAGCGGTGGACGCACCGCTGGACCCCGAAGCGCGCGGTCACCGCACCGTCGATGCCGCCGCCATCGGCGCGGCGGTCGGCGCCGTGGTGGGCGGCGCATTGCTCGGACCGATCGGCGCCGTGTTGGGTGGAGTCGCGGCCGGCGGCGGACTCGCCACGGTGCTCAACTCCCGCGGTGTGCAACAGGCGGACGCCGCCGAGTACGAACGCCGCCTACAGGCGGGTGCCTACGTGCTCGCCGTGGAAGCTGGCGACCGCGTTGCCGCTGCGGATGCCGCGCTCACAGCAGCAGGCGCCGAGCGCATCACCGTCAAGCCGCAATAGCCCATTCGGCATGGGCCTACCGGCATGCGCCGGCAACGGCCATACTTTCGCCGGAGCGCATCGCCAGCGGAGACGCTACGTCGCCATGCCGGCAGAATAGGCGTTCCACGTGCCGGTTGACGTGACGACGCATTCGGGTATCAGTGCGCCAAGGGTGCGGCGGATTCGCCGCGCGCCCGCGGTGCACTCTGGCCGGGCGCTACAACGCTACCGGGCAATGTCTTCACCAGGTCCGGATCACCCTGGTCAGACATTCTCTTAGCCCTTTCCCTCAGCTACGCCGCCCGCTCCCCGCGGGCAAGACAACAACAGGACATCCGGAGAGCATGAACACAGATCGAAGAGGAACGCGCGTCCGCTCACGGACCAGGAAGCCCTGGCTCCGCTCGCTCGCGGCGCTTGCCCTGCTGGGGCAATCGCTCGCGTTTACCCCGGCCTTCGCCGATGCGCCCGCCGCCGTCACGGCGCAGGCGCCCGAAGAAGAGCCGATCATCGCCGGTGGCGTCGAGGTCGGGAGGTTCTTCCGCCAGACCGGCGGCGGCACCGGCAACGGCTACGCCGTCCGGGAGCCATTCTGGAGCGCCCTACAGGCGCTAGGCGGCACCGGCTCCGCCGGCTTCCCGGTTTCATCCCCGTTCCGCGGCACAGATGGCTGCCTCTACCAGGACTTCCAGGTAGTGCTGCTGCAGCAGTGCGCCCCCGGCGGCGAGGTAGTGCGCGCCAACACCTTCCAGATCCTGGAAGAAAACGGCGCCGATGCACGGCTCGACGAGCTCGGCATCACACGCGGTGAGGGCGATAGTGGGTCGTCTTTCCAGGAGTCGGTGAACATCCGGCTCAGCTGGCTCGAAGACGCGGCCATTCGTGAGAAGTACCTCACCGACTGCGGCAACGGCGATGCGAACGCCGCCGTCCAGGTGTGCGGCCTCCCCATGAACCGGCCGACGTCGGTCGGTCCGTTCCTCTCGCAGCGCTTCCAGCGCGTCGCATTCCAGCGCTGGCTCGTCGCCGGTCCCGGTGGCATCACCCCCGGCTTCATCGCCCGCGTCCTGGGCGGCGACCTGCTCAAGGACACCGGCGTGCTCGCCGGCCCGGTGACGCAGCCACACGCCATCACCCAGCAGCCCGCTGAAGCCATTGTTGGCTTTGCCAACGTCGGTTCCGGCCAGGCCCAGACCGGCGGCGGATCTACCTTCCGCGACCGCGCGACCCTGGGCATTGTCGCCAACCCAGTCGAAGCAGCACCGCGCGCCAATCCGGCGAGCTTTGGAGCAGCGCGTGAAGGCCAGGATCTCGGCATCGGCGACGTCGTGCGCGCCCCGGGCACCGGCAACGGCCTCATCACGTACTTCACCGGCACCACGACCGAGGTGTCTCCCGGCACCACGCTTCTAGTAGAAGAGCTGGCGCCCACCCCACAGGGTGGTGTGCTCGTCACGGTGCGCCAGGTAGCCGGCCAGGCCATCCACCGCGTCGGTCAGTTGCTCAATGGTGGTCAGTTCCGCGTCGCGACCCCCGATGCGGTGGCCGTCGTACGCGGCACCATCTTCCGTACCACCGTGCTGCCCAACGGCAGCACCATCATTGAAGTGTTCGAGGGCAGCTTTGGGGTGGGCAATGCCGGCATCCAGGCCGGCCAATACGCCATCATCGACGCGAACGGCAACGTCAGCTCGACCGGCGCGGCGCCTGCCCCCGGCCAGCCCCCCGCTCCGCCCGCCAACCCACCGGCGACTGGTGGCGCCGGGCCGGCCGCTCCCGCGGCCCAGGCGCGTACTCAGCCGCTGCAGTATGGCTTCCAGGGCGACTTCTTCGTCACCGCACGGCGCCCGCAGACGATCAACTTGATCAAGGACGCCGGCTTCGGCTGGGCCAAGCAGCAGATCGTCTGGGATCAGTACGAGATCGACCAGGCCACCTGCGTCTCGCTACGGCCCTTCAACCAGCAGACCAATTCCAGGGGCTGCATCGAGGCGCTTCCGGGCCGCTATTTCAAGGGCGAGCAGCTCGGTTTCCTCGACGCCGTGATGAACGACCTGAGCGCCTCAGGGCTCAAGGTGATGGTCAGCGTCGTGCGCGCGCCGACGTTCCTTGCGGCCCCGGGCGGGCACGCTCCGGCCGATCCCAACCGCCTTGGCGACTTCATCACGGTCATCCTCAACCGCTACAAGGGCAAGGTCCAGGCGATAGAGCCGTGGAATGAGCAGAACCTCTCCTGGGAGTGGGGCTCGGAGCGTCTGTGGCCCAACCGCCCTGCTTCGCCGCCGCAGGGCGTGGTGGACTTCGTCGCTCTTCAGGAGGCCGCCTTCAACGCCACCAAGCGCGTAGATGGTGGCGTCATCGTGGTCCTTCCCGCGCTGACCCCCACCGGCCTGGCGGAGTGCTGGGAAAACCCAGAAGCACGCACCCAGAGCTTCTGCACAGACGCCATGAAGGTCGCCATCGACGACCGCCTGTACCTGGATTTCATGTATCAGGTGCGTGGCGGCGCGATCAAGAACTTCTACGACGTGCTCGGCGTGCACCCCAGCGGCTACAACAATGCGCCGGACGATTGGGTGGACAGGCAGTCCCCCGGCACCGGCAACGGCTTCAAGGGCCACGGCAGCTTCTACATCAAGCGCTACCAGCAGCTGCGCGAGGTCCAGCTGAAGTACGGCGACACCAAGCCGATGTGGTTCACCGAAGTCGGCTGGTCGTCGACCTCACAGGCCGTCGGCGGCTACGAGTACGGTCAGGACAACACTGAAGAGGAGCGCGGCAAGTACTTCGCCCGCATGCTTGAGCAGCTCAAGAATGAGGCGCCGTACGTGACGAACCTCTTCGTCTGGAACCTCAACTTCCGCATGCTCGTGGGCCCCGGTGACGAGAAGTACGGGTTCGGCGTTGTCGACGCCAGTGGCAACCCGCTGCCCGCCTACAACTGCATGAGGGACTTCGTCCGCAACGGCGAGCGGATCACCCAGGCGGCCTGTCGCCCGTAGCGACAGGCGCGCGGTTGCAGGCTTCACTCACCGCCGCAACCGCTACATTGCCCAGTACTAGAGGAGGAGGGCTGCCCATGTCGGGCAGCCCTCCTCCTCTTTCCGACAAACGCGGACACCAAAGCGCCCGGGTCATGTGACCCGGGCGCTTTGGTGTCCGCGTTTCTTCAGGTGAACTGGCGGGACTAGTGGGTAAGGTCGCCGTTATTGATCGCCACCGTGTATGACGTGCCGGCGTTCAGCAGCGAGGCGAACATCGGAGATCCGGTGGTGCTGACGGTGTGCACCTGGGAGGATCCGGAAGGGTCGATCTGCACGCCCGCCACTTCGACGCCGTTTCCGCGCGCGTTGAAGGCGTTCAGTTCCATCATCGACTGCTGCGTACCGGCGTTCAACAGCGCAGCGAAGTACGGGGCACCCATCGTGCTCACGGTCTGGACCTGCTCCGCACCGGTCTCCGCCGGAAGTGAAGCAGCGCTGTCGGCGAACGACACAAATGGCGTGGCAGCGAGCATGAGCGCCGCAACTCCGGCGCCGGTGAGTGTGTTCTTGATCGAGCGCATCTGTCTACTCTCCTGTTGGTGTTCTGCTGCATAAGAAGAGCAAGCCAGGTGCCACCCAAGTTACGCCCAAGTGTCGGGTGTGTGAAGAGTCCGTAACCGACCATTCTCCTTCTGTTCACGCACGCGGCGTGCGCTGCGTGCGTGTTGTCTGGTCGCCCGCATCGCTACGCGGTGAAGCCCAGCCCGCGCTCCTTCATGGAGACATACCGGTCGCGGCCCGCGCCTACGATGATGTGGTCCAGCACGGCCACGTCCAGCAGCTCCCCCGCCCGGAATGCCTCCGAGGTAACGCGCACGTCCTCCGGGGAAGGAGTCGGGTCGCCGCTGGGATGGTTGTGCACGATGATGACCGAGACAGCATTCTCGCGGATAGCCGCGCGGAACAGCTCCGCCACTCTCACCGAGCTGGCATTGATGGTTCCGCGGTACGTGCGCCGGATGGCCAGCACTTGGTTCTTGCTGTTGAGCAGAAGCAGCCACAGCTCTTCCTGGTCTAACAGCGCCATCTCCGAGTGCACCAGGTTCACCACCTCGCGCGGTGAGTGGATCACCGGCCGTTCTTCGGGCACCGCCACCGCCAGGCGCCGGCCCAGCTCGATCGCGGCCATCACCTCTATTGCCTTGACCGCGCCGATCCCGTTCAGTGCGCTGAGCTCGGTGATGTTGGCCTTGGCGAGCCCGGCGAGCGAGCCGAAATGGCTCAGCGCGCGCTGAGCCATCGAAAGGACGCTTTCGCGTTCCTTGCCGGAGGAGCCGGTGCGCCAGATGATGGCTAGCAGCTCGGCGTTGGAGAGGTTGGCGGCGCCGTACTTCATCAGCCGCTCGCGCGGCCGCTCATCGCTGGGGAGGTCGCGGATCAGGTACGTCACGGCCGCGGGCGGCTGGAGGAGCGTCATATGCGGGCGTATCGTAGCGGCGCGGGCGTCCCGATACCATCTGTCTCTGCCCGTGCGATTCGATCTCCGCCTCGCTGCCGCCGTTGCGGCCGCCCGCCTGGCCGGCGCCGCCTCCCGTGCGCTCGGCCGTGGTGGCGGCACCGCATTGCCCGGCCTGGTCGCCGAGCGCATCGCGCCGGACTTGCTCGAGCGTCTGTCGGCGCAGCTGCCACGAGGGGCAATCGTCGTCACCGGCACCAACGGGAAGACCACCACCAGCCACATGCTGGCCCGCATTCTCGCCACCGCGGGCCAGGTCCCGCTGCGCAACGCCTCCGGCTCCAACCTGGCCCGCGGTATTGCCACGTCGCTGGCCGGCCAGGCGGACCATCTCGGCCGCGTCCACGTCTCCCCGCAGACTGTCGGCCTCTTCGAAACCGACGAAGCCGCTCTCGCGCGCGTCGTGCCCGCGGTGCGACCACGCTTGGTGGTGGTCACCAACCTGTTCCGTGACCAGCTCGACCGCTACGGAGAGGTGGACGCAGTGGCAGCGGTATGGCGCACGGCGCTAGAGAGGGTGCGGACCTCACCCCCTGCCGTGCCACATCGTTCCCCTACGGGCACTCACCCAGCTCTCCCCCCAGGAGACGGAAGTGCGGCGGGCCCAACGCTCGTGCTGAATGCAGACGATCCGACTGTGGCGTCTCTGGGAGACGCCTTCGGCCTTCAGCACGCCGGCGCCGGCGCGTCGATGTTCTTCGGCATTGCCGACGAGCGCCTGGGCGGGCCAGGAACAGAGCACGCATCGGACGCGAAGACGTGCCCGGCGTGCGGCGCGCGGCTGGAGTACGCGCGCTCGTATTATGGACATCTCGGTCACTACGCTTGCGCCAACGGGCACCGGCGGCCGGAGCCGGGCGTGGTGGCGCTCCGCGTGGACCAACAGGGGTTCGATGGCACCGATCTCGATATTCAGACCCCCGCCGGCCGGCTGCGGCTCAGGCTGCCGCTGCCGGGTCTTTACAACGTCTATAACGCCCTCGCTGCCGCCACTGCGGGCATCGCCGCGGGCGCGTCGCTAGACGCGGTGCGCAGCGGGCTAGAGGGCTTCACCGCCGCGTTTGGGCGCCTGGAGCGCCTGGCGATAGGAGACAAGACGGTTTACCTGGTGCTGGCCAAGAACCCGGTCGGCATGAACGAGGCGCTGCGCACGGTGTTTGCGGATGGGGCGCCGAAGCACCTCTTGCTGGCGCTCAACGACCTTGACGCGGACGGGCGCGATGTCTCCTGGATCTGGGATGCGGACTTCGAGCACGTCGCCGGCCACGCCGCCAGCCTGGTGGTATCCGGCCGGCGCGCGGATGACTTGGCCGTCCGGCTGAAGTACGCCGGCGCGCTGGAGGGCCAGGTGCTTAGGGCCGAGGCCGATCTCGGCCGGGCACTGGACGCCGCGATAGTGCACGTGCCCGTGGGCGGGACTCTCTTCGCGGTGGTGACCTACACCGCCATGCTGGAGCTGCGCCGCGTGCTCACCACGCGCGGGCATGTGCAGCCGTATTGGGAGTAAGAGGTCGTTGGCCGCGGACGGTCAGTGGTCCGGAGGGTGCCCAACCTGGTGCTGCGTGGTGCATACTGCCTATCTGTGAAGATCACGCTAGGCCACCTCTACGGCGATCTGCTGAACCTGTACGCCGACCGCGGCAACATCATCACCTGGCAGCGGCGCTGCGCCTGGCGTGGCATCGAGCTCGAGGTGCGACAGATCGGCGTCGGCGAGCGGCTGCCAACCGGCGAGCTGGACCTGCTGTTCATGGGCGGCGGGCAAGATGGCGACCAGCGCCTGATGGCGGACGACCTGTTCACCGTCAAGGCCGACGGCTTGCGCAGTGCGCTGGCCGACGGCCTGCCCATGCTCGTGGTGTGCGGCGGCTACCAGCTGTTCGGCCATTACTACCAGCCAGCCGAAGGCCCGCGACTGCCGGGACTGGGGCTGTTCGACCTGCACACCGTGCATCCTGGCAGTACGGTGCCGCGCTGCATTGGCAACGTGGTGGTGGAGTGGGCCCCTACCGACGCGTCAGCCGCGGTTGACGCGACCGCCTCCGGTGGCGCCGCTCGCGCCGCCGCGCCGCGCACCCTGGTCGGCTTCGAGAATCACGGCGGGCGTACATTCCTGGGACCAGGAGCGCGTCCACTGGGCCGCGTGCTCAGCGGCAATGGGAACAACGCCCAGGACCGTACCGAAGGCGCTGTCGTGCACAACGCCTTTGGCACCTACCTGCACGGGTCGCTCCTGCCCAAGAATCCCCATTTCGCCGACCATTTGCTGCAGCTCGCGCTGCGACGCCGGCACCCGGCAGCATCGCTTGAGCCGCTTGACGACACTCTGGAATGGCGTGCGCACCAGGTCATCCTGGAGCGCCACGCACGGGGAGCGAGCCGCGCCGCGTGAGCTTTGACGCACTGACGACGGCCGCAGTCTGCGCCGAGCTGCGCCGCACGCTGCGCGACGGGCGTGTGCAGCACGTCCATCACCCGGAGGCTCTGGCGCTCGCGCTGGAGGTGTATTCGCACGCTACGGGGCGCGGCGCGACGCACTGGCTCTACTGCTCAGCGCACCCGGAACGCGCGCGCGCGCACCTCGCCGCTCGCCGTCCGCCGCGCACCACCGATGCCGTGACGCCGCTGCTGCTCCTCCTGCGCAAATATGTGGACGGAGGCCGGTTGGAAGACGTGGCACAGCCGCCGCTGGAGCGCGTATTGCGCCTGCGGTTCACGAGTCGGGCGCCGTCGGGCGTGCTTTGGCGCACCGAGCTCGTAATGGAGATCATGGGCCGCCTGAGCAACCTGATCCTGCTGGACGAGGACGGCAGCGTCATGGACTCGGCCAAGCGCGTGCCGGCGGCCATCAACCGGGTACGCACGGTGCTGCCCAAGCACCGCTACGATCCACCTCCGCCGCAGGACAAGCTCGACCCGCGCACGCTCGCGCCGTTCGACCTCCGGCAGGCAGTGGAGGACGCAGGACCACGGCGGTCGCTGGCTGACGCGCTTGTAGCGCAGGTGAACGCGTGCAGCCCGCTGCTGGCACGCGAGGTCGTTCACCGCGCCCATGGCCGGCGTGACGTGGTCCCCGGTGAGACTGACTGGGGCGCCGTCGCCGCGACATTTCATGGGTTCTGGGCGGACGCCGAGGGCGAGCGCTTCGCCCCCAGCGTGGCGCTAGAGGATGGGCGCGTGGTGGCGTTTGCGCCATACGCGCTGCGCTCTTTCCCGTTCGTGGAGCCGGTAGCCAGCATCAGCGAAGCGATCGAGAGATGGATTGCAGCCGGAGCTGCGGAAACTGTCGCGGCTTCCGTGGGGGGAGTTGTTGCATCGCCTACTCGGCCCCAAACACCCGTTGACGAGAGCCGCCGACGCCAGCTGCGCGCCGCGCTGCTAGAGGCGCAGGACCGGCTCCGCGCGCGCTTGTATTCGCTGCGTCGCTCGCTGGTGGACGATTCAGAAGTGGAGCGCTTGCGCCGGTCGGGAGAGTACCTGCTCACGCTCAGTGGACAGCTACCGGCGGGCGCCTCCGAAGTGCCCAGGCCGAGCGGCGAGCCGATCCGGCTGCGACCGGAGCTGTCGGTCGTGGAGAATGCGCAGGAGTACTTTGAGCGCTACACCAAGGCCAAGACCGCCCTGCGCGACGTCCCGGCGATGATCGAGACCGCCGAACACGAGCAGCGTTACGTGGACGAGGCGCTCACGCTCCTGGACCTCGCCGCCACGCCAGGTGAGCTGACAGCGCTGCGCCAGGAGTGGGCCGAGCTCGGGCTGTTGTCCGGCGGGCAAGGAGGACAGCACGCCGCGTCTCTTCTAAAGAAGGCGCCCAAAAGCCAGCGCCAGGGCGGGAAGGGCCGTGGTAGGGCACCCGGGGGCGCTTCCGGCGCGATCGGTGCGGGCTTCAGGCGTGTGTCGGTCGACGGCTTTGAAGTGCTGGTCGGCCGCAGCGGGAAGGGCAACGACGCTTTGCTCTCCCGCGAAGCCAGGCCCGATGACCTGTGGCTGCACGCGCGCGGTATTCCCGGCGCGCACGTGGTGGTGCGCAGTGGCGGTCGTGATGTGCCCGACGCAGTCCTTCACCGCGCGGCGGCGCTGGCCGCCGGTCACAGCCAGGCGCGCGGCGCCCCGTCGGTAGGCGTTGACTACACGCTGCGGAAGTACGTGGACCGCGTCAAGGGTGGACCGCCTGGACTGGCCAATTACCGCGGCGAACGCACTCTCCACGTGGCGCCGCTTGCGCTGGACGCGGTAGAGACCGGCGACTAAAGCAAGAGACAGGTGCAGCCCTGCGCAAGCCCGCGGTACAAAAGTACGGTGCTAGAATGACTCAAGGGGTACGCTGGCGTGCCCTTCCTACCTTTAGGAGACACGATGGCTAGCGAAACCGCCGCGCGCACCGACCAGTCCGGCCAGGGTGTGGCCGCCGCTGCGACCGGAAGCGGAGCGGGGCAGCCCATCCAGCCGGCGCAGCCGGTACCGGCCACTCCGCCCGCCGCGTCTGGGAGTGCCGCCGGCGACGTCAACACCGGCATCTACGTCTACAACGTGATCGAGGCGGACCAGCCGCGCACGTTCGGCAACATCGGGATTGGCGGTCGGGGCGACGAAGTCTACACCGTCCATTTCCGGGACCTGGCGGCCGTGGTCAGCAAGACGCCTCTGGTCGTCTATGACCCCACGCGTGAGAACGCGCTGGCGCACGAGCACGTCAACGAGCTCGTCATCGAGGAGGGCATCACGCCGGTACCCATGAGCTTCGGCACCGTCTTCAAGTCCGACGAAAGCGTGGTGGAGTTCCTGAACGACACGTACGACGCGCTGCGTGACGTGCTCCGCAAGATGAAGGGCAAGCTGGAGTACGGTCTCAAAGTCGCTTCGATTGACACCTACCTGCGCTACGCCGAAGCAATGGGCATCACCGCGCCTGTCGCGCGTCCGCCCGCCGTCGGCGGTGGTGGCGCGCGTGACGAGCTGGGACCCCCGCCAGACGATTTCACCCCGGAGCCACGCACCACCACACGGACATCGTCCCGCTCGTAGCGCACCGGTGTGCGCGGTGGCATAGTCTTACGGAGTGAGCCGCCGCGTCTTTGCCTTGCGTACGCGCGCCTGAGCCTCCCGACTATCCTGCACCTCCAATCATCCGCGAGCGACGAACGTGAGCGACCTGCTTGAGCTGTACGATCAGGCAACGACGGCATCGTCGCAGCCGGACCTGGTTAACCTGCGCGCCACGCTCATCCCCATGCTGGATGGGCTGTCGCGCGCGCTGGGCTACGAGCGCGCGCTGGTGGCGCTCTACGATCCCGACCGCGGGGCGCTGCGTGGTAGCGTTGCGCTAAACGTGCCGGAGGCGCTGGCCGAATCGCTCGACGTCTCGTTGACGCAGACCGATAACCCGATCGTGCGCGCGCTCTTGGAGGGCACGCCGCAGCGCGTGGACGACGTGCTGACCGCCACCAGCTTGCACGAGCACACGCGTGCCCTGCTGGTGGAGCTTGGCATGACGTCGTTTGTCGTTGCCCCGTTGCGCAGCGGTGTGCAGGGCATCGGTGGCGCGGACGGTCGTGGCGTTGGTGGGACCAACGGCATCAGCAATGCCGGCATGGGGCTGGACGGCAGTGGTGGCTATGGCGAGGCGCTGCTGGGGCCGGCTGGTGGGGACGGGCAGCGTGCGAATCAGGTCTGGCAGGGGCACGAGTTGCCCGCTGCGGGAGTGGTGCTGCTCTCCAAAGAAGACCGCATCACCGATGAGGA
>CADCTC010000055.1:0-16393 GCA_902805635.1 uncultured Chloroflexota bacterium
GATACAACGGCAGAACCTCGCGCGCGCCATCGGTCGGCCTGTGGGCGATGCTTGAGCGGTGCTGAACTTCCTGCTGCTCGTGCTCGCGATCCTGCGGGCCGCCTGCCGGCGCCGCGGTTTCCAGCAGGTTCGGTGTCACTCGCCCCGGAATGCCGTAGGCCGAGGCTGTCCCGAAGTGAGTAAGGCGTGGAAGGGAGAAAGAGGAAGCCGGAACAACGGGACCAGCGGTCGTGCAGCGCGCACGGTAGCAGCGCGCCGACTGACCACCTCACCTGGCAGCAGTGTGGTCAGTGTATGAAGACTGGCCCGCGTGGCACGCCGCCTGCTGCTTACTGCACCCCGCTATCCGGTGCCGGGGCTAGAAGTGCCGGAGCAGTCAGAAACACACGCAGGCGCCGGTCAGGTGGCGGAGCGCCAGGAGGTTGACACGCACATGGCAGACATAGGTAAGTACATCGACAAGTCGCACGAGAGCAAGGAATTCTCTGAGATTGCTGAGCTCCCGATCGACGCGCTCCAGGGCGTGAGCCAAGCCGACGCCGAGGCGATCCAGAAGGCATTCAACGTGCGCACCATCAGGCAGCTGGCGGAGAACAAGTTTGTGCGGGCGGCTCAGGCGATTGCGCTGCTCGCCGGCCCCAAGGCATAGGGCCCCATCGTAAAGCTCACTGTCGTGCACGATGGTGTCTATCTCGGCAGCACCCTGCTCGGGAAAGGAGGGCGGGGCTGGCCCGCCCTCCTTTCCCGCCCCGAGACCCTTCTCGAGACCGGCGAGTCTCTCCCCGACTGACACTACTTCACCACTTCCGCGGCACGGGCGACGACAGATGGCAATCTATGGGGCCCCGTCCCGCTGGACCGTGCGCGTCGTGCGGGGGGTGATGCGTACGGGAGGCCGGCCCATGCGCCTGGTCATCTTGAGCGCCGCCGCTACCTCACTCCGCGTGTGGCACTGGACCAAGACGTCGTTCCGCAGAATCTCCGGGGTGCGCCGCTGACCGGGGCCGGAGGCGAGGACCACGCTGGCCACTCGGGCGCGTGGTGCGCCACCGTCACCAGCGCGCCGGGTGAGGCGTGGCATGCGTGGCGGCTGCCATGCCTGCCCCCTCAGACAGGTTCTGGGTTGAACGTTCAGCGCCGCGCGGTGCCTGTCAGCGGCGGGTGTCGACGTGCTGATGGCGAAGCCACTAGCAGCTCGTACTTGCGCGTGACTCAATCTGCGCGCACTATCCCCGTTCAACCCGGGGTGAGTGAGAAGCCCTGGCCCATCGCGTCAGTGATCGCTTCAACTTGGGACTAGCGGTTCAGATTGATGCCGCAGATCCACCAGAACTCGTGGAAATTAACGTCGATCTGCGCTGTCGTCTGGTTGCGCTTAAAGGAAGTAGACACCGGCTGCATGGCCGCGAACGGCCCGCTGAGCCAGGTGATCAGGCCCGACGCCTCGTCATAGGTGTAGGCGCCGCTCTCGTTCTCCGTGCCGTTGTCGAAACGCACGTATGTCCCGTTCGGGTTCATCGTCAGCGACCCTTTGGGGATGTCTGGCGTGAATGGTTGGGATCGGCTGCGCTGCGGCTGGCCGCAGCTGTACGCGCCGTACTCCATCGTGACGGAGCCCTGGGCCGTGGCCGGAGCAGCAGGAACGGCGGGGGCTACCGGCGCAGCCACCGGCGCAGCCACCGGCGGGACAGGCGCTTGGGGCGCAGCCACCGGCGCGCCCGGCACCTGGAAGATGACGGGCAGCTTCACCGGTAGCGACCGCTGCGTGCCATCGTCCAGATGCGCCATCAGATCCAGGTTGGTGGTGTTCTCGAACAGCGGGATCTTCAGTGCGAACGTGCCGTCACGCGCGGCGCGCACGTACCAGCCAGGCTCGATTGAGTGGTACCAGCCATCCTGGTCGAGATCCGCAAAGACTACTACTGCCATCCCGGCAGGCGCACGGCCGGTGATCGTGTACGAGTCGCCTCCGGTGACGATGTCCATCACTGGATCGTCGATGACGAGGTCTTGTACCGGCGCCGGGGCAGGCACGGCTACCGGAGCCACCGCGGGCATGACCGGCTGAACGGGGGCGACTGGAACGGGGGCGACTGGCGGAGCGGCGATGGGCGCGCCGGGGCGCTGGGTAATGACCGGCAGCTTCACCGGCGCCGACTCCTCGCTCCCGGTCACAGTGTACGCCAGCAGGTTCTGGGAGATCGTGTTGTCCACCAGGAAGACGGTGATGGAAAAGCTGCCGTCGCGCCGGATGGTCTGGTACCACTGCGGCTCCAGCGAGTGAGAGCGCCCGTTCCCGTCGGTGTCGGAAAAGATCACCACTGATGCGCCGGCAGGCCCGGTGCCGGTCACCGTGATGGTTCTACCGCCGGTGGTGATGGCCGCCGTGGGGAAGGCCACTGTGGGGGGAGCAGGGGCGGCCGCGACAGGCATGCTCGCCAACCCCAGCGCCAGCAGTGCCAGTGGTCCAGCGATGAGCTTGCCAGGCGCGCGCGCCTTGCGTGGCGCACCGCTGCGGTGGGTGTGTTCGTTCCGTGTCATTTGAGTTCTTTCCGGCGGACGCGCAGCGGGAAACGCCGCCACTTGATGAATAGACATCAAGCGTATGTATCAATCAGGTAATCTGCGGAACGCTGAGAAGAAAGGGGCAGTACGTCGGAACTGCCTTACGGGCCCACTCCGGCCGTACCCCCGATGTACTTGTCGTACCGCAGATCCTCCCGTGGCGCCAAGTCGGGCAGCGGCTAGCCGCGCAGCAGCGTCATACCGGCGTCGATCAGGATCTCTGCGCCGGTGATGTACTTGCTCTCGTCGGCTGTCGGCGGTCGCGTGTCAGTACCTTTTGCTACGCGCCGGTTGCTACGCGCCGGCCGCGCGCCCGCTGAGGGTCTGATCGTGGCCGGCAACGCGGTTCGCCTCTGCGGCGAGCGCCTCCGGGTCGTTCAGCACGATGCGGTGGCGCTGCGTCGCGATCGCGCCGGCCTCGCGCAGCGCCGACAGCGCCCGCGCCACGGTCTCGCGCGTGCTGCCCACCGCATCCGCCAGTGCCCGCTGCGTCACCGGCGCAACCAGCCTGCCCCCGCCAGCGCGGGCCGCGCCGTCGCCAGGTTCAGCAGGTGCATCGCCGCACGCTGGCGGATTGAACCGAACGCCGCCAAGCTCCGCGACGGGCGGGTGCCCAATCCAGGCTCAAATAGGCTTCGCCTCCACTCTGTCGGCCCGTCTACCTCATGGAAGCCACCCAGGCGGCGATCTGGGCCCGCGTGTTGCACCCGAGCTTGTTCAGGATGTTGCGGACGTGGCTCGCGACGGTGCGCTCTGAGAGGAACAGGCGCGCGCCGATCTGCTTGTTACTCAAGCCGTCGGCCACCAGCCGCGCGACTTCCGCCTCTCGCTTGCCAAGTAGACCTGCGCCCGCATGCTCCACCTCCGAGTCCGCCGCCTGAGCCGGTGGAGCGCCGCACTCTCCGGGGAGCGTCCTCGTGTCGGGCAGCACGCCGCCGGGCGGGCCGGGACGTCGCGCAGGCCGCGGAAGCGGCCCGTCGCGCCGCCCGCCCGTCTAGCGCAGCGACTCGCCGGCCGGTAGCCGGTGGCCGGTAGCGCAGCACCTCACGCGCGGCCGCTGGATCGGTGGTAGCATGGCCGTCACGGCGGCACCCGTCGCGCCGCCAAGGAGGGAACTGCTATGAGGGGAGCTGCTGGGCACACGAGGCGCGTCTTCACGCGGGGAGCGCTGGTGCGCAACGCGGCCGGCCTGGCGGGACTTGCCGGAGCCGCCGCCTTCGCGGCCGCGTGCGGGTCCGCCGAGCCGCCAACCGCCGCCGGCCGGAGTGCGCGGCCGGCCGAGGTGCGCGTGCACACCGCCAAGCGGCGCGACGTCTCCGACTGGATCCAGGCCGGGCTGGACCAGGACATCGACAACTGGAAGGGCAAGCACCCCAACACCCAGGTGACGATGGAGTTCCACGGCACCGGCACCGACACCTTCCTGCAGCTCATCCTGGCCGTGAGCGCCGCCGGCACGCTGGGCGACGTGGTCTGGTTCCCGCCCCGCCACCGCTCGCACATCGCCATGGGCACCAAGTACAAGATCGTGCGCGACCTGCAGCCGCTGGTGAAGGCGAGCAAGTACGACCTGAACCAGTTCTACAAGGGCGCGCTGGAGCAGAACACCTGGGACGGCAAGCTCTACTGGCTCTCGTTCATCTCGGAGCCCATCGTGCCGGTGATCGCCTACAACAAGTCGCGCATCCAGCAGCTGGGGCTGCCCGAGCCCAAGGACGACTGGACCTTCGATGAGCTGGGCGAGTGGGCCAAGCGCGGCACCGTCGCCGACACCTGGGGCTACTGGCGGGGCCAGGCCAGCGGCGACCCCTTTGCCGGCGGCCCCTATCTGCGCCAGTGGGGCGTCGAGCCGGTAGACAAGGCTGGCAAGAAGGCCACCTTCTTCGACGCCCGCCAGGGGTTCATCAACGCGCTCACCTTCCGCTACAACCTGGTCAACGCCTGGAAGGCGTCGCCCAACCCGCGCGACGGCAACCCCAGCATCGAGGCGTGGGTGGCGCGCGAGGGCAAGCTGCTGGCCTGCGACATCTGGCCAGTGGCCATCCAGGGTTGGCAGGTGCGCAACAAGGACGTGGAGATCGGCCACGTGCTCACCCCCACCGTGAAGAAGGGCGACAAGCGCCGCTCGATGCTCAACGAGCACGTCTTCGGCATCACGCCGGTGACGAAGTTCCCCGACGAGTCGTTCCAGTTCCTCACCTGGATTGCCGGCAAGGAGATGAACGTCCAGGGGCTGGTGCAGGGCTTCAAAGGGCCCATCGCGCGGCCGGACGTGTGGCAGGACGCGCGCATCACCGACCAGTGGCCGGCGTACAAGAAGCTGCGACCGGTGATGGAGACGATCGAGCCGGACTTCGTGGTGGCCAACTTCCGTGGTGAGGAGTTGGACGCCGCCATGGCCGGCGTGTACAACCGCATGGAGCGCGGCGAGATCCCCGTGCTGGAGGCTGCCAACGGCATCCAGGCCGCCGTGCAGACGGTGCTGGACAAGGATCCCGCGTAGCCCTTCCCGCCTTCCGCCACGGTGGTGCCGCCGCAGCACTGCGCGCGCGCCACTGGTCGTGGTCACCGGTGCGGACCCGGCGGACGCCGCGGCGGCAACCGAGCGCCTGGGCGCGGTGGGTTTTGTGGCCAAGCCTTTCGACCTGGACACGCTGCTTGACGTGGTGGGTCGCCACGCCGCCGGCAGGTAGGCCAGCTAAGGCGGTTGGACCCGCAGGCCCATTTGCGCGTGGTCGGTCACTCGCCGGCTGCCCCGGGCGCGGTCACTCACCAGGAAGATCGAAGCCGCGACCACCCTGTCGTGTGTCACGGCACCAACAGCAATGCCGCACCAGACCAGACCAACGGGCAGTTCACTTACCAGCGCTTCCAGCGCGGCATCAGGCACTCCCGGACTGCAACCGGCATCAACGAGGCAATCCTGCTGGCGGCGCGGGCGGCGGCGCGTCTGTACCTGGCCCAGTGCTGCCCCGGCTCACCGGGCTGGGTCTGCCGGCACACCGCCAGGGCGCGGAGCTCCGGAGCGTGCGCGTGCGAGAATACACGCATGCCGGGGGTTCCACGATTTCATGGCCTCATTCACAGGGGACGAGCATGAGCACGGAGCTGGCCAAAGCCGGCGCGCACTCTATCTTTGGGTTTCTGGCGCGACGGGCGGAGCGGATGGGGGACCAGGTGCGCTGGGAGACGCTGGACTGGAGAAACCGGCCACAGCACTCGCCGGCTATCTTCACGGGGCAGGGCGGGATCAGCTTCTTCCTGGCGGACTACTACCGGCTGACCGGAAACGCGGAGGCCCTGGACCTCGCGATCGGTGCCGTGCGGTGGTGCGCCAGTCCCGATCGGGCGATGGATCCGGAGTGGGAGTGGTGCCGCAACGGGATCATGCGCGGACGGTCCGGGCTGGGGCTGGCGTGGCTGCACCTTGGTGCGGCGACGGGTGACGCCGAGTTCGCAGTTAGAGCCGTGGGGGTGGGAGACGAGCTGCTGGGCGAGCCGGTGGGGCCGGTCACCGACTGGCAGGACGGGGCCGCGGGGGAGGCGCTGTTTCTGCTGCGGCTGGGAGAGGCAACGCGCGAAGGGCGCTTTCTGGAGGGAGCGGCGCAGCGGGCGGCGTGGCTGGAATCGGTGGCGATCGGGGACGGTCCGCACGGATGCTATTGGCCGTGGCAGACAGACCACGACGACTACGCCAGATGGTTTGGGCTGTCGTTCGTGCCGGGATCGGCAGGGATCGCGTACGTGCTGCTGGCGCTCTCCCATGCGACGGCGGATGTGCGGTGGGGGAAGCTGGCGCGGGCGGCGGGGGAGACCCTGGTGCGCCAGGCGCTGCAGGACCGCGGAGGACTGAACTGGCCAGACACGCTGGACGGGCTGCAGCGTGGTGAGGAGCTCAGGTGCCAGTGGTGCAATGGCGCCGCAGGGGTAGGTCTCTACTTTTGTATGGCGCACGAGGTGCTCCGGTCACGGGGACCGGAGGGGCAAGCGGAGCCGGAGGGGCCAGACTACGCGGCGATGGCCACGGCAGCGGGCGAGGCGGCCTACGGCCATGGGGACGCGCGGCGGAACCCGTGCCAGTGCCACGGATTGTCGGGCAGCGTGGAGCTGTTCCTCGAGCTGCAGCGGCTCACCGGCGACGAGCGGTGGGCAGCGCGCGCGGTGGAGTTTGCCGGCCTGATGATGGGCTACCGGACGGAGACCGCTGAAGGAGACGTGTGGCAGTCCGATGACCAGGACTGCTCGTCGCCGGACTTCCTGTACGGTGTATCAGGGACAGGCCACACCTTTCTCCGGCTGTGGCAGCCCGAGCTGATACGGCGGCCCCTCTTGTAGGGTTCGGTTGTCCCGGCACGTCCCGATGCGCCGGAGGCACGAACGCGCGGACGCTGGGCCGGACGCGCAGCACCGCTGGCCTGGCCCGTGTGACCCGATATTCGGCGCCGGTGGCCCCCGGGCCCATACCGCCCCACCGCCCCCGTGGAATAGACGCGCTCGGCCACTCCGGACGGCACGTTCGGAGCCAGCACGACTGTCGCCTCACGCCCCCGCCGTCCCGCCGCGCTATGACCACCACCGCTGTGCAGCGTCCCGTCCGCGGCGTATCGACGCCGTCTGTGTCCGCGGAGGGCCGTTCATCACTCAGGGAAGATGAGTCGGCGGCTGCACGAGCGTGGTAAGGGTCCGGTTGCCGGCCCGCCGTCGGTGCGACGGTGGGAATACCTGGAGGTTGACGTCCACGTCGAGACGTGGTCGGACAGCGCGGGGGGAGCGGGACGCTTGCCGATCGAGGCGGCGGGGCCCGGGCAGATTCCGAGCATCGTGGGGGTGCTCAACGAGCTCGGCGGGCGGGGCTGGGAGCTGGCGGGGGTGAGCAACTCCAGCAGTCCCCTGATCTACCGCATGCTGCTCAAGCGGCGCGCGTCGGGAGCGCAGTAGCGCGGCCAGCCCGCACCGGAACCGCCGACACGAGCAGCGGGATCGCGACGCATTCCCTACCTCGCCTGCGTTTCTATCCGTCCGCGGGGCGGCACAGCGCGCCGTTCTCGACGACGTCGTCGCCGACGCGCTCCAGGAGCCGCGAGCGCACGAGCTGTCCCACCGAGTCGACCAGCATCACCAGCCCCAGCAGCACAATCGCCAGCGTGGTTACCTCGCTGTACTGGAACAGCTTCATGCTGATCACCAGCTGCGTGCCCAGCCCGCCGGCGCCGACGAAGCCCAATACGGTCGCCGCGCGCATGTTGCACTCCCAGCGGAAGAGCGTGTAGCTGAGCAGGACGGGCAGCGTCGTGGGCACCCGCACCAACAGCAGCACCGCGAGCTCGGAGGCGCCGGTGGCACGCCCCGCCTCGACCGCGCGCGCGTCCACGCTTTCGAACAGCTCGGCGTACAGCTTCCCGAGCACGCCTGTGCTGTGCGCCGCCAGCGCCATCACGCCGGCATAGGGACCCAGCCCCACCGCCACGACGAAGATCAGCGCCCACACAAGCTCCGGCACCGCGCGCAGCGCGTTCAGCACCGTGCGCGCTGCGGAGTACGCTGCCCATCGCAGCGACCACGCCAGTCCGCCAGCGACGCGGCGCGTGAACTCCTCACCGGTGCGGCGGGTGGCGAGCACCGACAGCGGGAACGCGAGCACGATCGCGATGGTCGTGCCCACGATGGAGATCTGGATTGTCTCCAGCAGCAGCCGCAGTGCCGTGCGCAGAAAGTCCGGCGCCAGTTCCGGCGGAAAGGCGCCCTGAACCAGGCGCATTACCGACTTGACGTTCTGCGGTGCAAACGGCGCCGTGAGCGAGAAGTGGGTTCCGGCGGCGCTCCACACGATGGAGCCAAACACTACGACTACCAGCAGCATGTTCAGTGGGTGTGCGCCGCGCGCGGGCGGCGCGGCGCGGGAAACCGCGGGAACCGGCGCTACCGCAGTGGTGACGCGACCAGGTGGGGAGGCAGGGTCGACCGGGGTTGCGCTTGTTGCTGTTGCTGTTGCTGTTGCTGTGGAAGCTACGGGAAGGGAACGTTGCATGGGCTCCTGCCTATTGCCCGTGGACGCGTGGCGGCCGGCGGTCACAGCGTCTCCGCGACCAGTGCCGTGCTGGCGCGGTCCGAAACCAGCTGACCTCGGTCGAGAGTCACCAGGCGGGTGCAGAACCGCCGCGCCAGCGCCGGCTGGTGCAGGCTGACCACGACGGTGCGCCCTTCGTCGTCCACTAGACGGCGCAGGACGGCGAGGATCACCTCGGCCGTCTCCTGATCCACCGAGGCCACGGGTTCGTCGGCGACGACCAGCTCGCCGCCGTGCAGCAGGGCCCGCGCCACCGCGACGCGCTGCTGCTGTCCGCCCGAGAGCGTCTCCACCGGCCGGTCCAGCAGCTCCCCGATGCCGACTGCCGCCAGGGCGCCGTACGCGGCGTCTCGCTCGCCTCGCGAGGGGACAAGCACCAGGCGCAGCGCGCGCCACAGCGGAACGGCCCCCGCGCGCCCGAGCACCACGTTCTGCAGCACCGACAGGTGTGGCACGAGGCCGTGCTGCTGGGCGACGGCGGCGACGCGGCGGCGCCGCGCCCGCAGGCGCACGCCGCGCTGCGTGGCCACATCCTCGCCAAAGACATGCAGCGTGCCCGATGTGGGCCAGACTGCCCCCGCCAGCAGGCGCAGCAGCGTCGTCTTGCCCGACCCGCTCGGACCGAGCAGCCCCACCATCTCGCCCTGTTGGATCTGCACGTCCAGGTTCCGCAACGCCTCGACCCCGTTGCCGTAGCGCTTGCCGAGCCCGGCGGCGGCCGCCACATGCACCGCAGGCGCAACGCGTCGCGCGTGGGGTCGGAGAAGTAGGCCCGACTCGGGCGTGGCCGCCATGCCAGCAAGGGGAGCGCGTGCGACGCTGGTGGACACCCTACACCATTACCTCACCAGCCCGAGACGCGTAGCCTCACGCCGCACTTCGTCATAGTCGGTCTTCTGCACCCGCTCATAGCGATCGGCGCGCAGAAGCGCGAGCAGCTCTGGGTCGCGGACGGTCAGGAAGGCCTGCGTGATGCGTTCGACCAGGCCGCGGTCCAGCCGGCTCCGCACCACCCACGGGTAGCCCATCACCAGCTGCTGCTCCAGCACGCGCACCGTCTCCGCCTTCACCGTCCCGCTGTCGATCAGGCGCTGCATGATCCGCTTCTCCACACCGCCTGCGTCGACCGTCTCGTTCACCACCGCCAGCGTCGCCGCGTCGTGGCCGCCGGTGTAGACGAACTTCTGCGGATCGGTGAAGTTTCCGATGCCCGCGCGGTCGAGCATGAGCCGCGGGTAGAGCGAGCCGGACGTGGAGTTGATGTCGCCGAAGGCGAATTTTCGATCCTTCTCCTTGAGGTCGGCCACGGTCTTGATTGGGCCGTCAGCCCTGACGATGATCGCGCTGTAGTACCGGGGCGAGCTGGTCTCGCGGTCGATCTCGGTGACGATGGGCGTCACGTCGGCGCGTTTCTCCGCCTGGACGTAGGTCACCCCGCCAAAGTACGCTAGGTCCAGCTTATCCGAAGCCATCGCCTCGACGACCCCGGTGTAGTCGGTCGCGACGAACAGCTCCACCGGCTGCTCTAGCGTCTTTTCCAGATAGGCGCCGAACGGCCGGTACTGTGCCCTGATCCGGTCCGGCGCCTGGTTCGGTACCAGCCCCACCCGCAGCGTCGTGGGCGTCTCGCCTCCAGCGGGCGTGGCGGCCGCGCCGCCGCAGCCCAACGCCGCCAGGCCGGCGATCCCGATACCGGCGGCGCACACCGCGGCGCGCCGCCGGCTCCTTCGCGTGAGCGTGCTCGCCTCTGCGCTACGCGCTGGCGGTTCTCCGGCGTGGTGTGCGGTGCATGGTGTGGAGGTCATGCCAATTCCCCTTGTACGGCTGGTCGGAACAGGTTCTCGCTGAAGCGCCGCCCGGTGTCGAACCACCGGCGCTCAACCGCAAACCCCGCGGCCGCGGCGAGCGCGCGGATCTCTGCGTCCGAGTATTTGTAGGAGTCCTCGGTGTGGATCGCCTCGCCGGTCACGAACGGCACCCGCAGGCCGAGCGCCTCGATCGACGCCTCGTGAGGGTAAGCACTCACGAGGTACATCGCGACCCGCCCATCTTCCTCGTGGTAGATCGCGCGGTGCGCGAACGCATCCAGGTCGAAGCGCCCGTCCAGTTCGCGGTTGATTCGTCGCAAGAGGTTCTTGTTGAAGCGCGCCGTCACCCCGCGCGCGTCGTCGTACGCCGCCTCTAGCACGGCACGGTCCTTGCGCAGGTCGATCCCGATCAGCAGCCGGTCGTCCCGCCCCATCCTGGCGCGCACGCCGCGCAGGAAGGCGGCTGCCGCGGCACGCGTGAGGTTCCCTACGTTGGAGCCCAGCCACAGGAGCAGCTTTGGGGGCGCCTCGGGCGGGGCGGGGCCAGCGGCCCGACCGGCCACAGGCGCTGAGAGCACGTCCTGGTTCGCCAGGTAGCGCAGCCCATCCTCGTATTCGGCGGCAATGGCGTCGACGCGCAGGGCGGGGTACGCCTTGAGTAGAGCCCGCGCGCTCTCCTCAATGGCGCTGCGAGAGATGTCCACCGGCACATATCGCAGCCCTGGTTGCCGGCGTAGCAACGCGGCGATCAGCAGGCGCGTCTTCACGGCGCTCCCGCTGCCCAGCTCCACCAACTCCGTTCCCGTCTCCGCCGAGGGCAGCTGGGCGACGATCTCGGCCGCGTGCGCCACCAGGATCTCGTGCTCGGCGCGGGTCACGTAGTACTCGGGCAGCTCGCAGATCTCCTCAAACAGCAGCGAGCCGTCGTCGTCGTAGAAGAAGCGGCAGGGCAGGCGCTTGGGCATCCCCGTCAGGCCGGCGCGCACCTCTTCGGCCAGCGACGCGGCCGGGCTGATTGGCCCGAGCGCGGCGAGCGTGAACCGGTCGTCGTGGTGCACCGTCGTTGCGCCGTGCCCGCCGGCCGCACTGCTTGCGGCCTCCCCCGCCGCGCCGCGCTGGACCGCAGTCACGCCCGTCGCGCCGGTCACGCCGCCCTCCCCGCCGCGCTGGGCGCGGCGGGGAGCTCATCTAGCAGCCGCGCCCAGCGCCGGCGCTCCTCATCCGGCTCCGCCAGCGGCGCCAGCGCGCGGCAGCGGTCCGCGAGAGTGGCGTAGAACCCGGAGTCGGTTTCGGCGCGCCGAAGCAGCGCCGCCAGCGCCTTGGTATCGCCGGTGGGGAAGTAGCCGGGATAGTCCTCGCCCAGCAGCCCGACGGAGCCCGGGATGCGCGAGGAAACCACCGGCGTGCCGCAGGCGATCGCCTCGGTCACCACGTTCGCGCCGCCTTCCATGACCGACGTGAGCGCCAGCAGCCGACTGCGTGCCAGCACGCGCAGCGCCCGCCAGCGAGGCAGATCGCCCACCCAGCGGTACCGGGGGTTGGCCACCATCTCATCGCGCGCCTGCCGCTCCATCGCCGCATCGATGATCCCGCCCAGGTGCAGCACCCGCACGGACGACTCCGGGGGGAGCAGGCGGGCGGCCGCGGCGGTCCGGAACGGATCCTTCACGGCGCGGAGATGGCCCATGACACACACTTCATATACGCCGCGCCGCGGCGCGTGGTCGCCCGGCGGCGCGACACACGACTGGTAGATCACCCGCACCTTCTCGCGCAGGTGCGCCGCCAGCTCGTCCACCCCCGCGGGCTGCAGCGTAATCAGCCACGTCGCCCACTCCAGCGCCTGCCGCGCCAGTGGGTCGGAGCGGATGTCGCCGTAGAGGTCGGTGCCGGTCAGCGCCACCGCCAGCGGCGCGTCGGGCCGTTCGCGGCGGAAGCGGGCGATCGAGTCATGACTCCGGCGTGCGTGCAGCGCCACCAGCAGGTCGCACGGGCCGCCGCCGTCACGTTCACCGTAGCCCTCCACGACGGACACTTGGTGGCCGAGCTCGCGCAGCAGGCGCGCCCAGCGGCGCGAAGTGACGCCGTTTCCCTTGCGACTCGTCGGCGGCGCCGGCGTCACGATGGTGACCCGCAGCGGTCCACGCTGCGCGCGTGGCACGTCGGGCGGACTGGCCGCGCTCGGCCGGTCCGGCCGGGCTGGCCGGGCTGGCCGGTGCTCCCGCTGGTGCGTGGGGGCGCTTACGCGGGAGTCCTCTCGCGGTGTGGCGTCGTGGAGGCCGCGCCTCATGGGGCGCATGTCCGGAAGCCCGCCCACACGTTCGCGCGCCCGGCGGGGTAGAAATTGCGCCATGACGTACGGATCAGCCGCGAGGTGGTGGCCCAGCACCCGCCGCGCAGGACCTTGCGGGGTAAGTGCTCGGTCTCGAACCAGGGCGCCGAGTACTCGGGATAGACGTCGTCGGCGCGGAAGCCGGGATAGGGCTGGAAGGGGCTCGCGGTCCACTCCCAGACGTTGCCGATCATCTGCCGGCAGCCGAACGCGCTATCGCCCGCGGGCAGTGCGCCCACGTCGAGGCAGCCCATTGCCCGCCAGTCCAGGTTGCCGCGCTCGGGGGACGGGTCGGCCTCCCCCCACGGGAAGCGGCGCTTGAGCGCCGCGAGGGTGCGACCGTCGCGGGTAGGCTCGCCGGCGGCTGCTGCCTCCCACTCCGCCTCGCTCGGCAGGCGGCGGCCGGCCCACCGGCAGTACGCCTCGGCCTCGTACCAGCACACGTTGATCACCGGCCGGTGGGGCTCGAGCGGCACCCAGCGGTCGAAGTCGCGCCGCTCCCACGCGCCGCCGCGTGAGCGCCAGTACACCGGCGCGTCCGCCCACACCGCCGCGCGCCACTGCCAACCGGCGTCGCTCCACAGCTCGCGCCGACGGTAGCCGCCGTCCGCGACGAACGCGGCGTACTCGTGCTGCGTGACCGGTGCACGCGCAATTTCGAACGGCCGCAGCTCCACCGGGTGCGCCCACATCTCGTTGTCGAAGACGAACGGCTCGTCGGGGGCGGCGCCGAGCAAGAAGGTGCCGCCCGGCACGCGCGCGTCGCCGGGAAGCGGACCGCCGTCCTGCGCGACCGGCAGCGGGGCCGCCATGCGCGGTGCCGGGTACTCCAGCGTCTGGCGTGCGTAGGTCAGCGCCTCGCTGTGCATGTCCTGGTGCAGCAGGGCATAGAGGGCGTGATAGCGCAGGCTTCCGTTCTCCGGGAAGCGCGCGAGGCGGTCCGCCACCGCGTCGGCCACGTCGCGCAGGTAGCGCAGCGTGCCGGCCCCGTCGGGCAGCGGCAGGTCCCAGCGCACGCGGTGCGGCACGACGGCCGAGTCGTAGAGCGCCCTGCCGTTTGCCAGCAGCGGCGCTTCGCCGAGGGCGCGCTCGACGACGCGATTATCGGCGAACCAGGCGGCGTGGGCCGCCTCCCACTTGATCGGCTGCACATACGCCAGCCGCTGGCCGAGCAGCTGCGCCTCGCTGAGGTCGGCGATCAGCTCTACCGCGCGCACACGCGCGTCCTCTGCCCAGGCGGCGATCTGCGCCGCCGGCAGCGGTGTGGTGGGCTCGGCCAGTGCGCCCGGTGGTGCGCCCGGTGCGCCCGTGCTCTCCGTCGCATGCGCCGTCCCCATTGGGCCGCCCGGTGTCGTCGCCCGGCTGGCCGCGTCGGGGCCGTCAAGTGTCTGCATCTCCCACTCACCCTTCCAGCAAGGTCCGGCGGGTCGCGTCCCCGCGACCCGCCGGTCTGACTTCGATCACACCACCCGCGCGCCGCGTCCCGCGGTGAAGCGCCCGATCCGCCACAGCGGCGCGTCGTCGGCGCGGAACGCCGCCTCGATCTGGTCCGCCACGGCGTCGGGCGCCGCGAAGAGCAGCCCGCCGCTGGTCTGCGGGTCATGAAGCGCCGCCGCGCGATCCGCCGGCACGCCGCCGTCGACCGAGACGCGTGCCAGCCCCGATCCGTCTGCCTCTTCCAGGTAGAGCCGGTTGCGGTCGGCGCCGCCGGGCAGCAGGTCGGCCGTCGCGTAGCCAAGCGCGCCGTCCATAAACGGTACCGCGCCGGCCTCCACCTCGAAGCACACGCCGCTCGCCGCCGCCATCTCGTAGCCGTGGCCAAGCAGGCCAAACCCGGTGATGTCGGTGCACGCGCGTATCTGCGGGAAGCGCGCGACGAGCCGCGCCGCGTCCCGGTTGAGGCGCAGCATCCACTCGACCGCGGCGTCGACATGCGCCGCGGCAGCACGCTCTTTTTTCAGCGCGGTGGTGATTGCCCCGGTGCCGAGTGGCTTCGTCAGGAACGCCACGTCGCCCGCCCGCGCCGCCGCTTTGGTCAGGACCCGCTCAGGGTGCACTATGCCGGTCACCGAGAGACCGTACTTCGGCTCCTCGTCGGTCACCGTATGCCCGCCGGCGATCACCACGCC
The DNA here is from genome assembly GCA_902805635.1 of uncultured Chloroflexota bacterium. GTDB lineage: Bacteria > Chloroflexota > UBA11872 > UBA12225 > UBA12225 > CADCTC01. Next base: position 14,902 of record CADCTC010000055.1, read on the forward strand.
GGCCTCGGCGGCCTTGTCGGCGCCGCCACGGAAGATCTCAGCGAGAATCTCCTTGGGCAGGTGGGTCGGGAACGCGGCGATGGCCAGTGCCAGGAACGGCTCGCCACCCATGGCGTACACGTCGGAGATGGAGTTCACCGCCGCGATCGCGCCGTAGGTATACGGGTCGTCCACCACCGGCGTGAAGAAGTCCAGTGTCTGTACCAGCGCGCGCTCGCCGTCGAGCCGCCACACAGCGGCGTCGTCCGCAATGTGGAGCCCCACCAGCAGCTCGGGTGGGCGCTCCTTGGAGGTCAGGTGGCGCAGCACGTGCGCCAGGTCCGAAGGACCCATCTTGGACGCTCAGCCGGCGCAGTTGGAGAGCGTCGTCAGCCGGATTCGGTCGCGCTGGTCAGGCGTGTCGGGCGTGTCGGGCGTGTCGGGTGTGTCGCGGTCGGTCATGGTCATCTCTTTGGCGGGATTCAGCGTGTGCGAGGTGCTCCGGCGTGTGCGACCAGCCACGGCCGGCCCGCGGCCATCCAGACGCGGCGCCGGCGGGCGGACCCTTCTACCGTTCTAGCCTACTCGGTCCCGCCACATCGTTCTGTAGGGCGCAGTAGGGAGCGGGGCGACCGTCGGGCCTAGGTTGAACCCTACCACCTCTGGCCCGCGAGCGTTGTGTAGCCGGTAGTGAGGAAGGCGGTGCGGCTGCCATCACGCTGAGCGCCATCCTGCGGAGGTATGGCCCGACTATCGCGCGATGGCGGTAGTGGCGGCGAGGCCGCGCACGTGTGGACTCAGGGTGTAGCGTCGCAGGCGGTCCGGAGCGACGTGTCTCGCGCCTGTGATGGTGCCCAGGCACTCGGCCGCGCCGCAGCGGCACGCGAACGGCTCCGCCATCTCCCACTCCGTCGCAGGGTAGAAGAGCGTCAGCTCCTCGCCGGCGGCGACGGCGCGCAGCGCGACCAGGGCCGGGCTCGCGGCCACCTCGGTGTCGACGAAGCAGTTCGGCGCGCACGAGTGGTTCAGAAATGTGAGCGCCCCAAGGTGCTCGACGTGCCGGCGCTCGTCAACCTGGATCGAGTGCCTCGTGGCGTGTGGCACCTCGACGAGCCCACCTCCCTCGCTCAGCGGCGCAACGCGGGCACCAGCGGCGACCGCCCGCAGCGTCACGAGGCGCGCGCCGGTTGGCCCATCGTGCTCGACCAACAGCGACAGTGGCGTCGGCAGCGGCGCACCAGGCCCGGGCGTGGCATCGGCATGCGTGGGAGGCACCATGCCAGCACGATAGCATCCGCGTGACGTATCGGTAATCCAGCGTACGGAGCGCCGCGGCCACTCACGCTGGCCTGATCGGCGGGAGCCCTCTGTCGCCGCGCTACTGTGCTGCAGAAGGTCGCGAGTCTTGACGGCGCTCGGCGTCTACGCCAGGCTGCTGCTCGCCGCCCGTCGGGGCTTAATTGTCCGAAAGCTTTTCTGACGATCTGCAGCCTTCCGTAGAGTCTGCCCCGGC
>CADCTC010000055.1:16443-16808 GCA_902805635.1 uncultured Chloroflexota bacterium
TGCGGCCCAGTCCTCCCAGGGGACCTCCGCCCCCCCCGCGCGGACGCGGTCGGCCAGTTCTTCCGCCGGGTAGGTGAGAATCTCCGACAGGGTGGGGTGGTAGTGAGGGATGCGCGCTAGCTGCTCGGCGGTGGCCCCAAACGCCATCGCGACGACGGCCTCGTGGATCAGGGTGTCCGCCTGGTAGCCCAGAATCTGCACGCCCAGGATGCGCCCGTCCGAGCGGTCGGCCACCATCTTCACGAACCCTTTCGTCTGGCCCATCACCTCCGCCATCCCCTGGTCGGCGTAGTCGTAGCGTGCCACGAGGTGCTCCCGCCGGGCTTCGCGCGCTTCCCTTTCATTTAGTCCGACCCGCGCGAAGG
>CADCTC010000056.1 GCA_902805635.1 uncultured Chloroflexota bacterium
TTGGTCCATTATGTCGGCAAGCAGCTCGGGCGGCGTTTCCTCGATGGAGAGTTTCACCGCCTCCACGATCAGCCCGACCGGCCCGGCAATCGCCTCGCGGATCTCGTTGAGCGTCACGTCGATCTGCTTGGGCAGCCCGGCCACCAGGTCGCGGCCGCGCATGGAAGCGCGCAAGTCGTCCTTGATGATGTACGCCGCGCCGATGGCGATCTTGGTCTCCTCGGCGGTGCGCTCGCCGATGTACAGGTCGTACTCGCGGCGGGCAAACTGGATGATCTGCTCGTCGATCTCGTCGCCGCCGACGCGGATGGAGCGGCTGATGACGATGCCGCCGAGTGAGATGACCGCCACCTCGGTCGTGCCGCCGCCAATGTCTACCACCATGCTGCCCGCCGCCTCGTGAATGGGCAGCCCGGCGCCGATGGCGGCCGCCATCGGCTCTTCGATGAGATATGCCTCGCGGGCACCGGCATTTACGGCAGCGTCCTGGACGGCGCGCTTCTCCACCTCCGTGACGCCCGAGGGCACGCCGACGATGACGCGCGGCCGCGGCGTGAGTGGGAACTGGTCGTGCACCTTTTGGATGAAATGGCGCAGCATCGCCTCGACGATCTCGAAGTCGGCGATCACGCCGTCCTTTAGCGGCCGCACCGCGACGATGTTGGCCGGCGTGCGGCCGACCATCTTCTTGGCCTCCGCGCCAACGGCCAGGACGCGGCCGGTGCGCTTATCGGTCGCGACCACCGACGGCTCAGAGATGACGACGCCGCGATCCCGCACGTAGACCAGGGTATTGGCCGTGCCGAGGTCTATGCCGAGGTCCCTGGAGAAGATCCCTAGCAGGGCGCTAAGCGGTCCAAGCATTCGCTATCGCAGTCCTGGGGCTCGCCGCCGGCGGTGTTCCGGCGCTAGGCAGCGCGGTCGAAACAAGCGGAAGGCCGTGTCGTGATTCGCAGTTCCCTACTCTATAGGAGGGCCGGGGAATTGTACCCTCGACCCGTTGAAACCGGGTAACGACCGATCCGCTTGGGGGAGTCCGGCCGCCCTCGGACGGGTGTGTCTCGACCTGGGCTGCGGCCGCCGGCCGGTGCGCGGCGCCATCGGCGTGGACGCGGCGGCACTGCCCGGCGTGCGGGTCGTGGCTCGCCTGGACGCGCGACGGCTGGCGTTCCGCGACGGCACGGCGGAACACGTGTACGCGCTCAACGTGCTGGAGCACCTGGACGACTTGGCGGCCGTGATGGCAGAAGTGTGGCGCGTTCTAGCGCCGGGCGGCACGGCTTCGGTTGAGGTGCCCTACTTCGCGGGGGTGAGCGCGTTTGCCGACCCGACGCACCGGCGTTGGTTCACGTACACCACGTTCGAGCACTTCGCCGCGGCGCCCGATGCTGGCTGGCAGTCCAACCGGCACACCTGGTTTGGGGAGACGCGGTTTGCCGTGATTCACCGCAGGCTGCGGTTCGGGAAGCTGCACCGGCTGCTCGGTATCGAATGGCTGGCCAATCGCTGGCCGGCGCTCTACGAGAACCTGTTCGTCTACTGGTTCCCGGCGCGCGCGCTAGAAGTCGAGCTGAGCAAGCGCGCGGCGTCGTAATCGGCCGGTGTGTTCAGATTCACCAGCGCCAGTGGGCTGCAGGTGTCAACCACCTGGATAGCCTCAGCGTGCGCGTTCAAGACCGAACGCAATCCCTCGGTCTGCTCCGAGATGGCCAGCAGCGCGCCTCGCAGCGTGGGATGAAAGACCACCGGATGGCCGCGCCGCCCGGCGTTGCCGGCGACGGTGACCGCTGCCTCTGACGCGAGGTGAGCATCCAGCGTAGTGCGCACGAGCACCGCCGGGCGCGGCTGGTCCACACCAAGGATCAGCAGGTGATCGTCCTCCGGCGCCGCCGCGACGCCGGCCAGGATGGAGCTCACTTTGCCGCTGGCATAGTCCGGGTTGACCACCACCTGTACACGCTCGTCCTCCGGCAGGAGCGGCGCCAGCTCGTCGCGGCGGTGGCCGAACACCACGATCAAGCGGTCAACGCCCGCTGCTAGCAGCTGTTCCGCCTGGTACCGGACAAGTGGCAGACCCTCCCACTCCAGCAGCGCCTTGAGCTGGCCCATGCGGGTCGACTCGCCCGCGCTGAGCATGATGGCGCTCACGGGTTGGACGCGGGTCACGACGCCAGTGTATCGACACCAGATGCCAGGAGCGGGATGGAAGCCGTTCCAGGTGAGACGCCGCCCGTGTCTTTACCACCGTCGACCGCTGTCGTGATCGTCAGCTATAACGTCAGGGATCTGCTTGGTCGCTGCCTCGACTCAGTGCTGACCCAGATTGGCCCCGGCGATGAGGTGGTGGTGGTGGACAATGCCTCAGCGGACGGCAGCGTCGAGCACGTGCGTGGTGCATATCCAGCCGTGCGAGTGATTGCCAACCCAGACAACCTGGGGTTCGGCGCGGCGTGCAACCAGGGAATACGGGCAACGCGGGCACCGCTGGTGGTGCTGGTGAACCCAGATTGCGAAGTCCAGCCTGGCAGCCTGGCGGCGCTGGGGCGGTTCATGGAGGCGCGCCCGCGCGCAGCGGTGGCCGGCGGACGTCTGCGCTACCCGGACGGTGCATTCCAGGAAAGCAGCTTCCGCTTCCCAACACTGGCGCAGGTCTTCCTCGACCTCTTCCCGGTCAACTGGCGCCTGACGCAATCACGGCTCAACGGACGCTATCCGAAAGCGTGGGACGAGCGCTCGTTCCAGATCGACCATCCGCTGGGGGCGTTTATGGTGGTGCGCCGGGATGCTATCGACCAGGTTGGCCTGTTCGACGAGGGCTACTTCATGTACGTCGAGGAGGTCGACTGGTGCTACCGCTTCAAGCACGAGGGCTGGGAGGTGTGGCACTGTCCGGAGGCGCTGGCGGTCCACCACGGCGGTCGCAGCACGCAGCAGCGGGCCGGCGCGATGTTCGTGCAGCTGCACCGCAGCCGGCTGCGCTTCTTCAGACGTCACTATCCCTGGTGGTTCGCTCCGATAGCTCGGTGCATCGTGTGTCTGGGCATGACGAAGCTGATCTTGCTGGACTGGCTTGCGGGGTGGGGCATGGGAGGGAGCAGCGACGATCGTAAGGCGCAGGTCCGGTCCTATCAGGAGGTGATGCGACTGTGACCACTTCACACGACCCCGTGCCTCTCGACAGTCGCATCAGCGCCGTTGTCCTCACGAGAGACGAGGCGCGGCACATCGTGCCGTGCCTGCGCACGCTCCAGTGGGCAGACGAGCAGCTGGTAGTGGACTCGCGCAGCAGCGACGCAACCGCGGACCTGGCAGCGACGATGGGGGCACGGGTGGTCGTTCTCCCCTGGGATAACTTCGCAGGGCAGCGCAATTTTGCACTCGAGCAGGCGCGCTCGCGGTGGGTGCTCTTTGTGGACGCCGACGAGCGCGTGCCGCTGGAGCTGGCGGATGAAATCAGGGAAGCGGTGGCTGAGTCGGTTGCCGGCGGCGCACGCACGCCGGTGGGATATTGGGTACCGCGGCAGAACCTGATCCTTGGCCACTGGGTGCGCCACGCCGGGTGGCACCCGGACTACCAGCTGCGTCTCTTCCGCGTTGCGGCGGGCCGCTACGACCCGTTGCGGCCGGTACACGAGCTGGTGCTACTGGACGGTCCAGCGGCGCGCCTGAAGACGCCCCTGGTTCACCACAACTACGTGAGCTGGCGCCAGTTTTGGGCCAAGCAACGCGCTTATGCTCGGATGGAGGCGGCGCAGCTGCACGGGAACGGCCAGCGGGCCAAGGCACGGAACTTCGTGCTGCAGCCGCTGCGCGAGCTGCGTCGCCGCTATGTCTCGCTGGAGGGCTATCGCGAAGGAGCAATCGGTCTGCAGCTGAGTCTGGTGCTGGCGGCGGCCAACTTCACCATGTATCGCGACCTGTGGCGCGTTGGCCGCGGGGTGCGGAGCGCCAGAGCGGTCCAGGAGCAGGGGTAGCATCATGCACGTGACGATTGCGGTGGTGAGCTACAACGTCCGCGAGCTGCTGGGGCCATGCCTGGACGCCGCGCAGCGCAACCTGGACGCGCTGCAGCCTGCCGTCGCGAGCGCCGCGGGCGTCGCGCATACAGGCGAAGTAGCTGTAGTGGACAATGCGTCCTTCGACGGCAGCGCCGCATTTGTGCGGGAGCGTTTTCCTGACGTGACGCTGATCGAGAACCGCCAGAACGTGGGCTTCGGCGCAGCGTGCAACCAGGCGCTCGCGGCAGCTCAGGACGCGGTGTTGTTCCTCAATCCTGACACCGAGATGAGGCCGGGCGCGCTGGCACGGCTGGTGGAGCGGCTGGAGAGGTCGCCCGCCGCGGCGCTGGTGGGGCCACGCCTGGTGTACCCGGATGGTCGCCCGCAGCCCAGCCGGCGGCGATTTCCGACGCTGGCAACGCTTGTTCTTGAGAGCACACCCCTGGAGTGGCGCTGGCCACATTGGCCCGCGTTGCGCCGGTATCGACACGTGGACGAGGCCGAGGAAGCGGAACGGGTGGACTGGCTATCCGGCGCATGCCTTCTAGGACGCGTCACGGCTCTCCGGTCCGTGGGCGGCTTCGATCCACTCTTCTTCATGTATTTCGAAGAGGTGGACCTCTCGCGCAGATTGGCCGCGCGCGGCTGGGACACCTGGTATGAGCCGCAGGCCGAAGTGATCCATGCTCACAGCCAGAGCGCTGACCAGGACGTAGCTGCCAAAGATCGCATGTACTATCGGAGCAAGCACCGCTACGCGTCACGCTATTTCGGCAGGACCACAGCCCGGCTGATCACTCTGATGGGTGCGGGCGCCTTTGCCGCTGAGTATGCGATCCAGCATGTGCGCCGGGACCGCCGGCTGGCCGCACGATATGAAGGTCTGACACGGCTGCACCTCACGGGTCGGGGCTAGCCACGGTGCGAATCGGCCTGATCACCGGCGAGTTCCCGCCTGCGATAGGCGGCGTAGGGGACCACACCGCGCGCCTTGCGCGCGAGCTCACCGTCGCCGGACACGAGGTGGAGGTACTTACCAGTGCAACGGGTGAGGGACTAGCCGCCAATGCAGGTGCCGCCGGTGCCACCGCAGGGGGATCGTCGAGTGGAGAGGGACGGGGATCGCAGCCGCCGGTCCTGCGACAGGTGCGCCGCTGGGACGGACGCATCCTGGTGCGCGTGCCGGCGCTGGCCGGTGAGCGTGGATGGGACATCGTGCACATCCAGTATCAACCGGCAGCCTACGGGCTCCACGGCGCCATTAACCTGCTTCCATTGGCCATACGCCTGGGGTACGGGCGGCTAAGGCGGAGCACGCTCCCGGCGCCACGGGCGGCGGTCGTCACGACGTTCCACGATCTGCGCGTGCCGTATCTCTTCCCCAAGGCAGGCCCGCTCCGCACACTGGCAGTGCGGATCCTGGCCCGGTTCTCCGACGCGACTATCGCGGTGGCGGAAGACGACCTCCCGCAACTGAAGCGCTGGCGGCCGCGTGCGCCCGCGCCCGCCACACGCCATGTGCCGCTTGGGAACCAGCTAGATGCGGCGCCGCTCGCGGGCTGCGACTCACATTCGTTGCGCCGCCGGTTCGGCCTGCATCCGGAGAAGCCGGTGATCGGTTATTTGGGCTTCGTCAACCGCAGCAAGGGTGTGCTCGAGCTAATACAGGCGGTCAGCGGACTAGTCCGAGACGGTGTAGACCTCCAACTGCTGATGATTGGCGAGCAGCTGGGGACGGCTGACCCCACCAACCGCGCGTACCACGCCGAGGTGCAGGCACGGATCGCGGCGTTAGCGCTGGCCGATCGGGTACGCTGGACCGGCTATCTGCCTGAGGCAGAGATCACGGGCAGCGTGCGAATGGTTGACGTGATGGCGTTGCCGTTCCTCGATGGTGCGTCGCAGCGCCGCACCAGTCTTATCGCCGCGCTGGCCCAGGGCGTGCCGGTAGTCACGACCGGCGCGGTGGGCGGTGTGAGGGCGGCCGCGTGGTTGCGGACCCCTGAGGGGGAGGACGGTGCGCTGCTGGTGCCACGCGGCGACGCGGCGGCGCTTGGCCATGCGCTGGCGCTGCTGCTTCGCGACGACGAGCGGCGTGCGGCTTTCGGCGCCGCGGGAAGGGCGGTGTCGGGACGCTTCGCCTGGCCCGCAGTTGTCGATCAGACGGTATCCGTCTACCAGGCTGCGCTGGCCGCTAGCGACGGGTGACCAGCGAAAGCACCGCTCGCCGCTCAACTATCGTGAAGACGCCCGTCGTCCACAGCAGCACCGGGTAGACGAGCGCCGCGATGGCGGCCTGAACGACATGGGTTCCGAGAGGTGACGTGGCCGGCAAGGGCAACCACGGCAACCAGGGCAGCCAGCACGAAGCGGCGAGGACAACAGCAGCGGGCAGCGGGCGCAGCGCAGCACTCAAGAGACGCCCAACGTCGAGGCGTTCGCGCAGGGCGATGAGGAACGGGACCAGGAGCACCACTTCAGTGGCGATGGTGGCGCCGGCCGCCGCGACGTAGCTGAAGCGCGGGATGAGCAGGAGGTTGGTGGCCAGGTTGAAGGCCGCCGCCAGGGCAAAGGCGGGGGTGATGCGGCGCTGCAGGCCAAGGGCGATGAGGACGTACTGGGTCAGACCGTTGAAGAAGCTCAGCGGGAGGAACCAGGCCAGGAGCTGGAGCGCCAGCGCTGAGTCGGGCAAGAAGGCGGGCCCCCACGATAGCAGGGTCAGGTCATGTGCAAGCGTGGTCAGCAGCACCGCCAGCCCCAACCCCACCGCCAGGAGCAGCTTGAGCGCCAGCGTGTAAACGGCGAGCATGCTCCCCCGCTCGTTTCCGTCGCCGCCCGCGACGCCTGCACGGCGCGACAGCACCGGAAAGAGCGCCAGGACAAAGCTGCTGGGCACCGCGCCGGCGGCGTCGATAACTTTGTAGGCGTTAGCGTAATTGCCGACTACGGCACTGCCCTGCGCCTGCAAAACGGTGATGTCCACGCGGAAGAAGACGTTGTTGAGCAAACTGTTTAACATCAGCGGCACCGTCTCGCGCGCCAGCGACCACTGACGCGCGGGGGCGAGCGCCACGCCAAGCGGGAAAAAGGCGCGCGCGCTGGCAAGCCAAAAGAGCGCCGCCGTCACCACGTTGACGCCAAGCGAGACCCACGCCAGTGCGACGATGCCATGCCCCGTCAGGAGCGCTGCCGACCCTGCGGCGGTGGTGAGCACCGCACTCACCAGCTGCATCGCGGCGGGAAACACCATGCGTTCATGGGCATTGAAAATGGCCGTCCCGGCGCCGCTGACGGCGCCGGGCAGCAGGCCGGCGCCCAGTAGCGCAGCGGTCGCCACGATCTCCGGCCCAGCCCCGCCAATCCCCAGCGACGCGTAGAGGAACGCGACCAGGACCAGCGCGACACCCGCGACGGCGCTGAGCACGAGGCGCAGCCCCAGGCTGAGCGATGCAGCCGAGCCGGCAACGTCGGGCGAGCGGGCGACCTCACGCGTAAGCCATGTGCCAAGACCGAAGTCCGACATGATGGAGGCATAGAGCCAGAGGCTGACGGCGAACGCGTAGGCGCCGGAGCCGTCCGGCCCAAGGGTGCGTGCCATTACCACCGCCATACCCCACGACAGGACGCGCCCCACCATGCTGGCGGCGAACGGCGCCAGCGAGTTCACCGCGACCCGTCGCGCCTGCCCCGCCGTCGGCTGGCCCAGCGTCGGAGGAGTCACGGCCAACGGCATGCCGGCCTCCCTACCGGCCACTACGTCCGCCTCGGTCGCGGAGCGGTCCGGCCCGAGCCCAGCCTGGGGTATCATGGCCGCCAGTACTCTCCGACGGAGGACGGCAGCTGGAGGACCGCGCCCCGCTCATCGGGATCACCGGGCACGTCACTGAAACGTCGGCCGGCTACAAGGTGGTGGCGGCGGGCGAGGCTTACGTCGCCGCCGTACAGCTGGCCGGTGGGTTCCCGATGCTCCTGCCGCCGGGCGACCTGCCGGGACACATCGAGGATGCGCTGACGCGCGTGGACGGCGTGCTCTTCACCGGGGGGAAGGATGTAGACCCGCGGCGCTACGGTCAGACGGTGCTCAATGCGCGAGTAGTGATCGAGCCGGGCCGTGATGCGTTCGAGCTGCCGCTGGCGCAGCTGGCGGTGGCGCGCAACTACCCGGTGCTGGCCATCTGTCGTGGCATGCAAGTGCTCAACGTTGCCCTGGGCGGCACGCTCTGGCAGGATCTGCCGGCACAGATTCCGGAGTCTGAGGTGCACCACTACCAGAAGGCGCCACGCAGCGAGACCACCCACGACGTGGACGTGACCCGCGACTCACTCCTGGGCGACCTGGTCTGTGCCGGGAGCGGCACCCGGCTGCCGGCGAACAGCTTCCACCACCAGGCAGCCCGCGTCATGGCGCCTCCCCTGTCCGCGGTCGCCCACGCGGCGGACGGCCTGGTGGAGGCGGTAGAAATGCCCGACCGTGACTTCGTGGTCGGCGTCCAATGGCACCCGGAGCACCTCGTCTTCGATCACGAGGGACACCGGCGGTTATTCGAGGGACTGGTCAAGGCAGCCCGGAAGAGACGCACCGCTCTCGCCGATCCGGCATAGATGCCGGAGGCTGTTGGCCTGCACCGCGCAGCAGAGTCGTCGCGGTACGCCAATCACACGACGGTGACGGCCACGCGGTGATACCCGGCCGCGCCATCCGGGAGCGTGGCGGCGAAGCGTGAGGGCTGCGGGTCGCCTCGGCCGTCTACCGCTCGCGCCAGCAGCTGGTACTCGCCCGGTGAGGGTTGCCATGGCAGCTCCCACAGTGTCCAGCTCAGCGGCCCTTTCGGTTCGGCCAGGTACGCGGGCCGCCACGTCGTGCCACCGTCAAGGCTCACTTCCACCGCGCTGATGCCGCGGTCCCCGGCGAATGCCATGCCCGCGACACGCGCTGCCGACACGGCCGCGACGTTGCCACGCCGCGGCACGTCGATGCGCGTGGTCGTTTTTACGACTGCCGAGTCGGTCCAGCCGCGCTGCTGCCAGAACCCGCGCCGTTCGGAGTCGATGACCTCGATGCTCTGCAGCCACTTCACGTTTTTCAATCCGTAGACGCCGGGGACCAGCAGTCGCGCGGGGAAGCCGTGCTCCGGCAGCAGCGGTGCCCCATTCATCTCTGTGACAACCAGCGTCTCCGGCCGCAGCGCCGTCGTCAGTGGTATTCCGTCGGCATACTCGTCCGCGGCGCGGAAGAACACCCGCCGCGCATCGGGTTGCACGCCTGCCCGGCGCAGCAGCTCTCCCAGCGGCACGCCGCTCCAAAGCGCATTGCCCGCGTAGTCGCCGCCGGTGTCATTGCTGATGCAGATCAGCGTCTGCCACTGCTCTACCTTGGACAGCGCCCGCAGCTCCGCATAGGTGAGCGAAAGCTCGCGCGCGACCAGGCCGTGAACCCGCAAGCGCCAGTCATCGGACTTGACCCGTGGATCGATCAGGTTCTTGGACACGACGTAGAAGTCCGCACTCGACGTCGCTTCGGTGACCGTGCCGGCCGCTCCAGGCCGCGTTCCCCTACTCCCAGGCGTCGTGCCCATGCCCGGCCCCGGCCGGGGCAGTGTGATCAGGCGCCAGAATCCATACGTCCCCACCACCGCCAGCCCCGCCCACGACACCCGTTCGAGCAGCGCCCGCCGCGTCTCGAGGGCCTCTCCTAGCCGCGGTCTGGCTTGATCGGAATAGCGCCGCCCGCGCAGTACTCCCACCATGGCACCGACCAGGGCGCCCAACGCTACCTGGCCCAGGAGCAAGCCGGCGAAGATCAGTGGGCGAACCGGCCCACTGTCCGAGCCCAGGTAGGCTTCTACGACCGGCACCGGCAGCCCCCGCTCCACTAGGTCCAGTGCCAGCTCCGGGAGGGTTCCCCACCCCAACACCATTCGCCCAACCAGGTTGGCCAGCGTTAGCACACATGCAACCAGCAATCCGATGAGGGCACCTATCGCCATGGGTCTATTGTCACCGTTCTCGTTGCCAATCCCTGATAGTGGGTACACTTGCGCCCGCCACGCCATCCAGTGTCCACGGCCGAACAACTCTCATCCTGCGCGGCCCGTTCAGGACCAGGCAACGTGACATTGCAACGAGGAGCAATTGCTGAGCTGTGGTGTGGGAATGAAGCCACCCGCACCAACCGGCATGCATCTTGCTTTTCGAGTATGGGCGAGTCGCGGGCAGTTGACAGAACACAGCACGCGCCTGCACAGCCGGCGGCAGGCGATTGAGGAAGCCCAATGATCCAGCCCACGCCCCTTCCTGCCGCCGAGCGGCGCGCCCGCTTGCGGCGCTGGCTCCGACCTGGGCTAGCGATCAAGCGCTGGATCTTTGCCTACTTCGCAGCGCTCACGCTGCTCGCGCTCGGGCTGGGGCTGGTACTGACGCACCTCTACCGCACGGCGCCGTTCCCCGACCCGATCTACTACGCGACCCTGCAGTTCATCCCACGCCTCACCCGCGGACTGCTGTTCGTAGCAGTGGGTGGCGCGGTGATGACCTGGGCGACCATTCGCATCACGTCCTCGTTCTTTGGCCTGCTGGTTCCCCACTACCGCGGGCGGGTGGGAGACGCGCTGTACGCGCAGCGCATCCTCAGTAGGGGGCCCAAGATCGTCGCGATTGGTGGTGGCACCGGTCTATCGAGCCTGCTGCGTGGCCTCAAGGAGCACACCGGCAACCTCACCGCCATCATTACTGTGTGCGACGACGGCGGCTCGTCCGGCCGGCTACGCCGCGACCTGCGCGTGCTCCCGCCGGGTGACTTCCGCCAGTGCATCGCCGCACTGGCCGACTCCGACCCGCTGGTCACAAAGCTGTTTGAGCACCGTTTCCAGACTGAAGGCAGCGACCTGAAGGGACACGCCTTCGGCAACCTGTTTATCGCTGCGATGGCGCAGATTACCGGGAGCTTCGAAAAGGCGCTCGAAGAGTCGTGCCGCGTGCTCGCTGTCCGCGGGCGCATCCTGCCTTCGACACTGGAGGATGTGACGCTCTGCGCCGAGCTTGCCGACAGCTCCACGGTGGAGGGTGAGAGCCGGATTCCGGAGTTCGCCGGCGCGGGAGCGCACGGGTCGCATGCGCCAACCGCGAGCGCCTCCACACTGCTGTCAACCTCGGATGGAGCATCCGCTCCCTGCCCCCTCAATGCCGACGGCAGCGCGGTGGACTGCGCCCCCCCCGCCGAGGCTACACCAAGCAATCCGATCCGGCGCGTCTACCTACAGCCCGAGCGCCCTTCCGTGTATCCGGAGGCGGTGCACAGCCTGCTCGACGCCGACTTGATCGTGATCGGACCCGGCAGCCTCTACACGAGCATCTTGCCGAACCTGCTGGTGGATGACCTGGCGCGTGCGTTGTGCTGGTCCCGTGCGAAGAAGGTGTATGTCTGCAACGTCGCCACCCAGCCTGGTGAGACCGACACATTCGACGTGGTGGATCACGTGCGCGCCATCCACGAACACCTCGAAGTGCGGCTGGGCGTGCCCGTCGGCAGGCGCGACTCGCTCGAGGTAGCCATCGTGCCGTTCACGCACGTCCTGGTGAACAGCAACTATTCGCCAGACATGCCCGCTGAATGGGGCGTCACGCGGCCCAACGTCGACCGGGCGGCGCTCGCGCAGATGGGCATCGACGTCATCGAGGCCGACGTGGTGGACGAGGCGCGCCCCACTCGCCACGACCCCACCAAGCTCGCGGCAGCCGTGGCCGAGGCGGTGGCGCCGGTGCGCGTGAGCGCCCGCACAGCGCCCCTGGCGGCGGCAAAAGCATTCGCCACGTCCGTCTTCTAGAGCCGGGCAGGCGGTGCGTCTTCAGGAAGTGCTGGCAGCCATTCCAGGGCTGGAGAAGCGCTTCGTCTACTACCTTGAAAACCAGGGCTACATCCGCCCCGCCAAGCTGCAGAAGGCGCGCATCGCACGGCGGGACTACTCCACCGCGGATCTAGATGTGACCCGCGGAATCTGGCAGTACTACCAGCGCGGCATCTCCGTCCAACGCGCGTATGAGTTGGTCACTCGCGCCGGCTCAGACGGCGCCTACGTCTTCTTTCCGGCCCCCGCCCAGCGCTGGGATGCAGCCTTTGACCTGCTGCGCGGCCAGTTGCACGTGACCGAGGCGTCGGCCGTCTACGGCGAATCCGTCGACATCCTCCTCCACGTACGCGCTCCGCACGAATCCGACGTCTACAACGTGCTGGACGCGCTCTTCGAGGCGAGTATCATCTCCGGTCTGCCCCAGGTGCTCCGCCACGGCGCGGATGTGTCCTGGAAGCGTGGGGCTGGGGCCGCAGGAGAGATCGCCGGCGGGCCAGGACGCGTAGATAGCACCCCGGCAGGCGATGGGAAGAACCGTGGGGAGGAGCGCATGGTCCGGGCGTGGGTACTGATCAAGGTGCCGGCAAAACAGATCGGCGGACTCGTGGAAGAGCTGCGCCGCTATCCGGGCATCGTCGAGGCATCCGCCATCTACGGTGAAACCGACGTCATCGCGAGGATCGAAGTGGCTGACCAGTCGGAACTGGACGACCTGGTGGTGCGCCGGATCCAGAGCATGGAAGCGGTCGAATCCACGCGCACATTCATCGGTATTGGCGGGTTCTACTGGCGGCGCGCCGCTCCGTGACGCGTGCGGCGCGGCTTAGCCTTCGTCCTGCAGGTACTCCATCACCGCGTCCATCAGCTCGCGCTCGCCTAGCGGCGCGCCGGTCAGCACACGGTACAGCCGCACCAGCGCCACCACGGTCGAAAGAGACGCCGAGCCGCTGGCAGCCGACTCGTCGTCTTCGTCTTCGTCTTCGTCCTCCTCCTCTGAGTCAGCCTGGCGCAGCGCGCTCGCGATCTCATTTGCTATCCACTGCAGCGGCTCCGTGACGAACCCAATTTCTATTTCGTCCTCGAGCGTGCCGTCCACGCCCAGGATGCGGCTGGCTTCGTCGCTATTGGCCAGGCGCACCACGCCCTGCACCACCTGCCGCACCTGAGCTTCCAGGTCCTCGTCTTCCCAGCGGTCTTTGGTCATCACCCGTTCTCCAATGTCCAGTGCTCTAACGGCTTGCACGCCCCGCGCGGCGTACCCGCTGTGCCAGCGCATGGTACAGGCGCAGCGGCGCCAGGCTGTTGAGGCGGCCCAACTGCGCTTCCAATGACGCAATGCGGTCGTCCTTCGCCTGAATCACTTCCGCCAACTGGCGATCGCGCCCGGTCACCTCTCGGCCCAGTGCCTCCGTCCGCGTGCGCCAGGCGCGCGTCTCCATCTCCCGGTGCACCGCCCAGCCCGCCACCCAGCCCTCGAACCGTCCACGGAGCTCGCCGCCGGTGAGTCGGCCGGCGTCCACGTCCTCTGCAAGGCCCTCCTCCACGCCGAGCACGAAGGCGTATCTCAGGAGCGCGTTGTAGAACTGCTCACGTAACGCCACGTCGGCGACATCTGCAACGCCCACCACGTCGAACAGCTCCGGGTGCCGCCGCACCACCTCAACCGCTGCCTTTCCGGCCTTTCGCTGTCGTTCGAGGTAGCTCTCCAGCTCTACAGCGTGCTCATGGTGCACCAGCGCCGCCGGGTGGTACACGATGCGCCCCCCAGACCCTACAAAGCGATACGCGAACTCCGTGTCTTCCATGAAGGGTGGAAGTGATGCGTCGAACCAGCCGGCCCGGTCAAGGTCATCCCGCCATAGCGAGCAGTTGGCCGTGTAGAAGCAGGTGAACGGCACTCGTTCGGGGTCGGCGATCGCGCCGTAATTGAACTGCGCTCCCCGGACCACGAGCTCCATGAACGGTGTGACGCGTAGATCGGGCGACCAGGCGACGTGTCCCATGCGCGCGATTCGCTCGCCGGGCGCGCGCGCCTCCAGGTGGCGCGCGAGGAACCCCGGCGCAGGCGCGCAGTCGTCGTCCAGGAAGACGAGCAGCGGCGCGCCAGTGCTGCGCGCTCCCGTGTTACGCGCCGCCGCCGGTCCGGCATTCTCCTGGTGCACAACACGCACTTCGAGCCCGTGCTGCTCTCGGAACTGCTCCACGGTTGTCGCCACGGCATCGCCGTCAGGCGGAGGCGACCCGTCGTCCACGACCACCACCTCCACGTCCCGCGCCTCCGGCTGCAAAACGAGCGCAGACAGCGTACGGCGCAGTGCCGCCGGGCGCTTGTAGGTGGGGATGACGACAGCACAAGCCGGCACGGTCACGCGCACCCCCTCGCCACCGCTGCCAGCCTGGCCGAAGCGCGTAACTCTTCAAGCCGGCCCACGAGGGTGCTTGTTGGTGCGGCATGCCACGTAAACAGCCATTCCTCCACCAGCTGGCGGGTGCGGGTAACGAATGCCCGTTCAGGCGTCCGAGGCGTCCCGCCCTCACCCCCCAGCGCGCTCCAGGGTTGAGGCGCCTCGGGCCAGACACGCGCCAGAGCCGCGGCGCGTTCGCCGGGCAGCGCCGTGTACGCCCGGCGGGCAACCAGCAGTGCGCCGGCCGCAGTCGCCACCGCGGCCTCTACCTTCCCTTCACCTAGCAGTCCCTCTGCCGTCCTGAGCTCCACCAAGGCTTCCAGCGGATCCACTTGATCCGGACGCCACGACGGGACCGCGGCTAACGCCGCCGGGTCGCCCCACACGGTGCGCCCCGTCTGGAGCAGCGACTGCTGCAACACTGTGGGACGCAGCCAGCCGATGCGATGACCCGCCACCACCCGTGCCAGCGCCCGGTTCTGTCCGGCGGGCAGGTCACGTGCGAACAGCGCCACAGCCGGGGGTGCCGGGTGTTCGTGACTGACCACCATCAGATCCCCATCTAACGGCTCTGGAGCGTACGCGCCCACAACGCCGCCGTGCGCGATGATCGCCAGTACCCCGGCGGGCGGCGCAAAGACCCTCACGGGTGCCCGTCCATCAGCAGCGCTCGTCCTGCTTCCAGGAGCGGCCACCGCGCACTCGGCACTCTGCGGATCAGCGCGCGAGCGGCGTCAGCGGCAAGGTCATCTGCCGCGCCGGACATGCCGACTGCTGCGTCACCGGCGGCACGACGCTGCACGGTGTCTGGGGTAGCCGCACTCCACCACGCTAGTGCGTTAAGATCGCCGTCAAGTGTCTGTGCCAGCCGGCTAGTAACGGGACGAAGCTCACCGCGCACGGTACGCCGCCACGCGTCGCCCGTAGAGGCACAGCTCGCGGCAAGCGCCGCGTTGCCTGCCTGTACTGCGCGTGTTGCGGCATAGTTGGCATCGGCCAATGGAAAAAGCATGCCGGCACACAGACTAAGATAGGCGACCTCCGGCGTGTTGGCCGCGATATCCACCCACAAGGCGCGCAGCGCCACGTCTGATAGATCGCGCTGCCGGCGGCACAGACCATCTACCGTGTCGAACGCGCCGCGCCGCTCGTCAGGTGGGCGCAACCAGCCCCAGAACGTGCGCAGCACGCTTTGGGGCGTGTCGGTGCGCAGGTGGCGTGCCCGCGCTGCCGGGACGTACCGGCAGCGGTACCCGCGCTCAATCAGCCGGTGCTGCAGGTCGGCGTCCTCGTAGTTGGTGCGGAACGACTCGTCATACCCACCTAGCTGGCGCACAACTGCGGGTCGCACGGCGGTATTGGCGCCGGGCAGGACCGGGGGGTTCACCAGCGGGAAGTCTCCGGCGTGTTGCGCCATATGAGCGGCTCGCCAACGATCCGCCGGCGTCTTAGTGTATGCCTCGTCAAGGCGGCCGCCTACCGCGACGGTGCGAGGCGACTCGAACCCTGCCAGCAATTCCCCCAACCAGGTGTGCTCCGCCCGCACGTCGGCGTCCACCGACGCCAGCACGTCGCACCCTATCTCGGCAAGGGCAGTGTTCCGCGCTACAGCCAGCCCACGGTTGCGCTCGTGCTGGATCAACCGTACGCGCTTCCCGAATGACTGAACGATGGCCGCCGAGTCATCCGTTGATCCATCGTCGACCACGGCTATGAGAGCGGCGGAACGAGTCTGCGCCAGCAGCGCCTCCAGGCATTCAGCGAGCCACGCGGCGCCGTTGTAACAGGGCACGTACACGCTGACGATCATTGATCCGGAGCCCGGCGGCGCCGCAGTGGCACGCCTATGGCACAGGTGGTGCAAAGTGCGTGGCAGCCCGGCTGACCAGCGATTCTACGCGCCGGCCGCGCGACGGGGCGATGAGGAGGAGGAAGAGCACATGCCAGCACGAAACGAGGACCTGCACGGGATGGTCCCGGACCAATCGACGGTCGCGCTGGTCCTGATCGACGTGATCAACGACTTCGAGTTCGGCACCGGAGAGCAGCTGCTCGAGCATGCGCTGCCGGTGGCCGAGCGGCTCGCAGCGCTCAAGCGCCGGTGCCGCACCGCTAGCGTGCCGGCGATCTACGTCAACGACAACTTTGGGAAGTGGCGCTCCGACCAGCGTACGCTACTGGATCACTGTCTGGAGGATGGCGTGCGCGGCGCGCCGTTCGTGCGCCGGCTTGTTCCGGAAGAAGACGACTACTTCGTTCTAAAGCCGAAGCACTCCGGCTTCTTCTCGACGACGCTGGACACCTTGCTGGTCTACCTCAAGGTGCGCACTCTCATACTGACCGGCCTTACCGGTGATATCTGCGTCCTGTTTACCGCTAACGACGCCTATATGCGCGACTTCCATCTGGTGGTGCCGGAGGACTGCGTCGCCTCGGCAGACCCCGCAGAAAATGATCATGCCTTGCGCCATATGCAGCGCGTCCTGGATGCGGACATCACGCCATCCACGTCATTGGCACTGGACCGTCTCCTGCGGGG
>CADCTC010000057.1:0-287 GCA_902805635.1 uncultured Chloroflexota bacterium
CTCGGGGATTAACGCCAGCGCCACCACGATCCCCGACAGCACGTCCGCCCGGACGTTCGAGAACCACTCTTGCTTGAGGTCGTACAGCTTCAGAAGCCTGTTCCTTTAGTAGTATCCGCTCGGCGTGAGTGGCAAGGGTATCAGCAACCCACGCCGGACGAGCCAACCAGAGACACCTGTCACATCGAGCGTCCCCGCGTGTGTCGCGTCAATTTTGAATGCGGCTAAATTGCCGCTTGACAGTAGAACACCCGTCCTATATGATGAGCGCTAGCCATCCCCTTCGG
>CADCTC010000057.1:297-3554 GCA_902805635.1 uncultured Chloroflexota bacterium
CTGATCCGGTCAGTTCACGCCCTGGGCACCCAATGCCCGACATCAATACCCTCGCGCCGCTCCCTGCCACGCGCGCTCGTGGCGCCTCCGGCCCGGCCGGGCGTCCCCGCTGTCGTGGTCCGCTCACGGGACCGGCGCATCAATTGCCATACCGGCGTTGCTCGCCCTTCCTGATCTGAGCCGCCGGCACAATTCCCTTCATCAATTCCCCCGCCCGCGGCGTGGACTGACCGGATCAGGACAACCGAATCCACCCGCTCGCCCCCAAAGCCGGGCTTTGCCGTGCCCGCTCTACCGTCGAGCACCTTCACAATCGAATGAGTGCGGGCGGGGGCGCTACAGTGCGCCTATCACGCAGCGGAGGGACTCCACAGCATGCCGGAAGACATTGGCTTCGTCGTCGTTGGACTGAGACGCGGCTACCAGGCGGCCAAGCAGGTCGTCGCCACCAGCGGCGCTAAGCTGGTCGCCGTGGCCGACCTGGATATCCCCCGCGCCAAGGAGGTCGCCGCCGAGCTTGGCTGCGAGTGGACCGACGAGTATCGCGAGTTACTCCACCGCGACGACGTCCAGGTAGTCGGCGCCTGGACACCCAGCGGCGCCCACGGCATGGTCGCGCGTGACGCTCTCAACGCCGGCAAGCATGCCGTCTCCACCAAGCCAATGGACGTTACCGTCGCCAAGTGCGATGCGATGATCGAGGCGGCGCGCAAGCGGAACTTGCTGCTCGCGATCGACTTCGAAAATCGCTATCGTCCCGAGATCCGCCAGGTGCGCCGCGCTGTCGAGGCCGGCGAGTTCGGGAAGATGCTCTTCGGCAACGCCCACATGTGGGGCTACCGCTCGCAGTTCTACTACGACTCGCGCGGCGGCTGGCGCGGCACCTGGGAGATGGACGGCGGTGGCTCCATCATGAATCAGGGGGTGCATTCGATAGACGTGCTGCTCTGGCTCATGGGAGAGGTCGAGCGCGTCGAGTACGCGCGCTTCGCGGTGCGCACTCACGATATCGAGACGGAAGACTCGACCCAGGCCATGCTCACGTTCAAGAACGGCGGCTGGGGCACGGTCCTGATGACTACCTCGCACTACCCATCCGTCGCCGACTCGATCCACATCGCCGGCGACCGCGGCTCGGCCGTCATCGAGGGCGGCAAGATCGCGCACTGGAAGTTCATCACCGACCAGCCGTACGAGCAGAAGGAGTTCGGCACGCCTCCGGAGCGCGAAGTCACCATTCCGCCTGAGGAGAACGCCCCCGCGAACTGGTGCGAGGACGTGGTCAGCGCCCTGACCCGCGGTACTCCGGTCGCCTGTGACGGCCACCAGGCGCGCCGGTCGGTGCTGGTCAACATGGCCATTTATGAGAGCGCCCGCACCGGCAAGCCCGTGACGCTGAACGAGTGATGTTGGGCGCCGTCATGGCGCCTTCCACCTATAAGCCGGGCCGCACGTCGTGCATCTCTGCTAGGCGCCGCACCAGCGCCTCGTCTACTTCCAGTCCCAGTCCCGGCCCGTCAGGCACGTCGATGTGGCCGTCCTTCACCGTTAATTGCCCTGGCAGGATTGGCCACTCGTCACGGATGCTGACCGGCTCGATGTTGTACTCCTGCTCATAGGGTACGTTGGGGTGCACGGCGCAAAAGTGCAGATGCGCCGCGGTGCAGATCGTGGGCTGCGTGTTGTGGACCGTCATGGGCTTCCCGTGCACCTGCGCCAGCGTCGCGATCTTCTGGAGCTCGGTTAGCCCCGCCGCCTTCACCACGTCCGGCTGGAGCACGTCCACCCGCCCATCGGTAATCAGCGCCTCGAACGCTCCGGCCGTGTAGTGCGACTCCCCCGCCGCCACCGCCATGTCCAGCGTGTCGGCCACGTGCGCCAGCGCGGCGTGGTTGTGCTCCGGCACCGGGCATTCGAAGACCGCCACGCCCAGGTCTTGCAGCTGCCGGCCCACCTCCAGCGCGTGGTGGACCGAGTAGGCGCCGTTCACGTCCACCAGCAGCTTCACCTCATCGCCCGCGGCGGCGCGGATCGCCCGCACCGTCTCGACTGTGTGATCTCCCGGATCGTCCACCCGTCCGGGGACCGCGCCGTGCAGCTTGTACGCGCGGTAGCCCTGCTCCACAAAACCCGCCACGCGCTGCGCCTCGTCCTCTGGTGAGAGGTCGCGGCGCAATGAGGAGGCGTACACGGGGATGCGGCTGCGCACCCGCCCGCCCATCAGCCGCCAGATCGGCTGCCCCAGCGCCTTGCCCCGCAGGTCCCACAGCGCGATGTCCACCCCGGCCACCACCACGGCCAGTGTGCCGGCTGGACCCGCTACCTGAGTCGCCCCCATCAAACGCCGGTGCAGCGCCTCCACGTCCAGCGGGTTCTGCCCCACCAGCAGCGGCGCGAACAGCTGCTCTATGGCCGGCTTGGCGAGCACCCGCGCGCGCCGGAAGCACTCGCCCCAGCCCACCAGTCCTTCGTCGGTTTCTAGCCGCACGATGGGATGTTCGTTCGCCAGCACCAGGCATTCGACGCGTGTGATCTTCATCTGCGCTTGTTGCAACCTTGGGCGGATTCTAGGGAATGCCATGGGAGAGAACGATACGCGGGTGTCAGACTGGCCTGAAGTGGGCGGCCTGGATGAAACTGGACGGGCGCTCCAGCCGAATTACAATGGAAGGATGGAGCCAATGAGTGACACGCTTGTACGAAGGATGTCTCGGCCGTCGATGACGCGGCGGGGCTTTGCGACGGGCGCGGGCGCGGCGGGTGTCCCGCTGTTGGCTGCTGCCTGTGGCTCGGCAGGCGGCGGGGCCGCGCCGCAGGCGGGCACGTCGGCGCGCGTCAAGGGCGGTACCGCTACGTGGATGGCGACCGGTGACGCCGAGCGCTTCGCCATCCGCGATGGCCTGATGCCCAAGCTGCTGGAGACCACCGGCGTGAAGGGGGAGTGGATCCACTTCAACGGCGCCGGCTACTACGACAAGCTGCTCTCCATGATGGCAGGCGACACGGCGCCTGACCTGTTCCTCTTCGCGCCGAGCTACTTCGCCGAGTGGGTGTACACCAAGCGGCTGCAGAACCTCACGCCACTGATCAAGCGCGATAAGTACGACCTCTCCGACTTCCCGGAGAAGTCCATCCAGCAGTACACCTGGCAGACCAACCAGTACGGCTTCCCGCAGGACTTCCCGACGCGGGCGCTGTTCTACAACGTGGAGCTGTGGAAGCGCGCGGGCATCAAGCTGCCTCCCACCAACTACGGG
>CADCTC010000058.1:0-441 GCA_902805635.1 uncultured Chloroflexota bacterium
CCTCAAGGCGTACTCCTGGAAGGGGCAGCAGTACGGCATCCCGCACGACAGCGCCTTCCTGCACTTCTACTACAACCAGGACCTGTTCCAGCGCCAGGGTATGAAGACGCCGATGGAGTACCACAAGGAAGGCAAGTGGACGTGGGAGACGTACCTGGACCTGGCCAACCGCTTCCGGCGCGACACCGATGGCGACGGCGCAGTGGACCAGTTCGGCACGAACGGCGAGAACGGCCTGAACTGGACGCGCTTCACGACCTTCTTGTGGCAGAACGGCGCGGACCTCTTTGACGCCGGCTACACCAAGAGCACGATCGCGTCGCCGGCGGCTCAGGAGGCGTTCACCTGGCTCAAGGAGACGCAGCGACTGGCGCCGAAGGGGCAGGAGACGCAGACCTCCAACGTCAATACGGGGAAGATCGCCTACTGGCACGAGTGGCA
>CADCTC010000058.1:451-16693 GCA_902805635.1 uncultured Chloroflexota bacterium
TGCGGGGGGAGACGTACGCGAAGTCCCTTCAGTACAAATTCGGCGTGGCGCCCATGGTGAAGGGGAAGCAGCAGGCCCAGATCTTTCACGGCGGCCCGGCCTGGTCGGTGGTGGCGGCGGGAAAGCACCCGGACGCCGCCTGGCAGCTGATCCGCCACTACACCACAAAGGAGGCGTTCCAGGCGCAGCTCCAGCTCTGGATGATGCCGGCGCGCAAGAGCCTGGACACTGACGCCTTCTGGGCCGCCAACAAGAACGTACCGCCCGAGACGCGGCTGGCCTTCCAGCAGGCGGCGAAGACAGGGCGCGCCACCCCTCGAGTGGCTAAGTTCCGTGAGATGGGGCAGGCGATCAACGCCGCCGTGGGCAAATTCATGCGCGACGAGGCATCCGTGGCGGCGGCTACGCAGGAGGCGGCGCGCGAGCTGGACCGCCTCCTGGCCGAAGGTGGCGCGGACCCGGTCAAGTAAGGAGCACCCTCGCCCACCGTAGGCCCGGCAGTCGCTGCGCGTGTCCCGATGGTGGCACTCCCAGGCAAGAGCTACTCCGGCCGCGGGCGTGGAGTACGGTGGAGTACGATTGAAGGGTCACATGGAGAGAGAGAAGATGCTGGCCCTGACGCGCCGCCGTTTGTTCGCCGCTGTGCCCGTCGCGGCTACCCCGGTGCTCGCCGCGTGCGGCGCCGGGGGCGCGTCGGACCCGGCTCCCAGCGCGAATGAGCCGCCCGTTCAGCTGACCTACGTGCACGAGTGGAGCCCCACGCAGGGTCACGGGCCTATCACCGACACGCTTGCGGCGCGCTTCGGCGAGCAGAACCCCAACACCAAGGTGCAGTCCACCTACGTGCAGGAGTACTTCGTCAAACTGGCCGCGATGATTGCCGGCGGTGACTACCCGGACATTGCCACCTATAACCTCGCGCGCGTGGCGGCTTTCGTGAAGAAGGGCGTGGTCGTGCCCGCGGAGACACTGTCGCAGGGCAACTTCCGCTTGACGCTCAACGACCTCAACCCGGGCGCGCGGGAGATGGCCACGTTCGACGGCAAGCTCACTGTTACGCCATACGTGCTCAACTCCTCGGGCCTGGCGATCAATGCCTCGCTCTACCAGCAGAAGGGGTTGGACCCCAGTAAGCCCCCGGCCACATGGAACGACCTGGTCGAACAGGCCCGCCGCCTCACCGGCATGGACAGCGCCGGGAAGGAGACGTGGGGAACGGTGTTTCCGACGGGCACGGCAGACCCTATCTCGCCGCTGCTAGCCTTCATCTGGCAGAACGGCGGCGAGCTGGTGGACATGAAGAACCGCACCGCGCTGTGGACGAGCCAGGCAGCGGTGGAGGCGCTCCAGTTCCAGCTGGATCTGGTGCACCGCCACCGCGTCGCCAACTACCCGGCTCCCGCCAACGGCGAGATGGGCACCGTGGGCATCTGGCACGCTCCGCCGGGCCAGGTTAGCGCGTATCTGATCCGCGTCAAGGACGCCTTTGTGTGGGACATGGCGGAGCTGCCCAGGGGAAAGAAGCAGGCCACCACCGTTGGGGGCCACTCGCTGTCTGTGCTCAAGACCAACAAGCACCACGACCGGGCCTGGCGCTTCGTCCACTGGTTCACCACTCCGGCGGTGAATGCCGAATACCTGGTCGCCACCACCACGTTGCCACCGTGGCGCGCATCCGAGCAGCACGCCGTGTGGCAGAAGTACACGAAAGAGGAGCCGCGCATCCAGCCGTTCGCGCGGATGCTGTCCTACGCCCAACCCACTCCCAAGCTGGCCCGCTGGGAGGAGATCATCACCATCCTCCAGCAGGCCCGCAACGCGGCCGCCGAGCAAAAGAAGACGGCGCGGCAGGCCCTGGAGGACGCCGCGCGTGAAGCAGAGCCGCTGATCAAGGAGGGCTGACGGTCGGCCGCAGGTCAGCTGGTTTGGGAAGCGGCCGCGGTGCGGGCGCCGTGGGCGGCGACGAGGCGCTGGACGTGCTGGGTCGCCTCCGCGGCGTGGATGGCGCTTTCGCGCAGACCCTGTGAGTACCCCGAAAGGACGGTGTCCCGCGCCGTGTCCGGGTGGATCGCCAGGAGCTCGGCGTACCCCACCACGGGCGAGAGCGCGTTGTTGAGCGCGTGCAGCGCGGCGCGTATCTCCTGGTGCTCGGCCTCGCGCCGCTCTTCCGAGTGCGTTACCTGAGTGTCCATGGGGCTCTCCGGCCGGGGCGTGCTGCCGGCGTCCCCGTGGACGCCTGGGCGTGAGCAGCGGTAGCGCGTAACCAGCCATATTAAGCGTAGCGGCGGGCGGCAACTGGCCAGGTGGCCAGGGACCCGAAGGCGGGGAAGACGAGGGCACTGACGGTCGCTTGCACCGCGACGTGCTTGCCCTGCACGCCGCCGGCGGCGGCCTCTGGGAGGGCTGGCGCGAGATTCTGGCGCGCAGCTCGCGTGTCGATTCGGCGGTGACTCGTTCGACGTGTGAGTAGAGGGACGCCCACGCGGCGGCCCGGACGCTCGGCAAGGAACCTACGTTGTCTACTACTACCGCCACCGCTATCCCCACCACGCCCGTGGACGCCACAGCCCTCTCCGCCCCGCCCAAAGCCGGGCGCAAGGAATGGATCGGGCTGGCCGTCATCGCGCTGCCCTGCCTGCTCTACTCGATGGACCTGACCGTCCTCCACCTGGCGATCCCGCAGCTGAGCGCGCAGCTCAAGCCGAACGCCGCGCAGCTGCTGTGGATCATCGACATCTACGGCTTTCTCGTCGCCGGCACGCTGCTCACGATGGGCACGCTGGGCGACCGTATCGGAAGGCGCAAGCTGCTCATGATCGGCGCGGCCGCGTTTGGGGTCACATCGATCATCGCGGCCTTTTCCACCAGCGCCGAGATGCTGATCGCGACACGCGCGCTGCTCGGGCTGGCCGGCGCCACGCTGGCCCCGTCCACCATGTCCCTGATCCGCAACATGTTCCAGGACCCCAAGCAGTTCACCACCGCCATCGGCATCTGGATCTCGGCGTATTCGGCCGGCGGCGCCATTGGCCCGCTGGTGGGCGGCGTGCTGCTGGAGTACTTCTGGTGGGGCTCGGTCTTCCTGATCAGCGTGCCGGTCATGGTGCTGCTGCTCATCGTGGCGCCGTTCCTATTGCCCGAGTACCGCGACCCCGCGGCCGGGCGGCCGGACGTGCTCAGCGCGCTGCTTTCGCTGCTGGCGGTGCTGAGCGCCATCTTCGGCCTGAAGCTGATCGCGCAGGACGGGCTCTCGCTCGTGCCGCTGGTCTCGGTCGCGCTGGCGCTGGTGGTGGGGGCCGTCTTCGTACGGCGCCAGCTCACGCTCGCCGACCCGCTGATCGACCTGCGCCTGTTCCGCGTGCCGGGGTTCGGTCCCGCGCTGGCGATGTACGGCCTGGGCGTGCTGGTGCTGTTCGGCGGCTTCCTCTTCGTACCGCAGTACCTCCAGCTGGTGGTGCGTCTCTCGCCGTTCGATGCGGGGCTCTGGTCGCTCCCGTGGGCGCTGGCGTTCGTCGCCGGGTCGCTGATCGTGCCGCGGCTGACCGGCCGGTTCGGGACGGCGCAGCTGATGTCCGGCGGGCTCGCGATCGGCGCGCTGGGGTTCGCGGCCATCACGCAGGTGGGGCCGGAAAGCGGCACGGCGGGGCTGGTGCTGCTTTCGGTGGGGAGCGTCGCCTTCTCGCTAGGCATGTCGCCGCTGTTCACGCTGGCCAATGACCTGATCATCGGCAGCGCGCCGCCCGAACGCGCGGGCGCCGCGTCGGGGCTGTCGGAGACGTGCGCGGAGCTGAACGGCGCGCTGGGGATCGCGCTCTTCGGCAGCCTGGGGATCGCGGTCTACCGCAGCGCCATGCCGGCGAGCCTGCCAGGCGTGCCGGCGGAGTCGCTCGAAGCTGCGCGCGGCACGCTGGGCGGGGCGGTGGCGCTGGCGGAGCAGCTGCCGCCACTGGTCAGCGCGCCGCTGCTGGAGGCGGCGCGCGCCGCGTTCACGCAGGGCATGCAGCTGGGCGCGACAATCAGTGCGGTGGGGGCGATTGGGTTGGCG
The DNA here is from genome assembly GCA_902805635.1 of uncultured Chloroflexota bacterium. GTDB lineage: Bacteria > Chloroflexota > UBA11872 > UBA12225 > UBA12225 > CADCTC01. The sequence continues at coordinate 4,497 of CADCTC010000058.1, forward strand.
GTGTTCGCCGCCATCACGCTGCGGCACGCGCGCACCGGCGGGCAGAGTGCCCATGACGCGCCTCCCCCTTCTCACCCCGATCATCCCACGCCAGCGGCCGAGCGCGAGGTCGTCCCGGCCACATAACCGCCTCGCCCGGACCGCGCGGCCTGCCCGTGCCGCTACGGGCCGTGATTAATAGGTGGTTTCACTTCCCCCGTTCGTGGTGAGCCCTTCGACAAGCTCAGGACAGACTTGTCGAACCATGCCCCCTCGGCGGGCTCGGGAGGGGCCCCCTCGGCACGCTCGGGAGGGACCCTTCGACAAGCTCAGGGCGAAGGGAGATTCTGAAACGGGCACTTAGGCGGGCCGGTCGATGAAGCGGTAACCCACGCCCCAGACGGTGACGATCCTCTCGCCGAGGAGACCGAGCTTGCGGCGGAGGCGCGCCACCTGGCTGTCAACCGAGCGGCCGCCGCCGTCGTGCGTGTAGCCCCAGATCCGCTCCAGCAGGAACTCCCGGCTGAACGCCCGCCCCGCGTTCTGGACGAGCAGGAGCAGGAGGTCGAACTCGGTGCGGGTTAGATCCACCGGCTCACCCTCCACGGTGACGGTGCGCGCCGCCGGATCGATGCGCAGCGTCCCTTGCATCACCGGCGCCGGAGCAGCACCGGCTCCCGCCACCATGGCGCCGCGTCGCAGCGCGGCGCGGACGCGGGCCTGCAGCTCGCGGATGCCGAAGGGCTTGGGAACGTAGTCGTCGGCGCCGGCCTCCAGGCCCAGCACGCGGTCGATCTCCTCGCCCCGCGCCGTGAGCATGATCACCGGCATGAGGTAGCGCTCGCGGATGCGGCGGCAGACGGCCAGGCCATCGAGCCCGGGGAGCATCCAGTCCAGGAGCACCAGGTCCGGGCGGTGCCGGTCCACCAGGGCAAGTCCGGCCGGGCCATCGAACGCCTGCGCCACCTCGTGCCCGTCTTGCTCCAGGTGCGATCGCAGCAGGTTGGAAAGGTCTACCTCGTCCTCGACGATCAGGATGCGCGCCATGTCACCTCCGTGAGCGGCGCTCTCCGCAACGTCCCCAGGCGGCGGACCGCGATCATGCGGTGGCCTGCAAGGCGACTCGGAAGCGCGTCCCCTCGCCGACCACGCTTTCCACCGCCACCGTGCCGCCCATGGCACGCACAAGGTCCTTCACGATGGACAGGCCCAGCCCATAGCCCCCGCTGGTCCGCGTGCGGGAGGGGTCGGCGCGGTAAAAGCGCTCGAACACGTGGGGCAGGTCCTCCGGCGCGATGCCCACGCCGGTATCTACGACGGAGAACACCACATGGCCGGCCGGGTCCCAGTCCGCGGTGACCGCCACAATGCCGCCTTCGGGCGTGTAGGCCACGGCGTTGCGCACCAGGTTGAGCAGCACCTGCACCAGGCGCTGCCGGTCCGCCAGCGCAGCCGGGACCGCCGGCTCCACGCCACGCGTCAGCGTCACCTGGCGCTCGCGGCGCGCCAGCGGGGCGACGCTCTGGTAGACCTCCTCTACCACGTCGCCGGCGCTCACCGGCGCCAGCTGGAGCGTCAGCTCGCCCGAGTCAGCGCGCGCGAGCGTGAGCAGCTCGTCGATGAGGGTGCCCAGGCGGTGCGTCTCGCGCTGCACAATCCCCAGGTGGTGGCGGAGCGTTTCCGCCACCGGCGGTGCGGACGGCGCCGCCCCGGCCTCGCCCTCCAGGCCCAGCAGCAGCGACTCCACGTGTCCGCGGATGGTGGCGGTGGGGGTGCGCAGCTCGTGCCCTACGTTGACGATTAGCTCCTGGCGGCTGCGCTCGGCGCGATCGGCGCGGGCCTGTGCCCACGCCGCGGTGGCGGTCGCCGCTTCCAGGCGCAGCGCCGTGTCTCCCTGGCCCAACATGAGCCGGATCAGCGCCGCCGAGATCCAGGCGAAGCCGTTGGCGGCGTGGAGCGAGGCAGCCCAGGAGACGGTGCCGGTAGCCAGCATCGAGGCCACGACGGCGACCTCCGCCGCAGGCGAGAACGCGCCGTCCCCCCACTCCTCGACGAGGAACGGCAGCGGGGCAACCAGGAACCCGGTCGCCAGCACGGCCAGCCCGCCGACCACGCCGAGCCCCAGCAGGCCCAACGGCACCTTGAGGAGGAGATAGCCCAAGGTCATCCAGGTCTGGTGGCTGCCCAGATACGCGGTGCCCAGCCGCCACCAGCGCAGCCAGGCGCGACCCGGCGCTACGCGCGGACGCGCAAGCGGGCGCGCGTCGGCGCCCAGCCAGTGGACGCCGATCGTGCGCTCCAGCCGGCCCATTCCCCACCAGGCGGAGACCGTAGCGGCCAGGATCAGCAACCCCACGAGCATGGGCAGCAGCATGAACCCGGCGGTGGTGCCGGCGGCAATGAGCGCTATATAGAGCAGGCCCAGCGGGAAGATAGTCAGCGTGTACGCCGCGTTGCTGTAGGCCCGCCGCTGGCGGATGACCTCCAGGACCCGCAAGAGCCGCAGGAGCCGCAGCACCCTGGGCGCTGTGGCGCGCGCCATGGCGCGCACCACCAGCAAGAGCATGTCGGTTAGGCCGGCACGCGAGCCGGCGAGCAAGAGCGCAGTTGAAGATCGCACGACAGGCAGTGTAGTGGAGCCGGAGGGCGAATCGGGCCTCATTGGGCCGGCGGCACACTTTTGCCACACTCTCGCTGCACGTGCGCCACAGGCGCGGGGACCAGCTGAGCCGGCGAACGGTCCGGGTGGGGGTCGCCGGGAGGCGCTGACCTTGCGAGCCGAGCCGACCCCACTCAGGCCCCTTGCGGACCGCCGTCAGATGTCGCGGTGGGCCGCCAGGTTCGGGAGCCGATGGTGGCTAGGCGTTGCGCTCGAGGATCTCGGTCAGCTCGCGGTGGAGGTTGTCCATGGCGGCTTTGGCGCTGACCTCGTTGGCGGTCACCTGCCTGAGGTGCTTTAGGGTGGCCGCCTCCACCTCGTTGAACGCGGGCGGCGAGGGCACTGCCCGGGCGCCCTTGTCGAGCATGTCGAAGTAGATTTTGTGGTTCTTGGGCGCCTGGCCGGGGAGCCACATGTCGTAGGCGACCGACCGGCGGGCGGGGGTCTGGGCCACGCTGTTGCAGAAGGCGGCGATAGATTCCTTGCGCAGCAGGAACTTGTTCAGCACCCAGGAAGCATCGTGGTGCTTGCTTTCCTTCATGATGGGGAAGCCGCTGCCACCAAACTCATGCGTCTGGGTACGCCACTTTGGCAAGTAGAGCAGGTCAAAGTCGGTCATGCCGGCCTGGAGCATGGCGAGACGGCCGTTCCCGCCGGTGTCGGCGCGCATGGCGCGCTTGCCGTTGTTGAAGTCGGCCCCGGCGCCGGCGGGCGGCGCGAAGGCGTGCCGGGCGCTGAGGTCCTGGTAGAGCTGTACCGCCTCCACCGTACGGGGGTCGTTGGCCTTCGACTTCTTCCAGTCGTCGGTAAGCAGATCGGTGCCGTTGAGGAAGAGCCAGGGGATGACGCCGCCCCAGTACGCGTTGGGGGTGCTGATGGGCCACACCTCGTCGGACTTGACACGCCGGGCGACGTTCATGAAATCGTCCAGGGACCAGTCGTCCTTGGGGCGGGGAACGCCGGCGCGCTCGAAGATGCGGGTGTTGTAGTGCATGACGATGCCGTTCCAGGTGAAGGGCAGCTGGTACTGCTTCCCCTGGTACGCCATGGACTTGAGCATGTTCTGGTTGATGTCCGGGAAGTAGTCCTTCAGGTCCGCCTGGTCCCGCTTGATGTAGGGGTCCAAGGGGAGCGCCATGCCGCGCGCTGCAATCAGCTGCACGCCCTCGATGGCGACGCGCGCCAGGTCGGGCGGCGTGCCGCCCACGGTCATGACGGCGAGCTTCTCGAAGTAGACGCCCCAGGAGGCGGCCTCCACGCCGCTGAACTCCACCTTGATCTCCGGGTGCTCCTTGGTGAAGGCGGCACCGAGGTCGCTCCAGCCCTGCGGAATGGCGCCGCTGTTTGCCATCAGCAGCGTGGCCGGCTTGAGCGCGGCGCCGGGCGCCGTGTTGTCCCCCTGGCCGCACGCAGCCAGCAAGCCGCTGGTCCCCACTGCCCCAACTGCGCCGGCTGATTGAGCAAGGCGGCGTCGGGTCATCCCGCGGGCACCGGCCGCTGTGCCGGCGATCCCTGTGGTTCCTGTCTGCGTCATCGTCAGCTCCTTGCGGCCTGTGTGTAGTCGCGCAGCACGCGCGCGAAGTGCGGCAGCGCGACTTCGGGATCTTCGATCTCCGGGTGCCACTGCTTCTCCCAGTCCACCGAGACGTATCCGTTGAACCCGCGACCGGCCATCAGCTGGATGGCGCGCTGCACGTGCGACGCCAGCTCTCCCTGACCAAGAAGGACGTAGTTCCACTTGTCTTGTCCGGGCGCGGCGCGGTTGCAGTCCTTGACGTGGATGTGCGCGACGCGCGCGCCGATGTTGGCGTCTACCTCCTCCGGCGACTCGCCCATGCGGAAGGGGTGGTGGACGTCCCAGAGGCCGGCGAAGCCCTGCGAGGGCACGCGATCCAGGATGGCGCCCACGTACGAGGAGGGCGAGAAGCCATCGTGCGTCTCCAGCAGCAGACGCACGCCCAGCGATTCGGCGCGGCGCGCGATGCGGCCGATGTGCTCCGCCACGTAATCGAAGACCGTCTCCTTGGGGAGTTCCTTGGGAAGCTGGCCGCCAAAGGTCTTGGCCTGGGGGCAGCCCAGCTCCGCCGCCAGCTCCAGGGCGCGGGTGACCTGCTGCTCCATAGCCGCGCGTGCTTCGGGATCGGCCATGGAGAACTGGCCCCAGCTGTTGAGGGAGCAGATGGGGACGCCGGCATCGCGGAAGGCGCGGCGCACTTCTTCCAAGCGCTCGCCCAGCATGTCCACGCTGAGGCGCTGGCCGTCCACGGCGTAAAGCTCCACGGCGTCATAGCCGTATTCCCCTGCGGCCCGCGCCTGCTGCTCAAAGCCGTAGGCGGGGCAGGAGATGGTGCTGAAGGCGATCTTCATCGGGCCAGCACCGCCTGGCGGGCGCCCACCGCGGCTGCTGTCTGCTGGACGGGGAGGTCCGACTGCACGCGGACGCGCTCGCCGCCGGCCTCGGCGGAGCGCTTGATGGCCTCATACAGCTCCATGGTGCGGTAGCCGCTCTCGATGCTGGAGGGGGGCACGGCGCCGGTGCGGCAGGCTTCCACGAAGCCGGCGAGCTCGGGCTGGAAGCCGGTCTCCAGAAGCGAATCGCCGCCGGAGGTGGAGAAGCTGGGTGAGTGCCAGGCGCGGATCTCCTTGTCCTGCCAGTAGGTCAGCTCGATGCTGTTGGACATGGTGAGCATGCGACCTTGGCCGCCGGTCAGCTCCACCTTCTCAGTGGAGACGGCGTAGTCCCGGTGGCTGGTCATGGACAGCGTGCCGACCGCGCCGTTCTCGAAGCGCAGGCTGACGGCGTAGGCCGTTTGCTCGCGCTCCCAGGCGAACACCTCCGCTACCTCACCAAAGAGGTAGCGCGTGATGTCGATGATGTGGATGCCGAAGTCCAGCAGGAACCAGGTGCGTGGGTTCTGCGGGTTGTTGCGGTAGGCGCCGGAGGCGTAATCAATGGAGAGCAGGTGCGGCGCACCAAAGTCCGGGCCGGTGACGATGTTCCGCGCCTTGACGTAGGCGGGAGCGTAGCGCTTCTTGAAGGCGGTGACGCAGAGCTTGCCGGTGCGCCGGCTGGTCTCCAGCACCCGGCGCGCGCCGGCGGCGGTGACGGCCGGGGGCTTCTCGGTATAGACCGGGAGCCCTGCCTCCATGATCTCGATGGAGAGCGCCTCGTGGGCGTCCGGGCCGACGCAGACCACCACGCCGTCCAGGTTGGCCTCGGCCAGCATGCGGCGGTGGTCCGAAAAGGCGCGCTCGCCGCCGAACTTCTGGGCGTTGCGGCGCGCCTTCTCTTCGTCAAGGTCGCACACGCCGGCGAGGAGGAGGTTGGGGATGGTATGGAGGACGGGATACAGGCGCCGCGAGGCGAGGTTCCCGGCTCCGATCATGCCCAGCCGGAACGGCTTGGGCTCTGCGTCTTGGCTCATGGTTTCACCTTTATACGACACGGTTAGGAGTCGCAGACGCTCCATCCACGCTCCCAGTGTCGCACGTCCGCAGGTCCTATACTCGCCGGCCTACTGTGCGTCCATGAGTACGCGTCTGTCTGGTTAGTCGGTAGGTGCGGGCGCTACTAGGATGCCGAAGCCAAGATGCTGGAGGACACTATGACTGAGAGACCGGCCACGACCAGCCTTCAGGGCCGTCCGGCCATCGTCGACCAGGGCACCTGGCAGACCGCCCGCGATGCGCTGCTGGTCCGGGAGAAGGCACACACACGAGAGGGCGACGCGATCGCGGCCGCCCGGCGCCGGCTGCCAATGGTGGAGATCGACGGCACGGTCGAGGTCACGGGCCCCGATGGAGTGGTGCCGTTCATCGACCTGTTCCAGGGACGCGACGTGCTCCTGGCCCACAAACACATGTGGCACGATGGCGCGCCGCCCCAGGGGCAGTGCGAGGGATGCTCCACAAACACGTGGCACATCCAGAGAGCTGCCGTCTACCTCAACGCCCGCGGGGTGTCGTTCGCGGTGCTGACCGAAGGGCCATGGGACGAAGTTGCCCCGTTCGTGGAGTTCATGGGGTACACCCAGCCCTGGTACTCGGTGCGCGGGCTGGACGGGCCGGTGGGCGACGACATGGGGGCCATCACCTGCTTCCTGCGCGACGGCGACCGGGTCTTTCTCACCTATCGGACCACCGGCCGCGGCAACGAGCCGGCCGCCGGGGTGTTCGGTCTGCTCGACATGACGCCGTATGGTCGCGGCGAGGCATGGGAGGAGACGCCGGACGGGTGGCCCGAGGGCCAGGACCCGTGCTGGTATATTGGCGCACGGACGCCGACGGGAACACCACGTGGGGCCCGACCAGCCGCCCCGTGCCACAGTGGACGCGCCCGGGTGCCGGCCCGGTGGAGACCCTGGGCCGGCACGGCGACCACTGACGTGGTTTCTGAACTGGAGCGGTTTCTGGTCCGCCATGTCGAGGCGGGTACCGTGCCGGGGGCCGTCGCGCTACGCGGTGGCCACGACCCCGAAGTGGTTGCCGCTGGCGTCGCCTCTGCTGACGGGCGTCCCATGCGTGACGACGCCATCATGCGGATCCAGTCGATGACCAAGGCGATCACGTCGGTGGCGGCCCTGCGCCTGGTGGAAGCGGGCCGTCTGGGGCTCGACCAGAGTGTCGAGGAGTGGCTGCCGGAGCTCGCCGGCCGACGGGTGCTGTCCAGTCCCACCGCGCCGTTGCACGATACCGTCCCGGCCAACCGACCGATCACCCTTCGCCACCTGTTGACCATGGGTTCGGGCTACGGCATGGAGTTCGGAGATACGCCGCTGCAGAAGGCGATGGCCGACAATGGCACTGAGGCCGGGCCAGATCCCATTGCGCTCGGCGCCGGCGAGTGGCTCGCTCGACTGGCCAAGCTCCCGCTCGCATTCCAGCCCGGAGAGGGCTGGCGCTACCACCACTCGTTCGCCGTGCTCGGCATTCTCATCGCTCGCCTCACGGGCCGGCCGCTGGGGGTGCATCTGGCCGAAGACCTGTTCGACCCGCTCGGAATGCCGGACAGCGCGTTCTGGGTGCCGGAGGAGAAGCTGAACCGGCTACCGGCGGCGTACCGACGTGGCGATGGCGGTTTGGAGGAGACGGAGCCGGCGGGTGGCGGGTTCTATGCCGGGCCGCCGCCCTTCGATGTGAGCCATGGGGAGCTCGTCTGCACTGCCCGCGACTACCACCGGTTCTTGCGGGCGCTGATGGGGTGCGGGCGGGTAGAGCGGGTCGATGGCGCACCGCTGATCTCCGACGTCCATCTACGACACATGACGAGTGACCAGGTGCCCGCTGAAAACAAGACTGCGGATAGCTTCTACCCGGGCTTCTGGGACGGAATGGGCTGGGGCTTTGGCGTGGGGATCGAGACCACGGGCCCGCGGCGCGGGCGGTTCGGTTGGAGCGGCGGGCAAGGGACCAACTTCTACGTCGACCCAGATGGAACCATCGGGATCCTGCTGACCCAGGTCGAGATGGGAGAGCACATGAGCGGGATGATTGACGAGTTCCAGGCACTGCCTCCGCCGTCCTGAGCTGCGGGCGCGCTCAGGGCGCGGGCGCGGCGATTTGGCGGCGTGTGCCCGGTGGGGCAGCCGCTGCGGTGGGGTGCCGGGGTCCAGAGGAGCCCTACGGGCGGGTCACCCGGGTGCGGTCCGTCTGCGCGTGTCCGTGCCCTCTGCGCGGACGGCGGCCCGCGGGGTGCGGCGTGGTGGCGCCTGCCCGGCGAGGAGACGGGCATAGTGCGGCGCCGCCGCGTGCGCAGCGGGGCTGGGGGCCGACCGCCGCCACCTGGTGGTGGACGGCGGAGGGCACCGCTGCCGGGGAGCGTCCGCGCTGCTCTAATCCGGCCGGTGCGTGGGCGACTTCATCGCCCGTGGGGCTCCTCTGGACCACGACCTCCTAGCGCGGTCCCGCTGGGGATTGGCTGCCTGCTACTTGCTACTTGCTGCGTGCTGCGTGCTGCGCGGGCCGGCTGGCCTGGCCGGCCGCGGGAGGCGCGGTGCACGCGCACCTCCTACGTAGAGAAGAACGGAACGGGCGGACAAGTGTGCGGATGTGGGAGTGGCCCGATGCCGCAGCGGCCAGTCGAGCTGGCGGTGTCCCGGGTGAGCTTGGCGCCTGTCGTTGCCCTGGCGGCCGTCAGAGCCAGGGGAGGACGTGGGACGAGCACTGGTGGGTTGGTTGTCTCGTGCATGTACGTTGCCCGTGGAACGGCCACTTCAGTGACAACTGACCCAGCGGCTAGACCGTCTGCAGCAGGACGGCGGCGAGCTGGGTGGGCGCCTCGCGCTGGACGATGTGGCCGCAGGCGAACTCGTGGAACGCCTAGGCTGGGTCGTTCCGGGCGCGCTCGGCGGACGGCCCGATCATGGGGGCGGGCGGGCTGGAGCAGTAGATGAAGGTGCGCGGGAGCGCGGCGGCGACGGGATCGGCAAGGTGGACGGGCTCGAGGAGCGTGGCGAGCGGGTGGCCGGGCGCCGCGTGGGGACCGGGGCCGCGGTGGGGAACCCAGACGCCGTCGCCGTGCGTGCGCGCCAGCTCCAGGATTTCCTCGCGCCTGGTGGGCGGCGTGACGTCCAGCGCCGACTCGCCGTGGCGGGGCGCGAGGGCATCGACGTAGACGAGGTGGCGCAGGCGGCCGGCGATGCGCTCGGCGACGGCGGTGATCATGAGGCCACCGTAGCTGTGCCCGACCAGCACGACGTCCGAGAGGTCATCGGCCTCGACCAGATCGGTGACTTCGACCGCGTGTTCGGCCAAGCGCAGGTCTGCGCGGGCGAGGTGCGCGCGGTCGCCGTAGCCCGTGAGTGAGGGCGCATACGTGATGTGGCCCGCGGCTTCAAGCAGGTCGCAGATGGGCGCCCAGAGGCGGTCGCCATGGACGAGCACAAAGGTGCCGATGTCAGTCCTCCCTCCGGTCGCGGCGTGGGCGCAGGCGAGCGCCGTGGGCTGGTCCGGTGCGTCCCCTAGCAGGGAGGGTACACACGATGGACGCCGAGACGCAGTACGCGACGGTGCCCGGTAAGAGCGGGCATACGGGGGTCAAGCGTCGGCGAGGCGGTCCATGAGGGGGGTGGCGAGACGGAGCAGCTCTCGCTCGGTGGGGGTGAGCGCGGACTCGATGGCCGAGGCGAGCCAGGTGTCGCGGTCGCGCATGGTGCGCACAAGCAGCTCGGTGCCGGCGCGCGTGATGGTGAGGATGATGCGCCGCCGGTCGTCCGGGTCCTGCTCCCTGGTCAGCAACCCCTCGGCCTCCAGCTCGGCCAGCACCCTGGTGAGCGACTGCGGTTGGGTGCGCTGGAGCGAGGCCAGGTCTCCGGCCGTGAGCGTTTCCACCGGCTCAGGCGGGCGACACGTCGGGCGCCGACCGGGGTGGTGGCGGCTGCAGGACGCGGCCGACCGCCTGCGCGAACGCCGTCCACTCGGCCTGGCGCTCCGCCAGCGCCGCGTGTCCCTGCGGCGTCAGCCGGTAGACCCGCCGCTCGGGGCCGTTCGGCGCCGCGTGCCAGGCGCCGGCAATCAGTCCGTCCCGCTCCAGGCGGTGCAGCGCCGGATACAGCACGCCCTGCCCGAGCGCCAGCGCGCCGGTGCTGCGCTCCTCCAGCGTCCGCGCCAGCTCATAGCCGTGCATCGGCCGCTCCGCCAGCAGCGCCAGGATGAGTCCAGGCGTCGTGCCCTTCAGGAGCGATGGGGAGAAGCGCATCGGAGCTCTCCTCAGCCGCCCATCGTCACGCGGAACCAGTGCCCGTCGAGGCGCTCGGCCCCGACCGCCTGCGGCAGCCTCGCCTCCGGCAAAGACGGCGCGGCGCCGCTTGAGCTGTAGAGGAATGCCGAGCGGGCTGCCCCGAGCCCTTGCGGCGGGAAGAACACCACGTGGAGGGCATCCCCGGTTCGATAGACCGTGACAGCCCGCTGCCCGCCGCCATCGGAGACGGAGCGGGGATAGCTCGAGGGCACGAACGCCACCTGGTCCGACGGTGAGCCCGACCAGAGCGCGCCTGCTTCGATGCGCCGCACCACGTCCTCCCGGGTCGCCCGGTGGACGTGGAAGTCGAGGGTGTCCAGCAGGCCTCCCATGGGGGCGAGGAGGAAGACGCCGAGTGCGAGTGCGTTGACCAGCAAAGGGAGAGCGGCGCCACGGCCGGATGCATGCCGCGTCGCCAGGTGGAGCATCGACCCACCGCATGCGACGGCGAAGACCGGTACAGCGAGCAGGAGGAAGAACAGGAATGGCCGCTCGCCCAGCCGATCCAGGGCAACGCCGGGCAGGGCACGGGTGGCGACGAGCCAGGCGCTCGCGCCCAGCGACACCCAGAACAGGGTGCCCTGGCCGAGCGCCAGCCAGGCGGCCGGTCCACCGGCCAGGCGGAGCCGGGCGCGGTCCGCCCGGCGGAAGGCGGCAGCCACAACCTCGGGATGCCCGAGATCCGCCAGCGCCGCCTGCTCCGCCTGGTCGGCCGCAAGGCCCTCGGCGAGGTACTCGGCGCAGGCGGCCGCCACATGTGCCCGCAGCTCGCGCTCCACCTCGTCAGTCAGACCGGCGCCGGCAGACTGGCGGAGACGCGCAAGATACCGGTCCATGCCGGTCATCAGCCGCGCTCCTCCGCGCGTGCAGGTGGGTGCCCGCTCCTGCTATATCGCATTGCGACATAGAAACGTACGAGACGGCGCGACGTGTCGCTCCTGTCGGCGGATGCGCTGTCACGATCCCTCCATCGCAGCACGCGCAGCCGGGGATCACCTGAGCGCCGCGTCCAACTGGCGGATCAGCTCTCCGACCCTGCCGCCGCCGGGCGGGGCGGACGGGTAGCGCGTGAGGACGTCCACCACGACGGGATGCGCGAGGGCAAGGGTCCGTGCCTGGGCGATGCGGGCGGCTGCGACGGCGGGATCGTCTCCGGCGGCGAGCTCGAACGCCCGTGCGACGTGGGCGGCCGAGCCAAGGATGTGCTTGACCTGGGTGGCGTTTGCCAGGGGGTGGAGGTAGGCCGCGCCGGCTGCGGCCAGGGCAGCGCGAGCGGCGTCGCGGGCGGCCCGCTGCGCCGCCCAGGCGCAGTCGCGGAGCGCCTTGGTCCGCTCGGCTCCGTCCGCGAACGCCTGTGCGGCGTCGATCGCGGCGCGCGGGCGCGGGTCGTCGGGACGCTCACGTTCGAAGATGGCGAGTGCAGGCCGCGCGCAGCCCGCCGCGTAACCGGCGACTTCTCTGAGGTCGGACCGGGTGAGCGCGATCGTCGCGGGGGCATCCGTCATTGTGCTGTCGGGATCAGGTGGCATGCGAACGGGGCTCAAGGGAGTCTAGGCCGAGGAGCTTGGCGGGTCCTGTCGGTTTGGAGATCGGTGTCTCAGGTCGGACTAGGCGCCTTACGCTCACATGCTGATCAAGCTGTTCGGCCGTTGGGTGAAGCAGTCTCACCGGTCACAGCAAGATGCGCGCTATGGACTACTCGTTCAGGGCGAAGGTTCCTCTTCAGGTCAGCCGCCGCTCGATGCGCTCGATCCGAGTGAAGGTGCGGTCTAACTGTCTCTCGTCGCCATCGCGATAGGCGTCGCACAGACGCAGAAGCGC
>CADCTC010000059.1 GCA_902805635.1 uncultured Chloroflexota bacterium
TGGAAGCTGGCGGACCGCTGCTGCGCACCGCGGCGCTGCACACCCGCCCGTCATTCCGCGGCAACATCTCGTGGCTGTGGGCGGTGGGCGCCGAGCCGATGGACAAAGCGGGCAAGTGGGTCTTCAACCGGCCGGAGAACATCAAGGCCTACGAGTGGTTCGTCGATCTGCGTCGCCGCCACAAGGTGGTGCCCGGCCCCGACGACACCAGAGGCGCCTTTACCGGCAATGGCTTCCTGAACGGTCGCGCCGGCCTGTGGCTCTCGTTCCCCAACAACCTGCGCGAGCTGTACTCGCGCCCCCAGCTCGACTGGGACATCGTACCGTTCCCCAAGGCGCTGAACGGCCAGCGCTACACGCGTGAGACGGCGGATGGCATGGGCCTGCCGGAGGGCGGCAAGCAGGTGGATGCGGCGTGGAATCTGGTGAAGTGGTTCTGCTCGGGGGACGCTGCCAAGATCTTCATCAAGGCCGGTCGCGCCGTGCCTGCGCGGCGTACCGCTGCCAATAGCCCGGACTACCTGCGCCCCGACACGCCGCAGCACGAGGAGAACATCGTCAAGGCGCTGGACTACTCGCGCCTGCAGCCGGTGAGCCTGATGTTCAACGACGCCGAGGTCATCGTGCGCACCTACGAGAACGCCATGTTTGACGAGAAGGAGCCGATGCCCGTCACGGCGGCCCTGAACCAACTTCAGGAAGTACTCGAGAAGCTGGAGCGGGACAAGGCACGCCCCGCCAGCTGGGAGCCGCGCAAGTAACGGCAGTCATCTACGGCTACTCCGGTCGGCGCGTCGCCCCCTGCACGTCGCCGGCCGTGCCGGCGGCGGTCCAGCGGCGTACCGACGTTGGCTCCAGCGCAATGACCGGCAGCTCCAGTCCAGCCAGCCCCATGTCCTGGTACTGCGGATAGCGCCGTTCCAGTGCGTCGAACGCCGCCACCCGCTCGGCCCCGCTTTCCAGGATCGACGCCCTCGCCCGCACCTGAAGCCAGCGCAGGCGCTGCCAGTCCTCGGCATAGTGATCCACCAGCAGCATGGCGTCCGGCCGCTCGCGCAGGTTGCGCAGCCTCTTCAAAGAGCGCGGGTTGCCCCGTTTGGGCTTGGCATCCACCGGCACGTACAACCAAGCGCCAACCCGTGCGTAGCAGACCGGCACCACGTGCGGCTGCCCTTCTGCGTTAACCGTCGCGAGGTGGCCAACCCGCTGCCGGTCCAGAAAGTCGACGTCATCCGGAGTGAGCATGGGAGCAACCACGCTTCCCGAAACGTTTGTCGCTCGCTACGGGACACCGGAGCGTCGACACTATCGCCCGTTGCGCCGAACCAGTATTGAGCGGGACGTACACTCCCGCCATGCCACTCATTCCTGTTGCCGAACTGACCCGGCGCGCGACCGAGCTGCTGCAAACCGCCGGCGCGCCGGAAGACATCGCGCGGACTACCGCCGAGGCGATCGTCGGGGCGGACGTGGTCGGGCACGAGTCGCACGGCGTGGCGCAGCTGCCCGGCTACTTGGCGGGGATCAAGGCGGAGCGCATCGTGCCGGACGCACGGCCGCAGGTGGTGAAAGAGACTGACACCACGGCGGTGCTGGACGCGCGCAAGGGGCTGGGGCACTACTCCGCCACCGTCGCCATCGACGCCGCGCTGGAGCGGGCGCGCCGCCACCACATGGGCGCGGTGAGCCTGGCCAACGCCAACCACATCGGGCGGTTAGGCGCCTACGCCGAGCGGGCGGCGCTGGCGGGGTGCATCGGCGTCGTGGCGCTGGGAGTCGGCGGCACGTCCGGCACCACCGCACCGTTCGGCGGGCGGCGCGGGGCGCTGGGTAGCAACCCCATCGCGGCGGGCGTGCCCATCGCCGGACGGGCGCCCTTCGTCATGGACATGGCGACTTCGGTCTTCTCGAATGGCAAGATCGGCATCGCGCGGCGCGAGGGGCGCCAGCTGCCGCCCGGCGCCGTGCTGACCAAAGATGGAGAGCCGACCACTGACCCGGAGGAATGGGCCGCCGGTGGCCCGATGCTGCCGGCCGGCGGCTACAAGGGCTACGCGCTCGGCCTGCTCAACCTGTTCCTGGCCGCGCTCTCGATGGCCGGCGTCCCTGCGGGGGAACGAGTCTCCGGCACGTTCTTCCTGGCGCTAGACGTGACCGCCTTCCAGCCGCTGGAGGAATACACTCAGCGCACGGCGGCGTACGTGGCACAGCTCAAGGACGTGCCGCCGCAAGAGGGATTCGACGAGATCCTGCTGCCGGGAGAGCGCGCCGCGCGTGAAGCCGAGCGGCGCCATGCGGAGGGCGTACCGGTGCCGGACGAGGTGTGGGCGCAGCTTCAGGCACCGAGGTAATCAGGTAGCAGGGTGGCGCGGCGCGCCACCCTGCTACCGCAGCACTACTTCTTCGCGAACTGGTCGAACAGCGCGTTGACCTTGTCCGCGCCTTGCTTCGCCGCCTCCTGTGGCGAGATCTTCTCGTCCAGCATGTCGTTGATCGCCGCCGTCATCGCCTGGTTCATCTCCAGCTTGACGTTGGGGTGCGGTACCAGCGGCTTCGCGGCGGTCAGCGAATCGTGGAGCAGCTTCACCATCCAGCGCCGTTCGGCCGGCACCGCCGCAACCTTGTAGATGTCGGTCTTCTTGTACGCCGGCATCGACGAAACTGTCGCCATGATCTCGTTGGCCTCACCCGTCGAATAGTTCCTTACTACCGTCCAGGCTTCGTCCGGGAACTTGGACTGCGATACGGTGGCGAACGCCTGGGGCGAGGCGTGGTGCATACGGCGCGTGCCGCGTGGCATGGGCGCCACCGCCCACTCGAAGTCCTTGATCACGTCCCACCCGGCGGTGACGTGCTTGTACGCCGCCCAGGCCATTGGCATCATGCCGGTCTGGAACATCTTGTCGTGGCCGCCGAACTGTGCGGCGAACGTGCGCGGCGGCATCACGCGGTGCGCTGTTTGTAGATCGCGTCCCCACTCCAGTCCGCGCACGTACTCGGGTGAGTTCATCGCGGAACGCGTCGGCACCTTCTCGTCGTTGAAGTAGAAGCCGCCAAAGAGCCACGGGAAGCGCAGCACCGCGTCGGTCGTGCTCTCCGGCACGAAGGCGTACTTGTTGTTCGCGACGTCGTTCAGACGGCGCGCCGCGTTGATGAAGTCGTCCACCGTCCAACCGGGGCCATCCAGCGTCTGCGGCGGTAGGGGGATGCCCGCCGACTGGAACGCCGTCTTGTTGTAGCTGAGCACCCGTGTGTCGTTCCAGCAGGCCAGGCCCCAGACCTTGCCGTCGAACATGTACCCCACCTGCGCCGGCGGGTTGATGTCGTTGAGGTCGAACTTGTCGCGCTTGATGTACGGCGAGAGCTCTTTGAGCATGCCCTTGCTCGCCACGTCCTGCGTCTCGAGCGGGTTGCCGTAGATGACGTCCCACGCCGTGCCGGCGGCGTACTCGGTCACCAGCTTGGTCCAGTAGGCGTTGTTGTCGTTCGGCTGGTGCGTCAATGTGACGCTCAGCTTGTCTTTGGCGTGTAGCTCATTGAAGCGCGTCTGCGCCTTCTCCCAGACCGGCATGTTGATGATGTTGGTCCAGGTGAACACCTTGATGTTCACCGGCGCCTTCTCCTTGGGCGGCGTCTGCCCCGTCGGGCCGCACGCGGCCGCCACCGCAGGCAGCACCACCCCCCCGGCGGCGACGATCGTGCGTCGAGTGATGCGCTTGGTAGCCATTGTCACTGAGAGTGTCATTTCCCTCTGCCTCCCTTACCTGGCGGCCCTACTGCCGCGGGTCCGTGGCGCCACCATGATAAAACGAGAGTATCACGCATGAACAACCCGGTCCACTCTAAAGGGTCGGGGGTACCGCCTCCGCGACGGGACGCACTGCGCCATACGCCCACCGTGCGCGACGTAGCGGTCGCGTCGGGCGTTTCGGTCGGCGTTGCGTCGGTGGTGCTGCGCGACGTGGAGTCGACCATCCGCGTCGGGTCGGACACCCGCGAGCGCGTGCGCCGCGCGGCGGAGGACCTGGGGTACACGCCGAACGCCGCGGCGCGCGCGCTGCGTACCGGCCGCACCCACACCATCGGCGTCGCGGTGCGACAGCTGGCGCACCCATTCTTCGGCGCCATCGTGGAGGGCATTGACGCCGCGTGCCGTGCCGCCGGGTACCACCTGCTGCTTGGGGACGTACACCGCGACGAGCGCGAGGAGCAAGCCATTGTCGGGCTGCTGTCGCACGGCCGTGCCGACGGCCTGCTGGTGGTGGGTGAGCTGCCGGGTGACGCGCAGGCCATCACGGCCGCCGCCGGACGAGGAGCGCCGATCGTGCTCGTGGCGCGACCCTCGATCAGCGGTATCCCCGCGGTGACGCTGGACCACCACCTGGCCATGCGCGTGGCGCTGGACCACCTGGCCGCTCTGGGTCACCAAGCCGTGGCGCTGCCGCTCTACGTCGAGGGCCGCGCCATGCCAACCTCCCGGCTGCGCATCTCCGTGACGCGCGAGTACGCGGCCCGCCACGGCTGGTCCGCGCCACGCACCTTTGACGCGGAACCCACTGACCCTGGTAGCCTGCGTGACTGGCTGCGCTCGGCCGTGGCGCCTGCACGACCAGATCCGGAGCATCCGCCAATCACCGCCGTCGTCGCCAGCGACCGCGTGGCGGTGCACGTGCTCAAGGCCGCCCAGGCAGAAGGCATCCCGGTGCCCGGCCGCCTCTCGGTGGTCGCGCTGGACGGCACCGAGATCACTACCTACACCAACCCGGAGCTGACCACCGTGGCGCAGCCGCTGCACGTCCTTGGCGCTACCGCCGCAGACCTGCTGCTACGCCGCTTGGGCCCGCCGACGCCACAGGACACCACGATCGACGCGGACGCCGGCACCAGGATGCTGGAACCGGCATTTATCGTGCGCGGATCGACCGCCGCTGTATCGGGTCCGCCAACGCGTTGAACGCCTAGCAAGAGTACCGTTCGCCCTGAGCTTGTCGAAGGGCATGGTTCGACAAGCTCACCACGAACGGGGTTGCTCACCATAGACGGATCGGCTACCGCGCGCTGGCCATCGCGGGCTGAGCCGCCTCGCGCACCACGCGGGCGTGCTCTTCGGCCGAGAGGGGCTGCAGCAGCTCGATCTTGAAGCCATCCGGGTCCACGATGACGCACAGCCGGGCATGGCGCTTGGCCGGCTTCGGCGCCACGGCGAACTTCGCTCCCTTGGCGGCCAGCTCCTGGTAGGCAGCGTCGATGTCTTCCACGTGCACGCAGATGTGCTCGTAGCGCGCCATCTCCTTGTCCGGGTCATAGCTCTTGTGCGTGCCGGCGCGGTGAAAGAGCTCCAGCAGGCCGCCCTGGTGGCCGAGCGAGAGGTATACCGCACGGTTGCCGTTCTCCGGCCAGTGCAGCTCCTCCACGATCTCGCAGCCCAACATCTTGCGGTACCACGCCACCGACTCTTCCAGGTTAGTCACCGTCAGCCCCGCGTGCTCCAGCGCTTTTACTAATCCCACGTTGCGGCTCCTTCCCTACTGCGTCTACTTCGCCAGCTGCTCCAGCTTGGGCAGCATATCCGTGACAAGCTGCTGGCCCGTGATCTTCCCCTCGTTGAGCTGCGCCATCAGCGGCGCCAGGGTGCGGCTGTCGAACTCGCGGAAGTCCCGGAAGCGAGGCGCGGACTGAGCGTACTCCAGCGCGTCCACGATCACCTTCCGGTTCTTGGGCGCAAGCCCGTTGTCCAGCATGGTGAAGTGGCTCCAGAGCGACTTGCGCGCCGGCACACGACCGAACTCCGCGGACAGGGTACGCTCAGAGGCCGTGTTGCCGATGTGCCAGCACAACGAGAACGCCTCGTCGGGGTTCTTGCTGCCCTGGCACACCATGTCCGCGGTCGAGAAGAACGGCGTTGCGCGCGCCTTGCTGCCCATCGGGATGGGCGCCACGTCCCAGGTGAAGTTCTTGATCAGCTTGCGGTCGGAGAGGGTCCAGTTGCCTTCGATCTCCATCGCCACCTGACCGGTGAGGAAGAAGGCGCGCGTGCCCCCTTGCATCGCCTTCTGCTCGTCCATGCTGGGCGCCACCTGGTACTTGGTGCGCAAGTCGCCCGCGAACTGGAACCACTTGGCGGCCTCGGCCGACTGGCCCAGTGTGACTTTCTTGCCCGCCTTGTCGAGGTAGTCGGCGCCGCCGGCCCACGGCCACACCCAGTCGCGGTGCGGGTTGCCCACGCCTAGCTGCACCAGCTTGCCGCCGTCTCGCTTGGTCAGGCGCCGCGCCGCGTCCAGGTACTTGCCCTCGAACGTCCAGGTGCCGTCGGGGTAGGCGATACCTTCCTTGTCGAACAGGTCCTTGTTGTAGAAGATGGTCATCACGGTGATGCTAGCCGGCACGCCGTACTGCTTGCCTTCCCAGCCGTACTGCTCCATCACCCGTGGGAAGAAGTCTGCCGTTTCGTTCTTGGGCTGCTTCGCCAGGTAGCTGTCGATTGGCTTGTAAATGCCCTTGCTCACGATGCCCGGGAACCACTCCGGACCGTGCCACGCAACGTCCGGTGGCGTGCCCGCGGCTGCCATGGTTTCCAGCTTGACCTGCCAGTCGGTGCCCGCCGCGTTCCCGTTGACGAACGCGACCTTTGTGGGTGTGTTCACCTGCTCGAAGGTGGCGGCGATCTGCTTGTAGATCTGCTCCTCCACCGCGTTGGCCCCCGCCAGCCACTCCAAGGTGACGTCGCGCCGCGCCTGGGCGCTGCCTTGTGGCTCGCTCGCCTGCGCGCCGCACCCTGCTGCCAGCAGCGCCAGCGTGCCCGCCGCGACCGCCGCGCTGCCCCATCCCACCAGTGACCGCCGTGTCGTCATCGTTTCCCTCCGCCTGGCAACCGCGCGACTAGCCGCGCACGATTCGGATGGCACGCTCGCCGGTCCCCCGCGGCGATAAAACGATACTATCACGCCGCCGTGCGCCGGCACGCGATCAAGACGTGCCGGGCCAGAACACGAGACGAGGAGTGAGCGCATGTACTGGAGAGAAGTGGTTGCCAGCCTGTACGCCTGGGACCTGGTGGACGAGGGACTGGAGCACATGCTGGACGTGCTGGAGCGCGAGACGCTGACCAACAGCGTCTACCTGGTGGCGCTGATGCACGACGAGAAGCGCCCCCTGACCGACTTCTACTACCCCCACAACCCGCGCCGCAAGGTCTACTGGACCGAGGACTCACGCGCCTACTGGAAGCCCAACCCCGACAGCTATAAGCACAGCCGCATCAAGCCGCGCCTATCGGACAACGAGGAGCTGCAGGGGCACGACTGGCTGCAGGAGCTGATCGACGGCGGGCGCAAGCGCGGCATGACCACCGGCGCCGAGCTCTCGCACACCTGGCTGGACAAGGAGCGCGCCGTCGGCGAGTTCCAGGACGTGGTCCAGCGAGACATCTACGGCAAGCGATTCGATCAGCAGATCTGCTTCAACAATCCCGACGTGCGCACGTACGGCATCGCGCTGTACACCGACCTGGCGGCGCACTACGACATCGACTACGTCATGACGTGCGTGCGGGGCTTCAACCCCGGCCGCCCGACCAGCCCTTCAAATGTGCCGTTCGCGTCGAATGAGCTGCAGCGCCTGGTGGGGATCACGCTGGGTGGCTGCTTCTGCGACGCGTGCGAGCGCGCCGCCAAGAAGCGCGGTCTGGACTGGGGCGCCATTAAGGAGCGCCTGCGCTGGATGGCCGACGGCTACGACCGCTTCAATGCCAGGCAGGCGTTCGACCTGAACCTGCTGTTCCACTCGGTCCAGACCGCCACGGCGCTGCTGGCCGAGGTCCCTGAGCTCTACCAGTTCCTCAAGTTCCGCACCGACAGCATCACCGAGTTCTTCGGCGAGATCTACGCGGCGGTCCACAAGGCCAAGCCGAGCATCGACGTGCGCCTGAACCACTACGCCGGCTTCCCGGAGCTGATGGGGCTGGACATGAAGGGAGTGGGCCAGTTCATGGACAGCGTGCGCTCCTCGGACTACTCCGAGCAGAGCGGCGACCCGGCGCGCATGGAATGGAAGCGCGGCTACCTGCACGCCGTCCGCCACGCCATCGGCGTGGACAAGTACTTCCTCTCCGCAATCTCGCCGCGGCCCAAGGCCACCCCGGAACTGGTGAAGCAGGGCATCCTGATCAGCGCGCAATGCGGCGCGGACGCGCTGACCATCGGCCACTACGACGGCAGCTGGATGAACTGCCTGCGCGCGATCAAGGAAGGGCTGGAAGAAGCCGGCGTGGAGATACGCCGCGGGTAGGTGGTGGCTTCACCACGTCCGTTCGCCCTGAGCTTGTCGAAGGGTGTGGTTCGACAGGCTCACCACGAACGGTGGTGGAACAGTCTTAAGTGACACACGGGAGCGATAGCTATGAAGATCGACCTTGCACTGGGCGAGCAGAAGTTCAGCGTCAACCTGAGCGTCCCCGACGAGCAGGTCACCGTGGCGCAGGCGAAGTACACGCCCGCGACGCAGACCTGGGAAGAGGTCGTGGAGGACGGGCTGCGCCGGCCTATCGCGGCGCAGCCGCTGCGCTCCTACGATCTGGCAGGCAAGAAGGTGGCGGTCATCACCGATGACTGGGGCCGCCCCACGCCCGCGCACCGCGTGCTGCCGGCGGTGCTGCGCGAGCTGCACGCGGCCGGGGCGCGTGCCGAAGACATCACTATCTTCACCGGCACCGGCGTGCACCTGCCGATGAACCACGAAGACCTGGTCCGCAAGGTCGGGCAGGAGCAGGTGGATAAGTACCGCTGCATCTCCCACGACGCGTTCGACGACGCGAACATGACCTACATCGGCCTCTCTCCGCGCGGCACGCCGCTATGGATCAACCGGCTGGTGGCGGAGGCGGACTTCAAGGTCGCCGTGGGACGCATCGCGCCGCACAACACCCACGGCTACGAGGGCGGCGCCAAGATGATCACCCCCGCCGTCTCGTACTGGCTCTCGGTGCTGCGCAACCACTCGTGCAACTTCTCGCCCTACTGCGAATACGGCTCGTATGGCCAGAACCCCTCGCGCGCCGACGTGGACGACATCGGCGACCTGGTCAACCTGAACTACATCGTCAACTTCGTGGTGAACCGCTTTGGCGAGCCGCTGCGGGCGTTCTGCGGCCATCGCATCCTGGCCCACCGTGCCGGCGTGGCCTACGGCGACCGCGAGGTGTGGGGCGCAGAGATCGGGCAGAAGGCGGACCTGACCATCGCCACGCTGGGCGCCAACCTGGCGCGCGGCGCCCACGCGCCATCGCCACTGGAGCAGGCCGCCATCGGCACGCGCGCCCGCTGGGAGGACCCCAGCCGTGACCCGGGCACGTTGGTGTTCGTGGGCCATCCTGCCGGGCCGGCGGCGGTGCCGTCCGCCTGGGAGCAGGAGAAGGCGTCCTGGACGTTTGACCAGATCTTCGTCGAGCACGACCGTCGCGATCAGCAGCGCACGCCGCGTGAGATCTCGGATCGCTGCAAGTCCATCCGCGGCGAATACTACGTGCGCCGGCCGGGCTACCTGTGCGACGTCGTGTTCGCGATCAACCGGCCGCCCGACACCGTGCTCACCAAGAACAACGCGCGCTTCGACGGCGACTTGCAGCACGCCGTGGACGAGGCGCTCTCCCGCCTGGGCAAGGACGCGCGCGTCCTGGTGCTGCCCGAAGCGGCCAATACGCTGCCCATGCCCCGCTTCCACAGCTTCGCCGAGCTCCAGGGCCTGCTGCCCGAAGGCGACGTGGTGAACCGCGTGACCGACCGCGCCGGCATGGCGGTCGCGGCCGGGAAAAGGACAGAACTAGAAAATGATCTTCCGCGAAGTGAGCTCGCGCCTGTTTCCGCAGGACCACATCGACGAGGGTGTGGAGCACATCCTGGACGTGCTCCAGCGTGACACGCTGACCAACTCGATCTACCCCGTGATCCTGATGCACGACGAGAAGCGCCCGCTCTCGGAGTTCTATTACCCCCACAACCCGCGCCGCAAGGTTTACTGGACCGAAGACTCCCGCGCGTATTGGCACGTTGACTCCAGCTTCTACAAGGACAGCCGCATCAAGCCGCTCAAGTCCGAGGACGCCGAGCTGAAGGACACCGACTGGGTGGCCTTCTACGCCGACGCGGCGCGCAAGCGCGGCATGCTGGCGGGCGTGGAGTTCTCCCACACCTGGGTGGACAAGCCCCGCCTGCGCGGAGAGTTCCAGGACTGCGTGCAGCGCGACGTGTACGGCAAGCCGAGTGCGACGCAGCTGTGCCCCAACAACCCGGACACGCTCGTCTACGCGCGGGCGCTGTACACCGAGCTGGCGACGCGGTACGACCTGGACTTCATCCAGACGTGCTTCCTGGGGTTTGCCGGCGCGCCATCGTACCGGCAGAAGATGACCGAGGTGGAACGCCTGATGCGCCTGCCGCTGGGCACCTGCTTCTGCGACAGCTGTCGGGCGGCCGCCGAGAAACAGGGGCTAGATTGGAACGCCATCGTCGAGCGCATCCGGCGCCTGGCGATGGGGCACGACCGGTACAACGCGCGCGAGGCATTCGAGCTCAGGCTATTGCTCAACAGCACCACCACGGCGTCGCAGCTCTTCGTGGAGATGCCGGAGTTTTACGCTTGGTTCCGCTTCCGCTGCGATTCGTACGTGCGCTTCTGGCGCGAGATCCACACCGCGGCGCATGCCGCCCGGCCGGGCATCGACGTACGCTTCAACGACTGCTGGATGTACCCGGAGATGCTCGGCTTCGACCTGCGCGGCATGTCTCCGTACTTCGACTCGATCCGCGCCGCGGATTACGTCGAGGAGACCGGCGACCCGGAGCTGATGGTCGCCAAGCGCGGCTTCTACCATTCCATCCGCCGCGCGGTCGGACTGGAGAAGCATTTCGTGACGGCGCTGTCGCAGCGCGTGCGCGCCACACCGGCGCTCATCAAGGAGACCATCCTCATGTCGGCGCAGTGCGGCGCCGACGGCACCACTATCGCCAGTTACGATACAGCCACCCCGGCGCTGCTGCGCGCCGTGCGTGAAGGCTTCGAGGAAGCGGGCATAGAAGTCACGGCGCCGGGCCGGCGCGGGTAGCCGAGGTAGGTGGAGGGCAGACAAGCAGCACAAACCCTTGCCACTAGTCGCGCGGGCCAGTACAGTGGCAACAACACTCAGCACAACAGGAGAGCACAGAGAGATGGAAAGCAATAAGAGGGTGCGCGCCGTGAGCCGGCGCGCCTTCATGGGTGGGGCCACCGCGACCGCGCTGACGCCGCTGCTGGCGGCGTGCGGCGCCCCGTCGGCGGGGCAGACCGACAGTGCGGCCGGGTCGTCGCAAATGACCAAGGAACCGGTGCAGCTGATCGGCATCACCTGGGTTGGTGGCGCGCAGGTGGAGCTGATGCAGAAGACAGCCGACCTGGCCAAGTCGAAATACCCCAACATCCAGACCGAGATCCAGTCCATTCCGCAGGCGCAGATGATCCTCAAGCCGTCCACCCTGGCGGCCGCCGGGACACCGCCGGACATCCTGCACACCAACGACAAGCAGGTGGTGGACACGATTGCCCGCGGCCTGTTCTCCGACCTCACGCCGCTGGTCAACCGCGACAAGGGCGCGGTGCAGCTGGACGACTTCTACCCGGTGTACATCAACGGCATGAAGTGGCAGAACAAGCAGCTGGCGCTGCCCGACTTCACCGGCACGTCGGTGATGTATTACAACAAGAAGCTGTTCGACGAAGCGAACATCAAATACCCCACCAACGATTGGACCTGGGAGAACCTAGAGGAGTCGGGCCGCAGCCTGCTGCGCCGCTTCCCTGAGGGCAGCAGCATGTTCATGGTCCAGCCCTTTGGCGAGGACATCCGCTGGTTCCCCTATTACGCCTGGGGCTACGGCGGCACCATGGTGGAGGGCGCCGGCATCCTGCCGCCGGACAAGACCGTCACCAAGGTCTACTCCCCGTCCAATGTCAAGCAGTGGCAGCGCTACGTGGACTGGGTTCAGAAGCTGCACATCATCGCCCGACCCGGCGAGACCAGCGACTGGAACAACGAGAAGCAGGCGGTGGACATCCGCAGTCGCGACTCCGTGCCGGGGTATCTCAGGCTGGACTGGATGAAGACGCACGCTGCGTCGGCGCTGCCGCCGAAGGGCAGTCTGCCGCGGCGCTCGCGCTCCACCACGCGCGCCCTGGCGATTCCGCCGGGCGTAAAGAACAAAGATGCCGCCTGGGAGGTGGTCAAAGGCATGACCGGCAAGGAGGGTCTGGATATCCTGATCGGCGGCGGGTATACACAGCCGGTCCGCAAGTCCGGCGAGGCCGCCTTCGCCAAGACGCTCCAGCCATTCGAGAGCCTGCAGGTCTACCAGGACTCGCAGAAGGCGTACGGTGATGGTATTCCCTATCATGCCCAGTGGATCGAGCTGGAGCCGGTGGTGAAGGAGCACGTCCTGCGGGCCGTCAAGGGCGAAGCGACCGTCGACCAGGCGCTCAAGGACCTCCAGGCGCAGTTCGAACTGTTGATCAAGAAGGCCGGCGAGGGCTTCCCCAAGTAGGTCTTCTTCCGTCTCTCGGCCCCGGCGATGCGCGTTAGGATTGCCGGGGCTTGATGCTGTCCACCATTGCACTTCTCGCCGCCACCTGGCGGGCGCTGGCGCTGCCACTCGCGGCGCTGCTGGCGCTCACCTGTGTGGCGGTGAACGCGTACCGGCCCGGCGCGGTGGTGGCGCGACTGCAGCGCGGCTGGCGCTGGGTACTCATGGGCGTGGCAGCAATCGCGCTGCTCCCGGTCGCGGCGGTAACGGTGCCGGTCCTGAGCGGCAACGACACGCCGCGTGACGCGCTCTTCGCGCTGGCGTTGTTGGGCGCACAGGTGCTGCTGTACCAGCGGCTGCCGGAGGTGCTGCTTTGCGCCGCGCTGGTGCTGGTGGTCTTGCTGTTCGACCGGCGCCGCGCCAGCTTCGGCCACTGGGCGTACTGGAGTGTGCGTGGCATTGGGGTGGGCCACCAGGAGCGTTGGATGGCGGCGACGACCGCCGCCGGAGCTGGCCTGGCCGCCGCCCTCGCCGCGTCATTGTTGTGGCCGGACGCGATGCAAGGCTGGCTGCGTGCCGACCCGCCCGACGCCCAGCGGTTCAACTACTACGCTTCGTATGTCTACCGGGGCGTGCCAAATGACCCGGAGATCGAGGAGTTCCGTGGCTTCGAGGCAGGCTACTACGGCCTCACGCTGCCACCGGGCGGCGAGGGGACCGTGGTCTACCGTCTCACTCGTGAACCGTCTACCGTGGTTCACCTGCGGCCCAACTTCTTCAACCGCCTGACGGCCGAGGACGGTAAGGGGCTGGGGAGCGTCAGCTTCCCCAACCGACTGGAGCTCGCTGCCGGCGAAGGCGCCGCCTACCGCACGCTCTTTGCCGACCAGTCGATCGGCGAGGTCACTGGCAACCAGGTGCTCGATCTGACTCCCCAGCTGGGCGACGCCCGCACCTACCGCCTGCGCTTCACCTCGCGGAACACCACCGCCACCACCGCCACCGTCCTCTCTCTTATCACCATCAGCACCGTCGCCGATCCGCTCGCGTCACCCCACCCATCTTTCCCCATCGTGGTGTACGCCGCCGCCACGGCTGCCCTCTCCTTCCTCGCGCTGCGAGCCGTCGCCGCTCGTCAGGAGTGGACGATACTCGGCGCTGTCGCCGCCGGCCTTCTTCCTGCCGTGATCGGCCGAGCCGCTGGCGCCGCCATACTCCCCTCTCCCATAGGAGAGGGGCCGGGGGTGAGGTCAGACCCTCTCGCGCACCTCCTCTTCGACCCGGCCGGCTCAGCTGAGGTGATCACCGGCGTCTTCATCGCCCGCACCGGCTTCGCTCTGGCGATCCTCGCCGCTGCCGCGGTGTGCTGGCGGTCGATGCGTTCTCGTTCGACCCTTCAGACGACCGGCGCCTGGCTGGCGGCGGCGTGCATCGTCGTCGGCGCGCTGGGATTGGACGCGCGCTGGAACGCGCTGATGCCAGTGCGCTTTGATCGCCTGGTGCCGGACGCGCTGGGCTACCAGACCTTTGCAGATAGCTACACGCGCAAGCTGGCCAACTACCGGCCGGCGAGCGCCGGCACCGACCAGGGGAAGCTGCGCGAGGCGGGCTACGACGGAAGGGCGAACCCGCTGGTGGTGTTCTACGCGGGGGGCAACAACGGCCGCGAGCCTGGCTGGCCGGCGACGCTGCGGCTGGTGTTCAACGCGTTGGGGTCATCTGGCTTCCACACGCGCCTGACGTCACTCCTGCTGAGTGTGGCGGTGGCCGCCGGCTCGTGCCTGCTGGGCT
Source organism: uncultured Chloroflexota bacterium (assembly GCA_902805635.1). GTDB lineage: Bacteria > Chloroflexota > UBA11872 > UBA12225 > UBA12225 > CADCTC01. Next base: position 14,337 of record CADCTC010000059.1, read on the forward strand.
GGCGGCTGCTGCACCCGCTGGCGGGACTGGCGGGCGGCCTGCTGCTGGCGCTGCACGCTCCCGCGGCGGCCAACAGCGTGCTCGGGCTGCGCGAGGAGCTGGTGTCGGCTCTGCTGCTGTGCGCAGTCGCGGCGCTCTTCGTGGGGCTGCGGCGGCGCCAGACGCCGGGGTGGACGCGCCTGGCGGTGGCGGGAGTTACGTGTGCCGGCGTGGCGCTGGTGCGTGGCGACATGATTGTGCTGACGCTGGAGCTGATCGGCGCCGCCGCGCTGGTGCTGCGCTGGCACTGGCGCCGTGCTCTCGTGCCAGCGGCGCTGGTGGCGACGCTGGTCGCGCCGATGTATGCCGGGTACGCGGTCACCTACGGCGATCCCTTCTACCCTGGGACGTACGGCGCCACCGTGAACCGCAACCTGGAGTTCCAGGACAGGCTGGGCACACCCGGCTTCCCCACGCGCGAGCAGTACGCGCTGAACTGGGCGTCACCGCCGTATATCTCAGCTTCGACGTACTTCTTTGGCTATCACACGCCGGTTCAGTTCGTGACCTACGCAGCGCGCGGCTTCCTGCGCATCTTCCCGGAGTTCCTGTACCGCGACCAGCCGTTGCGCCTGGTGGTCTTCCTGGCCGGCGCCGGGCTCCTGCTGGCGCAGCGCAGGTGGCTGCTGCCATTCGCCATCGTCGTGGGGCTGGTGCCGTTCTACTCGTTCCTGGCCGGCGCGCCCGGCCCGATGTTCGTGCCGCGCTACGCCTATCACGTGCTGCCGTTCACCGAACTCGCCGCCGGGTTCGCCCTCGTGACCGGGCTGCTGTGGGCGTCGCGCCTCATGGCTGGCCGTCTGCCGATACATGTGGCTCCGCCAAGGAACGCTACTGTTGCAGGCAGCACGCACGCGGCGGCGCTGTCGCCACCTTCCTAGGCACGGCTGAGCGACTAGCCGCCAACCTGGGAGAGGGCGTGCAGGGCGGGACCGAACTTAGGGTTGGAGCGAACGGCGGCCTGATAGGCGGTGCGAGCCTGGGCCGGCTGCCCCTGGACTTCCAGGGCACGGCCGCGGAAGTAGTGCGACTCTTCCAGGTCGTTGGCCTGCTGGAGATTGGCGCCGGCAAGCGAGATCACGTCATTGACCCGGCCTTCGGCGAGGTAGGCCTCGAAGGGAGTGAACTGGTACCAGAGCATGCGCCAGGGGAGCTTCAGGGCGCGGGCACGATCGAACGCCTGCGCCGCTTCGGCGGTGCGTCCGACGCGGGTGAGGGTGGCGCCGACGTTGAACCAGGCGAAGGGGTCGTTGGGCTTGCCGTCGAGCTCAGCCTGCGCGACCGCGAGGGAACGCGCGCGCAGCTGGGCCTCGTCGCGATCGGCGCCGACAATGGCCTCCACGATCTCCGCCTTCTCCGCGGGATAGACCGGGATGTAGAGGCGCTGGAAGACGCGCCAGTCGGCGTCGAACGTGTCGTAGCGCAGGCGCACGTTGGTGCCGGGCGGGTCATAGCTGTCGTAGAAGATCAGCTGGCGCGCCGCGTCGTCAAAACCGACCAGCAGACGGTAGTGGCCCATGCCGTCGTTGGGATGTGGGGTGAACCACATCTCCACCACCACGGGAATGTCGTTGGCCACCAGGCGCTTGAGCTTGTCCAGGTCGCCGGCAATGAGCAGGTCGGCGCGCAGGCCGAGCGAGCGGACGTAGGCCACCATCTCATCCGGGTTGACGTTCTTGTCGCTGGCGTTGGGCTTGAGGAAGGCGGCGGCGTGCGCCTGCGTCTCCGGGCGACCGAAGTGGCTGGTGGCCATGGTGATAGTGGCCGGCCCGCAGTTGTTCCAGGTTTGCCACTGGTGGCGGAAGTTTTCCAAGCGCAAGCTGGCCGGCAGCGGCGCCGCGAGCACCGGGTGGATCGCGGGGGCGGGCGCCGGCTGCGCGGCCGCGGGCGGCGCCGCTTGGGCAGGCGCCGGCACGACGGCAGCGGGTGCGGCGGGTGCAACCGGAACTGCCGGTGCCACGGGGGCTGCCGGAGCATTTGCGGCGACCGAGAGATCGACGTCGGGTGCCGGCACATGCTCCGGTCGTGCCGCCTTCCAGGGATGAGGAA
>CADCTC010000060.1 GCA_902805635.1 uncultured Chloroflexota bacterium
GCGACGCTCGTTAGCGCGACGGAGCGATCACGCTGCGAGGCGCTGGGAGTGACCGCCGTCGAGGAAGCGGTCGAACTCGCCCGGCATCGACTCTTGATCCCCTAACGAGCGCTGCGGCGGGTACACCGTCTCTAGCTGGCCCAACAGCTCTGTCATGTGCAGGCCGAGCACGTCTGCGCGGCGCACCATTTGGTCCGTCTCCGGTTCCGTTAGCAGCGTTTGACGCTCCACCAGAGCTGCCTGAAGCGTATCGATGATGGACCGAGTGGTCGTGCAACGCATAGCCATAATGTGGGACTGGCACACGAAGGTCAAGCTCCGGTCAAAGCGCGGTGGAATTGCCCCGCCATGCGTCGCGGTGGCGCGGTTTAGCAGGCCAACGCGGCGGCGACCGCGGTGGCCAGATCATGGAAGCGTCCCAGCGGCTGGAGCCCTCCCGTGTCCTGGGGCTGGCGCAGCGCGTAGTACGCGCCGTCTCGCTGCGATCAGTAGAGCACCTTTACGTTCAGTATGGAGACTGACGCGGCAGTCGGTCCAGTCCCAGCCCAAAAGGTGAGCTTCGATACCGCCGATGGGCGGGGATAGGGGCAGCTGCGCTCTGCGGGCTTCTAAGCGGGCCGGCCAGGTGAGGCGTGCTGCGGCAAGTCCCCACGGCACTGTCGCTCTCGTCCGCAACTCCTGGGCGGCGCACGACCGGGACGACGCCGGGCGGTTCAAGGCGGCGTTTGGCAAGGAACGTGCGTCCCCTTCGCTCGATGGCAACGAGAGCGCTAGACAAGGCGGATGGGCTTACGGAGCAGCTCACGGACCTGCGCGGAGATGTGGGTCAGGCGGGTAGCGCCGCGGCACGCAGCCCGTGGGTGGAAAGGCTGGCTAGGCTCGGCTACCTGGTCCGTGGGCTGTTGTACGCCACTATGGGCATCCTGGCCATTTAGGTAGCACTCGGCGCGGGTGGCCGTCAGACGGACCAGCAGAGCGCGCTAAGCACACTGGCGGCGCAGCCGTCAGGAATGGCGCTGCTGGCGGTCATCACAGTCGGACTTGCCGGCTACGCGCTGTGGGGCGTGGTGCGCGCCTTCCCGGATCCACTGCGCAAGGGGTCGGATGCCAAAGGCCTGGCGCAGCGCTTCGCGTACTTTGCGAGTGCACTAACGTAGGGCGCGCTAGGTGTGGCAGCCGTGCGACTGCTGGCAGGGGCTGCCTCCGGAGCGGCGGCAGGGCAGGCTGACGGATCGGGGACGGTCTCCGCCACCGCATGGTTGCTGGCGCAGCCGTTTGGCGCGTGGCTGACCGGCTTGGTTGGCGTCTGGGTGGCGGCCGGCGGCGCAGGCGAGCTGTACCTGGCGTATTCCACCGACTTCAAGAAGGACCTGCGGCGTGAGATGATGAGCGCCCGCGAGGCGGAGCTGGCAACCTGGGTTGGGAGGATCGGCCTGACGGCGCGCGGCGTCGTACTTGGAGCGGTCGGGGTGATCATCATCCAGACCGCTCTCAATGCCGACGCCACCCGCTCACGCGGGCTGGATGGCGCGCTAGACACCCTGGCAGGCCAGCCGTTCGGCGGACCGTTGCTCGGAATGGTGGCGCTTGGACTTATCGTCTTCGGCCTCTACTCGGCGCTGTGCGCGCTGGATGCGTGTCCGCTCCGGCTAACGCACGTTCTCGCAGGCGGTCGAGCTGCGCGGAAAGCACCACGACTGCTCCACAGGAAGGCAACAGGGCAGCTACGGCGACCGACGATGCTCTGCGGGGCGCCGCGTGAGGCAGCCATAGGCGGAAGGTACTGCCAGTGGGCACCACCAACTCAGAGTACTCGGAGGCGCAGCAGCGTCGGGCACACAAGCGGATGCGGAACGCCCTGGAGGCAGTGCGCCGGCGGCCTCTCAATGGGCAGCATGCGACGGTCGCGGTAAGACTGGCCGGGCTGCGCGAGGGCCCGCTAGATGACACCGTCGAAGCGGGCATGTTCCAGGAGTGTGGCCTGCATGCGTAGCCTGCCCACCCCGGCGTTCGCAATCACCGGCAATCACCGGCCAGTATCGTCAGCGTGCCTCGATACTCAGGTGCGGCCGCCACTGTTGGGCGGAGGTTTTCCGGAGGGCCCCCCCGGCGCCTCATCCGGTGGGTGGATTCTGAGCTGCCACTCCCATTGGGCGCGAATCCCCCGCCGCGCCGCACAGAGGCGGCACAACGCGTCGGCGCGCCGCGCGGGGCGACTAAGTGGTGCACCGCACGCGGCGCACAGTTGGTCGGGTATCGAGCCGTTTGCTGCGGCGGTGCGTGGCATGTGTGGCTGCGGTCTGACACAACAGGTGTTGTGCCAATCAGCCCCGGTATGGCGGTCACCCGGAGAATTCTCAACACCTTCTCCACGTGAAGCTCCTCGTGATGCGCCACACAGCACTCACCCGACTATGGGAGGTATATGGGGGCAGTGAGAAGGGGAGGCGGACGGCGGAGGTGCTGCCGGTCACTGCGCGGCGCTCTCGCCATGGGCGCCGCCGGCTGGGCTCGCACATGCTGGTGGAGCGCTATGTAGCCGTGGCAGCGTGGCGGTAGATGGGCAGGCAGATGGTGAAGGTGCTGCCCTGGCCGGGCTCGCTCTCGACCTCGATCGTTCCGCCACTGGCCTTGACGAGCTCGCGGGTCAGGAAGAGGCCCAAGCCCATGCCGTCGTGGCCGGAGGCGCGCGCCTCCGGAGCACGGTAGAAGCGCTCGAAAATGCGACCCTGGATCTCCTCGGTCATGCCATTGCCGTTGTCCGTGACCTCGACGGTGGCGTGATCTTCATCCGCCCGGCACGTCACGCGCACGGCACCGCCGGCGGGGGTGTACCGGCAGGCGTTGGTGAGCAGGTTGCCGATGGCGCTCAGCAGCGCGTCGGCGTTGGCCAGGACGGGCACCGGCGGCAGAGATGGCAGGGCCGGAGGTGCGGCACCGCCGGGATCGGCGGGATCGGCGGCGTCCCCGAAGGCAGCGGAGGCGGTGGGGACGCCCTCGAAGAGGAGGGTCAGGCCGTTCTCGGCCGCGACGGGGAGGGACCATTCCACGGACTGGCGGGTGAGGGCGCGCAGGTCCTGCAAGGTGCGTTCTAGATCGGGGGTCTCGCCGCGGCTGGCGGCAACGAGCATGGTGGAGAGGCGGCCGAGGCGAACAAGCGACTCTCTGGCCTGGGCGAGGTAGTCGGGCACGATCTGCAGCTGGCCGCCGAGCACGGAGCGCGAGGCGAGGTCGATGTAGCCGCGCGCGCTGGTGAGCGGGGTGCGCAGCTCGTGGGCGATGAAGTCGATGGCGCGCCGCTTGTCACGGTCTGACTGCTCGGCGAGGTCCAGGTACTGCCGGTGGTGCACGCCGTAGCCGATCATCACCTCCAGGAGGAACTGGTTGGCGCCGGGGAAGGCACGCACCCGGTCCAGGGGCGGCAGCGTCTGCATGACTCGCTCGACGCTCTCGGCGTGCAGCGCGATCAGGTCGTCCGGGCCGACGCGGCGGTCCACCAAGTCCCGGCTCATGAGTGAGGCACGGTAAAGGGCGTCCTCGCTGCCGCTGAGCAGGTAGTCGCGCAGGACGCCGTCGTAGTCGGCTTCCGGCAGGCCGCGGGGCCCGGCGATGAGGTCCTGGGGCGTTTCGGGGTTGGCGATTGTCATGCTGGCGTGTCCGTTAGTCCGTGGCAGCGGCGGGTGCGACGGTGTCTGAGCGCGACCGGTACAGGCAGCCACAGTATGACACCGACGCACACATGTGCGCAGGGGGACGCGGGAGGGGCGCAGGGTGTGTCACCGGGAGTGCCTAGCCGGGCTCGCTGCGGAGGGTCTCGAACTCGGCGTGCATACTGCTGTGCTGCTGCCGTGATCGGAGCGGGCGTGCCGGCGGTCTTGCTCCGCGCGTATCCCTTGATCGAGAAGTTACGGCACGACGACGAGAGTCGAAGGCAGCAGTCCGGTCCTGGTAGTGGATGATGAGCACAGCATCCGCGAAGTGGTGACTTTCATCCTGGAGGATGAGGGCTATCGAGTGATAGAGGCGACCAATGGGGCAGAAGCCCTGGAAGTGGGAGAGTGCAAGGCGCCGCGGGCCATCCTGCTGGACATGCGCATGCCGATAATGGATGGCTGGGGTTTCGCCGCCGACTACCGGCGGCGGCCGGGGCCGCACGCGCCCATCCTTGTAATGACTGCGGCGCGCAACGCCCGACTCTGGGCGGACGAAGTGCAGGCCCAGGGTGTGGTGCCAAAGCCCTTTGAGATGATGGATCTGCTTGATGCGGTGGAGCGACTCGCGGGCGGACCGGGCTGACGCGCTCCGCCGCCGTTGGGAACCGCGCGGCGGAGAGCAGCTCGTAGTTGTTCCGGCGCACCCCGCGTCCGCACGGTAACCGCCCTACAGTCAACAGTTAGCTGGTCGCGGAGGGTTCGTCCAGCTCCACCCGCTCGTGGCGAGTGGTGGCCACCACCTCCTGCTCCCCCATCACCTGCCGCGTGCGGATGCGAATCTCTTCCTTGAGCATCAATTGTGTCCGCACGACCACCACCTCTTCCATGACCGGAATGATCAGCCAGTCGCCTTCAGTGCGCCGCTGAGCGGCTGCCTCGAGCGGCCGGTTCACCGCGACGCGCTCGACCTCCAGCTCCTCGTGCATCACCGGCTGGCGAGTGCGTTCCTCGCGCTCGTCCACCGTCTTGCGGAGCACCAGCTCTCCAAGCTCTATCTGGCGCTTGTCGACGACGAGGCGCTCTTCCACGATGGGGATGCGGATCTCTTCGTGAGTGGCCGCACCCTCTTCGTCCCTTGCGGCGGGACGCACGCCCTGGCGTGCGATAGTGGCAGCTTCAGCCCCTTCAGGCGCACTGGGAATAGTGGTGGCCGCAGGGGTGCCACTCGAATTCGATGTCATATAGGTCTCCTCGAAAGACTTGGCTAGCGGAGCGGGCGCGACGAGAGCTTCCCCGCGCCCGTTTCCAAGGCCTCCGCTAGCGGCCGGTGAGTATGCGTTTGGCGGCGATGCCGACGAGCGTTGCCTTGGCGAGCGGATCGCTCAGCATCCCTGCCACGCTGGCACCGGTCTAGTGCCCGCCACGCCGATAGCCCTCGCGGACCTCTTCGATCAATCGCTCCCAGGGATCACTGCCGGCGCGCGCGCTACTCGAGCGCTCGTACTGGCGCCGCAGCTCCGGCTCGACGTCCTCGAACCGCTTGCCGGCGTGCCGCTCGTCGTGAGCGGCCTCAAACCCGCTGCGGTACGTGTGCTCCGCCTCCTCAAAAGGCGGCTTTCCGCTCGACCCGCGTCCCTGGGCGTAGTGCTGGCGGAAACCATCGCGCTCGCGCTGGTAGTGCTCCTCTACCTCCACCCGCACGCGCCGTACGGTGCCGGAGATGTCCTGGTGCTCGGTGGTGCGCTCCTTGTCGACCACCACCTCGCCGGTCACCACCGCCTCCTTAGTGACCACTGCCTCCTCACCACGCAGCGGCACGCGGATAGTGCCCTCGTCGAACGCGCTGCGCAGGTCGGCGTCGGTTGCCGGGCGGTCCTCGGTGTCCCGCTCCTCCACGCGCACCTCTTCCCGCATCAGGTCCACCGGCACCGTCTGCTGCTCCTGCGTCACAGTCTTGCGGACCTGCACCTCGCCGATCTCCGACTGGCGCTTCTCGACGTGCAGGCGCTCCTCCACCTCCGGCACGTGGATCTCCCCCTGTGCCTCAACCACTTCCGACCCGGCATCGCCCGCCCGCCCACGGCCGGTGCCTGTACTGGCACCTACCTGGCGCGTGAGGTAGACACGGTTCGCACCGGTGCGGGCAATGGACGTGAACTCGTACTGCTGGCCCCGGACGGTGATCGAGTCGCGATCCATGCGCTCGATGGGTCCGAGGGACTGCCCCTCGCCGCTGTAGACCTCCATACCCTCTCGCAACTGGGACGCGTTGACTGCTGCCATAGCTGTGCTCCTGTCTTGCTCACATGTGAGCGATGTGATGATCCATCCCCAGGGCATACCCGGTTCCTGGGGCGCGCCCGCCATTGTGGCGGGAACGCAACACTTACGGGCCGTGCGGGTAACGCGGCGCGCGGGCCCTTGCTGCGGTGGCCGTTGTGCCTGCCCACCAGTCCCAACGCAAGTATGGTGCCGCAAGGTGGCCAACACATGCGCACAGGCTGTGCAATCAGTGCGCGGCTGGCGCCCGTGACCGACTTTAGGCGCCTGAGCCCAAGCGCGAGCCGTTTCCATGCAGCTCCTTGGTCGCCCCGCGTGGCTCCGTCAGCCATCCATGCGTGCGGCGATTCATCGGAGTGCCCCGGCGCTGCACCTCCTGAGGTCAGCGGACCAGCGTCACGAACCAACCGCTAGACAGTGCGCGGCGCGTCTCTTCCTCGTGCGATCCACGCGCCGTTCCGCCGGGTTGTGATGGAGGGTTGTTCATGGGCCTGCCCTCGACTATGAGGTCGTCGTGGCGGGGCCGCGTTGCGGGTCTGTGGAGAATGTGTGCCGTTCTTTCTCAAGCACGGCGGAAGTGAGTAGTCCGCCTCCTCGCGCGGCCACGTGGAGCGGGCCGCCTGCCGAGCGAGTGCGGGTAGACGGGGTGACCCGCGGAGGCATCTGTGGTTGGGCGCATCACCATCACCAGCGCGGCGAGCAGTGCCGTGGCAGCCAGCGCTGCGATCACCACCTGCACCAGTGCAAGCTCCACGTCACCATCATCGCGCGGCGCCGTGGCCGCTTTGTTGCGCCCGTGTTGACGCCGCGTTGCGCTAGACCGTCGCGTACTGTCGGTTGGCGGTACGCGCTTGGCTGCCAGCCGCTTCACCGGAGTCCGGGTGACGGCGCGCAGCGCCCGAATCGGGCTGTGCAGCCGGAGAGACTCCCAGGTGGGCCTTGAGGCGGCGCAAGGCACGCACCTGGAGCTGCTTGACTGAGTCCTGGCTCTTGCCGGTGAGGCGGGCAGTCTGGAGCAAGGAGCGATCGCAGATGAAGCGATGGAACAGCACCGTGCGATGATCGTCCGGCAGCTGGGCGTACGCCGCGGCCAGCTCGCCTGCCTGATCGGCTACCTCAAACGCGCGCTCGGCTTGAGTGTCGCTCGGTTCTGTGTACCCGCCTTCCGCCAAGACAGCCAGCGACACGCCCGGCAGGCGACGCTTGCGTAAGAAGTCGATCAGGTGGTTGTGGGCTATACGGTACAGCCACGCGGAGAAGGGCGTGCCGTCCTGCGGGCGGTAGCTGCCAAACTTCTCGCAGAGTCTCACGAAGACGTCGGCGCTCAGGTCCTCGGCCAAGTCGTCCGCACGATGCGCATGCGCCGACCCCACCAGGTGGTAGCGAAAGTACGAGGTGATCTTGGGCTGAAAGCGCAGGTACAGCTCTGCCATAGCGGCAGCGTCTCCTGCCTGCGCAAGGCACACTTGTCTCGATAGGGTCTCGGATGTTGCGAATGTTTCGGTCACGGCGGGAATTGTGTCCCCAGCAACTGTCCGCATCAATCCCACCATCCATTCAGGGGATGGGCATCGCAAAAGTACAAGATTGACCGTTTTGTAACAAATCTCGTTTGGCACCTAGTGCGTTCACGCTGCAGCAGCGCGGGGAGCGGCGCTAGTTGCCATGCTGCCTCTCGGCGCATCGTTACTCACGAAGACAACATCTGATGGCACCGTCACGACGAAGCGCGTCCCGCCGTCAAGTGGACTTTCCAGTGTGATCGTGCCGCTGTGTGCTTCCACAATCTGCCGGCTGATGTACAGGCCCAGCCCCATGCCACCAACTTCCCGGCTGCCACCTACCTGGTAAAAGCGCTCGAACACGTGCTGCTGATGTGCCTCCGGGATCCCAAGGCCACGATCCCGCACCGCGAGCTGCACCGTCTGGGCTGTGGGCTGCAGCACCTCGACTTCGATGGGCAGTTCCTCATTCACGCTGTACTTGATGGCATTGTCCACCAGGTTGACCAGTACCTGCTCCAGACGCAGCGCATCCACAGTGGCCATGATCCCCGGCACGGCGTTGACGACCAATGGTTGAGGCGTCGACTGCTGAGCGGCGGCAACGACATCGCTTGCAAGCGCCGAGATGTCGGTCGGCTGCCGGTCGAGCGACAGAGTCCCCGCATGCACGCGCGACACATCCAGGAGCTGAGACACGAGCCGGGCCAGCTTGTCTGACTGACGGTCAATCACCTCTAGCGCGCGGTGCGCGCTTGCTCCCTCCACCGGCTGCCCACCGGCCATCCGGCGCAGCAGCCTCTGAGCATAGCCGCGCAAGCTGGTGATGGGTGTGCGGAGCTCATGCGCTGCCAGCGCCAGGAATTCTCCCCGCGCCCGCGCTTCTGTCTCGGCTGTATCGCGGGCCACTTCTGCGTCGCCCCGCGCCACGCGCTCCTGGTCTACCAGGCGTAGCGTCTGGCTCAGAGACCGGTAGGTCAGGCCCATCAGCAGCACCAGGAGACCCACCGCCCAGGGATACACCGGCGCCAGGAGAGAGGTGAGCACTGCTGCGATCAGCAGCACCTGCGAATGAATCGAGCTGGTGCGCCGGCTCTCTCGCCATATGGGCAGCGGTGATCGCCCATGCTGCAGTCCAACTGCCACCGCCACGGCGAACGAGTTGCACACGTCGAAGACCACGGCGCCTACCAGCGCGGCGACCACATGGACTGCCCCGTCGAACGCAAATGGTGATCGGGCGCCGGTGAGGCCAAAAGTGGGGACCGCCGCGAGGCCAACGCCGAGAACGCTCTTGCCAACGTTGAACAGCACGTTCCAGCGGTCGCGCTTCCCACGCGCCGCCTGCACCAGGTTGCCCACTGCCGACCCGGCGCCCGCCGCAGCCAACGCCTGGAGCGGGCCAAACAGGAGCAGCGCAGCGAACGCCGCTGCACTGTCGACCGTGAGAAGATAGTAGGGCGACAGGCGCAGCGGAAAAAGCAACGCCACCGCGATCAACACGGCGAATGTCGCCGGCAGAACCAGGGATCCTGGTCCGCCCGAGCAGCACTGCTCCGGCTGAAGCAGCGCCCACAGGAGTGCTGCCGCGCCGCCGGCAATAGCAATCGCCACGGCATACACCTTTACGCGGCGTGGTAATGCCCCCATGGCGCGCTTACCCTTTCCTACCGAACCGACGCCGAATGACTGCGGCGACTCACGGGAGTCGGCGTCCCGCCGGTGGGAGTGTAAGCGATGCCTACTGCCCGTCTCTGCTGCCGGCGAGGCCGGCAGCCACCCATAGCCCAAAAGGACTAGTTAGGCACAGCACGGAAGTGCCTGCGTTTGCTCGTGGCGAGAGGCACACATGCCTCCTACCAACCTGCCGCCAGGAGCTTCACCAATGACTTCAACACGCGCCGCTATCGCCGCCATCCGCCCTTCCGCGCTTCACCGTGGCGCGACTGTCGTCCTCCGTGCCCGGCGCCTGCTGCTTTGGATCACGGCGCTGGCCATACTCATCCAGACCTCACCCGCCGTGTCGCCGATGATCGCCCTGGCCGACGAGTGGTGCTCAGGCTGCTAGCCTGACCGCAGGTGCAGGCGTGAGGGTGGGCAATCACAATGTCCGAGTCGCGCCGAAAGTGTTCGGAACGCGAACAGTTCGCCGGGCTGCGCAGTGGCCAGTGCAGGGTTTGTCACCACAGCGTCGGCGAGTCCTCCCACTGCTGTTGAGAAACCGTGGAGGTTTGGCCGAAACGCTGAACTGAGCGGACTACTCCGTCAGTTCCCACCTAGACTGTGTAGTGCCATCGAACGGCTTCGAGCCTCCTTCCGCCCGGCTTGGCAGTACCGAAGCGGCCAGCAGCTCCCGGGAGTCATCGCCCCCTCTATCTCAGCAGGAGCCAGCTTCTGGTGACGCGGGCGCCCTGCCGAACCCTGCCACACGACCACAGAGCAGAACCACAGGGCCGGCGGCCCGCCTCCCTAGGCGGGATAGAAGTAGGGCCCTCATCCAGAGCTGGCTGTCGGCGGAGCGCACTGCTGAACCAACCGCAGCGCCGCATTCACTTGGTGCGACGGCCCTACTGCCAGTGCACCGCGTGAGGCCGTGGCACGTCGGCGCGATAGGGATAAGCGCGCTGGGTCTGGCAGCCTTGCTGGTCATCGACGGCCGGCGCGGTGGATATGTCGCTGGTCCGGTGGACGGCCTCCCCGGTGGCGGCACACCAATAACAACCAGCGTGGGGGCGCACCGCCCCAGCGCCTCCGGTCTCATGAGCGGTCGCGTATCCGACGGCACGAACTCAACCACAGCGCTGAGCCCGTCAGCACCACCCGCCCCCTTTGAGGCCCAGAGTGTGCTGGACCTGCTGCGCACATCGGTGGGATCATTCTTCGGTGGCCAGGCCGCCGTCTCGGACACGACTGATGCCCAGAGGCCGGTGACCACGCTGTCCATACCTGCTCCTGTTCCGGTTGTTTCGGATACTCAGGTCCTACCTCTGGCGGCGCAGCCTTCTGGCGCGCAGCCACCGGATGCACCCAATGGCAGGTCTCCGGCGAGCGGCAATCCAGAAGCCACTGCGCCTGCACCAGCCGCTCCAGCGCAGCCGGCGGAGGCGGCAGGAAACGAAAGTGTGCCGGCGGCGTCGGATGCAGACACGCCTGCCGCACCGCCTGCTCCTAGTGCGGTAGTAGGTGGCCCCGCCACAGCAGTGCAATCCGGAGATCCGGTGCCGGTAGGTGTGCCCGTCGCGATATCTCCAGCGACCGAGGGCGGACTCACGGTGCAGGCTGCCGCATCCCCCATACCCAATCCTGCTGTAGTCACTCCGTCGATCTCCGGGCGCGCGCCGGAAGACCGCACTGCGGACACTCCGCCAGCCGCTGTGGCACCCGTGCCACCGCCAGTTGCGAGCGCCACGAGCGCGGCGTCCACGACTGTCAATCCAACTGCCGTATCGGCAAGCAGCGCCACGTCGCGTGACGGCGCGCCGCCTACTCCTGTTCCAGGATCGGGGGAAGCCTCGCCTGCGGTGGGCGCCGGCGCCGGCACAAGCTCACCGGCGCAGGGCGCAACCGCAGTCCCGGTGCCTCAACCGGCACCTCCCGCCGACCCGGTTTCCGTTTCGCCTCTTACTGCAGTAGCTACAGAGACGCGTAGCGCAGCGCCAACAGCTCCGTCGGAACCAACCGCGACTAGAGTTCCTCCCCCAGCTGAGCCGCTGCAGTCCCAGATCACCGATGCAGCGCCGCCGATCGTGCCGGCTACTGTAGTCCCTGCCACTGTTGTGCCCTCCACGTTGATACCTGCCACCGCCGTGCCGGCTACCGTGGCCGCTGCGACGGCCGTGCCGCCGGTCGCCCCGCCACCCACCGTCGTGCCGGTCATCGCCGTGCCGGCTACCGTGGCCGCTGCGACGGCCGTGCCGCCGGTCGCCGTGCCACCAACTGCTGTGCCGCCTACCGTTGCGCCGCCAACGGCGGGACGGCCAAGCGCTGTGCCCGCTACCGCTGTGCCCGCTACCGCTGTGCCCGCTACCGCTGTGCCCGCTACCGCTGTGCCGCGGACCCAGCCGCCTTCTCCGGCGATACCACCCAAGGATGGACCCCGGGGCAGGGACAAACCCAAAGACCGAGACGCCTAACCGTACCGGGTACGTGGCGTGAGTGCGGGATCCCCATCACTCGCGGCAGCCTGAGCTACGACACGAGAACCACGACCGAACCTCAACACCAGTCGTGTAGGTTGCTTGAGATGACAATTCCAACTTTGGACGAAGGCCCTCCGTTGCACGAGTACGCCGTAGAGTTCCACCTGCCGGGTATCGGCGCCCTGCACTGGAGACTAGCCCAGGACCTCACGCAAGCGTTCCGCAAGGCGTTGGGGGGTACAGGCACTGAGGTCCGGTGGTTGGAAGCGAGTGTCACCAAAGACACACTGCGCTGTGTGTTCGTCGCACCGGACGAGGGAGCGGTGCGCGCCGCGGCGCGCACCGCACACCTGGCACCGGATCGCATCTTCGAGCTGGCAGCGGAGGTGACAGCAAACGACCGGGAGCTGGCCGCGTGACCGCAGACCATCCGTGCGCTGAGAGGTGGGTCCAGTGACCATGCCGTGGGTAGCCGTCCTGTTCATCTTTAGCCTCCTCTCGGCGGCAGTATGCGTGCGTGCCATCACGCACGCGGCCATTGGGTTTGGCGCCACCGGGGGCCATCACGTCATCCCACAACGGCGTGGCGTCGTCGTGACTATGTCCGGGCTGCTGCTTGCCACGGCGTTCGCCGTCCTCGGAGTGCTCGTGGGCGCCTTCATCACCGTGGTCAACCAGTCGGCGCTGGCAGGGTAGGACGGAGCCTGGGGCCACGGGAGACTGGCGGTTCATTGCCGCGGCAGCTCAGTGGTGGTGGTTGAGAAAGGGATGAGAAGCAGACGGTAAGCCTATCGCCTAGGCTACGCCCGGCGTTGCGGACGGTGCTGCGGCGTCAATGTGCCGCAAGAAATCACGCTGTCAAGGAACCCTTTATGCAACTCCAACCGACTCTCTGGTCTCGCTCCGGGCCGGACTTCACCAAACAGCAACTCTCATCCTCCGTCTCCGTGGGTGCAGCTGCACGACCCGGCGGCACACTCCCAAACGCAGGGCAGCTGTCGAAAGTGAGCCGTCTTGTTGCCAAACGGTTGTGGCGTGGTGGAGCCTTGAGCGTTGGGCGTCGGAATCGGTCATTCCGCAGTCCGCCGGCACACACAGTGCCATGGCCCGTTCCCATGAACATTATGTCCACGCTGGCAAAGTCAGCCACGCTCCGCACCCTGTCCGGCTCTGCCCTTTCGCTTGCGGTCTTGCTGGGCTCCGCAGGCGCTGTCACAGCCGACAACCATCCCACTGCCGACGCGCCAGCACTCGATGCGCCTGCGGTCCCGGCCGATCCCGCTTCCGCCGATCCCGCGAGCACCGGCTCGCCAGATGCATCTGGTCCGCCGCCAGCAGAGTCGCCCGCTGCGGCCGTCGGGGCTGCCACAGCAGCCCCGACGGGGGCCCCGCGCCCGCTGCTGGCGCTAGACGGCACCCCGCACCTGTGGGTTCTAGACGAACAGCAGGTGGCCCGCTGGGCCGGCGACACGCGTGCGCTCACCGGGTTGTCCATCGACTGGGGAGACGTCGACCAGGTCACGACGGGCGAGCTCGCCGCGCGTAAGCTGGGTGACCCCCACTTGACGCTGGGGCTGCTCAAGATTGGCGACCCTATCTATCTCGTGAAGTGGGAGACCACCGAGGCCGCGCCCAGCTTGTTCCACATCCAGTGCCTGCGCGACGTAGAGCTGTTCGGCATCGGCGAGCGGAACTACGGCGCCTTCGTGCTGGACCAACAGTCCTGGGAGCAGCGCTACGGCATCGCCACCGCAGCCCTCCGACGCACCCAGCTCGCCACCACCTGCACCACGACTGGAACAGGAGGCACGGGCACGGGCACTCAGAGCACGGGCGGCGGAAGTAGTGGCGGTGGCGGTGGCGGTGGCGGGACCGCTGGTAGCAGCGGCGGTGGCGGTGGCGGTGGCGGGAGCACCGGTGGCGGTGGCGCTTCGGGCCCGGCCGGTGGAACGACCGCGGCGCCAATGAGCAGTGCCGCTCCCGCACCCGCTGGCTCCGGCGGCGGCGGCACGGGCACTACTCCAACCTTGCAGCCCGCACCGGCCCCGGGCACCGGCGCCGCTTCGCCCGCGAGCGCGCCCAGCGGCGCCGGTACTGGATCACCTGCCGGTGCGTCTCAGCCAGTCCAGCCGGCAGGACAGACAGCACCAGCTACCACGGCAGATAAGGAGGGGCCGGCGGGCACGTTTGTCCAGCGTGGCGCCGACTCCGGGGGCGAATTCGTCGTAGTGTCGCTGCGAGATGCCGGCAGCGGGCTGTCTAGCATCAGCGTGCGCTGCCAGTCCAACGCAACTGCGGCCATTCCGCAGTTCGGATCCGGTACTAAAGACTCCGTGTCGGTACGGGTTTCCACGGTCAGCGCCGGCAGCAACGCGGTGGTGGTGCTTTCCGCCCGGGACGTCGCAGGCAACACCGGCGAGTTAGTCGTGACCGTCTCCAACGCGGGCACCGCCGAGGCACGCTGCTGAACCATCGCTGCTCGTAGCCCGGCTATCGACAGTGGCGCCGCGCGTTGCCGGGCAACAAACAACGCGCTAGCCCGTCATCGATTTCTCGTTGGCGGGCTTTGTGCCGCTCAGGAGCCGTTGGCTGGGAATACGGCGAGCTGGTCTCTGGTCAGGGTAAAGATGTTGTTCATCTGATCGCCCATAGTGACTAGGATCGCAATCGTGAACACCGCCATGCTCGTGACGAGCATGGCATATTCCACCACCGCTTGCCCCGTCTCGTCACGGCTCAGCGCGCAGCGCAGCGCCGGCACTACAGCCAGCTCCACGTGTTGGACGGGCTACCCCAGCCACTCACTGCCCTGGCCATCGAGGACACGGAGACCCTTGAGCTCAGCGCCGATGCGATCGCCGAGGCCCTGCATGACTGCACAGGCGACTGGCGTGAAACGGCCCAAAAGCTCCGCTGGACCTCGTGCGCCGCATACGCGCAGACGTAGCGACGTATCTGTACAGAACCAAGACCTTCACGCCACTCGGTCGCTCCTGCCGGACGTCAGACTCCGTGAGGAGTGACGGATCGCAAATCGACGCATCGTACGCTGCGGGCGCGCACGCTGCGGGTCGATGACGCACGTCTAGAAGTAACCGGGTGGACCGTGGCGGAGCTCCGGTCACGCAGCAGCTATCCCAACCGTGACTGGCCGGCTGCGGTCCGCTTCGCCATCCATGTGGAGCGCGAAACGCCCTCCGGTTCCGAGTGCCGCGTGGCGCCGGTCAGTGTGGCGGAGGTGTTGGTGCTCATGCTGGACGACAACCCTCCGGATGCGTTCGCGCGGTGGGTCGGCGAGCACGGCGAGGCCGACACGGCCGGCGCCATCGGTGCGAGTAACTCAGCCGGTGGCGCCGTGGCGTAGACGCCCCCTCCCCAAGTGATCAGCGGCGTGTCCTGCTGTCACTCTGTGGGACAGCAAGACGTCTGCCAATTCGCAACGCCACATCGGTAGATGGGAGCTGATTGGCCTCCAGGAGCGCATTGACAGTGGTGCCGTTGCGTCGAGCGATGGAATACAGCGTGTCGCCTTGCACAACGACGTGGAACGTGACCGTTGGCCGCGGGGCCGGCAGGTCAGGCGGAGCGATGGGGCTACCACGCTGAGCTGACGGCGCAGGTACCGCCGGTGCCGGAGACCCTGCCAATGGAGGCGCCGGTGAAGCCGCCTCTGGAGGAGGCACTGCAAGTGGCGCAGCTGGCGCCGCGGCGGACTCCGGCGCTGCGGGCGCTTCCTGGCTCACTGGCGCCGCCGTAACTACGTCGGCAGAAGCGGGTGCATCGGTCGCCTCCCCCCAGCGGGGAACGGCAGCCGCAGCGGTCGGCCTAGCATCGGGACTGGGTACGGGCTCGGGCACGGCTGGGACTGACACACGCTCGCGTGCTGCAATGACATGCGTTTCCGTTGGGCGGCTCGTGCGAGACACCGTCTGGCGAATCATGGCGCCGGCGGAGTTCCAGCACAGGAACAGGGCAGCCACTGACACCACAGCGCCGGAGGCAATCCCGATGCGTGCCTTGCTGCGGTCACCGTATCGCCGGCGCGCTGCAGGGCTTTCCGATCCAGCACGCGGGATGAACGCACCAGACGGCTGAGAAGCGGTGACGCGACGCACAGTGCGCCACCCGGTGATCGCGCCGCGCAGCCGCGCGTGTGTTGACGGTGTCGCCAGCGGCAGCAAGTGCCCTGCGGTGCGTTCCCAGCGTGCCCCCGCGCTGTCCGGCATTGTCGACCTCCGCGAATACACCATCGAACGACAGTGTCAATCGTCACAACGGCAAGCGCCGCGCAGTGTTGCAAGGGATCAGTCCAGCGACGGGAGCTTCACCCCACAACGGCGCCTCGCCACTAGGGGACCTGGACGCTTCTAGGAGGCGTGGATCTCGGATATGCAGCCACGCCAAACGTCCGGACCGCATGGCGTATCCGCGCGTAGGTCACCATCGATGCGCGCAAGTTTCCATCGTCCATGAAGCTCATCGCGAACAAACCGCTGCGCGTTAGCTCGCCAAGCATCGGTGCCGTCAGCAATGCCTGTGTATCGGAGCCGTATGTCGCCTGCGCCTCGTGGCCGGGGCGATCCGGGCGGTAGTGGGCAAGCATAACCGGCCCGAACCGTCCCAATATGGCCGTCATGGCTTGCACGTCCGCCACGTTGGTATCGGTCTGCATGGTCTGAAAGCTCTGGAAGTCGGACGCGCGCAGCACGTCCTCAAACGCGTAGACCATTGACCGACCAGCGGCGCGGCCGGGATCGTGCCATCGCGCCTGCCAGCCACCCCACCCCATAGAGACTTGAGCATTAGGCGCCTCCTGGTGCAGGATTTCCAGTTCGGCAAAGGA
>CADCTC010000061.1 GCA_902805635.1 uncultured Chloroflexota bacterium
CCGGTCACCTCACCACCAGCGCCAGCCGCGCTGGGTTCCACGGCGACTGCACCGCGAACAGCACGCCCGTATCGGCCATTGCCGCCACGCCCGCCGGGTCCAGGAACGCCCCACCCGCGCTGCGCTGCACGCCCGCCGCGGCCGCGAGTGCGTCCAGCGACGGCAGCGTGCCGGCCGCACCGACGAAGATGAGATGCGCGCTATCCAGGTCAGCCGCACGCCAGCGCCCCTCGTGCAGCACCGACAGGTCGATCCCACGTGCGGCGGCCGCATTCCCCAGTCGCGCCGCGATCCGCAGCGCGGCGGTCGTCTCTGCGCTGGAGGGCGCGGCCGGCAGCACCAGCCGCACCGGAGGTGCCTGCCCGGAGTTGGGTACGAAGAACGGTGCAGGGAACTGGCCCAAGTCCGGCGCCACCGGCCGCGCGAACGGCGCGCGGCCGGCGTAGCTGTAGCGCACTTGCGTCGTGCTGAAGACCGTCAGGTGCATGCCCTGGTCATCATCGGGACACTCGCCGGTGGTCAGGCGCAGCGTGGCCTGCACCTGCAGGCGGTTGACCTCGCGGGAGATACGCTCCGCCGGCACGCTGATCGACTCGCGCGCGCGTCCTCCCGGCAAGCCGGCCAGGCTGCGATCCGCCAGCGGCAAGCCGTTCCACCACACGGTCATCACCGACCCCGGCGCCAGGAGGGAGGACGGTTGGTAGTCCAGGTCGAGCCAGTGCTCGCCCGCCACCGGGAACTCCCCCGGCCCAGGGACGAAGAACTCCGCCGAAACAGCACGGCCGCGCAGGGTCGCGTCGGCATACCCTAGCCGGGCCAGCGGCACGACGTCGAGTGGCTCGATGAGCCGGTTCGCGCGCAGGCCCGCCTGTAATGGTGACGCTTTTGCCGGCGCCAGACCGCGCGGATATGCCGCCAGCGCAAACAACACCTGCCAGAGCATGAGACACGCCAGCACGACGGCGACACGCCTGTTGGGTCGATTCATGGCGCCGTTCGCTCTTCCTACGGTCTGGACGGCGCCGGTGCCGCCGGTGCCGCCCGGCGATAAATGCGCACGACGCCGTTGTCGAACGCGGTGGTGAAGCCGGCCTCAAGGCGTGACGTCTGCGCTAGGACACGGAACACGCGGTCGTCGCGGCTGTCCGTCCGCACCGCGATCCATCCGACGTGGGCGGCCGGGTCGGCCAGCGTTTCCTTGTACAGGTCGCCGCTGAACGAAGCAACGTAGGAGCGCATGGGCAGCCGTGCCGGAGCGGTGATGCGCGGCTGCTGGGCATCGTCCATGAGCACACCCGTGCCATCGTACGTACGTCGCAGAAACGCGCCGGCCTCCCGCACCGATCGGTACGTGGCGTTGTTCCGCGTCTCCATGCCGTCCGCGATCACGGGGGCGGAGCGTGGCCACTCCGGGAGCCACAGCGCCACTTGAGCCAGCAGCACCGCGCCGGCCGCGGCCGCTAGCAGCCCAACTGGCACCCGCCGAGCCGCCACGGCGCATGCATACCCCGCGAAGGCAGCCACCGCGGGGAGCGTGACGAGCGCGTAGCGCACGTTGAAGTAACCACCCGTGGTCTGCGGCAGGTTGATCACGGTCTGCCCTGCCCACAGCGCGATCACGTTGAAGGCGTACGGCGACATGATGGCGTAGAGCGGGACTCCGGTAGACCAGCCGCGCCTCGTTACCGCGTACGCCGCGAGACCAACGGCGCCGACCGCAAGGATGATGGGGCCAATATTGATCAGCAGTGTGAGGTTGTACGTGTGGAAGGAGAGCAGCAGGTCACCCTTGGTGGGCAGGTTGCCGCTCTGGGCGATCTGCTGCTACTGCGCCTGGGCCGAGTGCTCCCCGCGCTGGAATGCCAGCGGATCGCCAAAGATCAGCCAGTTGTAGAGGATCCACAGGAACATGGTGTACGCCGGCACGGCGAGGTAGGTGAGCACCGCCGCCTCGCCGCGCGCCACGCTGCGCGTCCCCAACGCCGCCACCGCAACGCACGCCGCACCCGCGGCGGCATAGAACCACCCATCATAGCGGCTGCCGATGGCGAGGGCAGTCAGCAACCCCGCAGCCATCAGGTGGGGATAGCGGCCATCGCGGCCCCACCTATAAAGGTAGTACGTAGCGCCGGTCATCGTGGCCAGCAGCACGGGCTCCGTCAGAGCAGTGGTGCAGACGTAGAGCACGTTGGGGTTGGTGACCAGGATGCCAAGCGCGATCCAGGCCGCCACGTCGCGGCGAGTGACCTCGCGCACCAGCAGGAACAGCCACGCCGCGGCGCCGGCAAGGCAGACCAGGCCCACCAGGCTGCCGGCCAGCCCCGAGTGCCACAGCGGATCGATGTACACGAACGGCATCAGCAGCAGGTGTGGCACTGGAAGCCACACGGTGCCCAGTTGCGCGAACGATGGAGTTCGGGAGTCGAAGACGCGCCGCGCGATCTCCAGGTGGGACTGCGCATCGCCATAGGCCAGCAGCATGTCGTTGTGTGCGGACCAGACGATCGCCGCCAGCTGCAGCACCACGGCGCAGCCCAGCGCCAGCAGGAACGACTGGCGCTGGCTGAGCCAGCTGCGCCGGGCCGGCGCGTACGTCCACCTGTGTGACACAGCAGGGGCGCGAGTCCAAACGCTGGTGGTCACACCATCACCAGGCCAGCACTCGGCGTGCCACCAGGGAGCGCGACGCGCCTATCCGGCGACGGCCCCAGTGACGCGCCTACGGCTGCACCACACGGTAGAGACGCCAGCCGCGGCCGCTAGGGAACTCGTGCTCCAGTACTGCCCAGGGTTCGGCGCCGTCGTAGAGGCGGGGGTGCAGGCGCAGAACATCCGACCTGCCCAACGCGTCGAACGTGGGGCGGGGGACCAGGATCTGGTCCACCCGGCCAATCGGCGCCCGCAGGCGCTCCAGGAAGTCTTCATCGCCTGTGGTGACGACAGCATGCCGGCTCTTGAGGAAGAGCAACAGGTCGGTGCCACCCACACTGGCGTCCACTAGGGTCGTGATGCCCGCCGGCTGCGCGTCCAAATAGCGAGCGATCGCCTCGTACGCGTCCACCTGTCCGCGCATCCAGCTCGCGTCGGGCACGTCGGGTGGTAGGAACGCCGCTGCGACGATGGAGAGCGGCGCCGGCTCCGGGACCAGCGGCAGCGCGCGGGCCATGAGTTGCGCTACGGGCAAGACCAGCAGCAGGCACGTGCCTGCGCCCACGGCGGCGCGCGCCACACCGGACGCCAGGCCACGGTATAGGGTGGCGGCCGCGATCACGCCGGCCGGGACTGCCCAGGAGAAATAGCGCGCGAACGGCGGTAAGGCCCCCTGCCAGGCGCTAAAGGCGGTGAACCCCAGGATGGACCACGCCAGCGACAGGTAGAGCGCGTCCAACCAGCGGCGGTGGAGCACGAGCGCGGCGCCCGCGCCCGCGCTGGCCAGCAGGAGCAGTGGTCCCATGCTCAGGATCTGCGAGAGCAGCAGCCACATCGTGCCGCCCACGGAGTGGTGTGCGAACGCGAATAGGTGCGCGGGGCCCACCGCGCGCCGTGTCGGGCGTGGTGGCGGTCGATCCGGGACCGACCAGGAAGTAGATGGGGTTGCCCATCACTTGCCAGCTCAGCAGCATC
Source organism: uncultured Chloroflexota bacterium (assembly GCA_902805635.1). Classification (GTDB taxonomy): domain Bacteria; phylum Chloroflexota; class UBA11872; order UBA12225; family UBA12225; genus CADCTC01. The sequence continues at coordinate 3,625 of CADCTC010000061.1, forward strand.
CAGAACAGCAGCACCCACACCGCCGGCATCACGAAGGTGAGCGCCACCGCCTCGAGTGACTGCCGCCAGCGTGGCTCGCCGCGCAGGAAGAAGCAGAACGTCAGGGCGCCGCACCCGGCGGCGAGCCACGCCACGGCGTCATAGCGGCACCACACCGCCAGCGCTGCGCCGATCCCCGCCACCAGCAGGCCCAGCGGCTCCTGCCGCCGCTCCCACAACGCAAACCCGTTGAGCGAGAGCAGCAGCGCCGCGAGGAAGGGCGCTTCGGAGAGGCCCATGGTCGCGTTCTGGAGCAGGATGGGGTGCAGGCCACACAGCGCCACCCACGTCAGCCGCCAGGGCCGCGCGACCTCGAACTGGCGCAAGAAGACATCCATCAGTGCCAGCGCGGCCGCGCCGTACAGCGCGCTCATGAGCGGCCCCGCCAGCAGCAACAGCCCGAACGGGCGCAGCAGCACCACCAGCACCAGGTCGGTTGTCACCGGGATGGGTGGCCAGACGAACCCGATAGCCGCAAGATGGGGCTGCCGCCCAAAGACCGCGGCAAACGCCTGGCCGATCCTGGCCAGGCCGTCGAAGTTGTACGTGCGGATCACGTAGGCGCCGGCCCAGCCCAGTGCTGCGTACACGGCAAAGGCGCTCCAATACACCACCCATGGCTCGCGGCGCACCAGCAATCGAGCCATACAGGTGCGCGGCTACGTGGCAGGGACCGCGCGCGGAGACTGAGGTGCTCCTGTGGCCCCGGCGGGCAGGCCGCTGCTGGGGACGGGCCCCTTGTACAGCCCGTGGTTGGTCTTCTCCCAGTAGCTGGGTGCGTAGAACAGCTGCAGGAAGCCTTTCCAGGCGGCCACCGACATCAGTGCCCAGTAGAGCGGGCTGAGCAGCGCGTACTTCACCATGTCGTCGTACCCCCGGCGCAGGCAGCCGGCCACGTTCAGGTAGGTGAAGGCGAAGTTCCCGAAGTACAGGCCGAAACAGCCGATGTAGTAGATGGCCCCGGGAAAGATCTGCTCGATGAACGCCCACTTCACGGTGAACCACAGCGCGGTGAGCACCCAAAAGATGGGGTTGACCAGGAACCCAAAGAACGTGCCGCCCACCACCAGCTGAAAGCTGATGAACGCGTGCGGGCCGACCGCCCGCCACAAGCGCACGGGGTGGCGCATGTGCACCAGGTAGGTCTGGATGTAGCCCTTCACCCAGCGCGAGCGCTGCCGGATCCAGTTGTAGACGTCCGAGTTCGCCTCCTCGTAGGTGGTGGAGTCGATCACCGCCGTGGTGCCGCCGGCCTTGAAGCGCCGGATGCCCAGGTCGGCGTCCTCGGTCACGTTGTAGGGGTCCCAGGCGCCTAGCTCGCGCAGCCGCTCGGTCTTGAAGTGGTTACTCGTGCCGCCCAGCGGAATTGGGGCGCCGCTGGCGTCCAGGCCCGGCAGGAACAGGTCGAACCACATGCTGTATTCGGTCGTGAACCAGCGCGTGAGCATGTTCTGGTCGCGGTTGAAGTAGTTGAGCTTGGCCTGCACGCACATCAGGTTGGCGCTCCCCTTTTGGAAGGCGACGATCGCCTTCTTGAGCTGGTCCGGCTCGGGGATGTCCTCGGCGTCGTAGATGACCACGTATTTGCCCTTGGCGTGGATGAGCCCATAGTTGCACGCCTTTGGCTTGCCCTTGGGGTGGCCCTGGGGCACCACCACCAGCTTGAAGTGGCTCGGCAGCCGGCTGCTGCGTGCCACCCCGATGGTCTGGCCGTCGTCCTCCTCCAACAGGATCTTCACGTCCAGCTTGGCCTTGGGGTAGTCCAACCGCTCGATTGCCTTTGCCAGGATGGGAAAGACCTCGGCCTCCCTGTAGACAGGGACCAGGATGGTGTACACCGGCGGGTGCCGGTCGTCCATCGCCGCGAGCTCTTCGGCGGTGGTCTCCACTTCCAGCGTGTGCTGCACAGCGCGATACGCCAGGTAGAACTTGTACACCGCGAACGAGACGTAGAAGAGAGTAGAGAGGCTGACCAACACCGTAGAGGTGATGCGCGGCGACGCGACGAACGCCGCGGTCAGCGTGACGAGCAGGCCGATGAAGAAGCGCTTCTGCGCCTGGCTCAGCACCCAGCGCGCCGAGTCGTCGGGCGAGCGCGTGAGCAGGTGGCTGGCGGCGTGGTCGAGGTAGGCTTCGCCGTGGAGGGCATTCAGTGCTTCGTCGAGTGCGGATTCGGTGACGATCACCGGGCGCAGCGGCCGGCCAAGCAGCGGCTCGATCTCGTCCAGGCCGCACGCCTCTGGGAGATCGTCGCAGGCGACGACGATCGCCTCGCCATCGTCATACAACGGGATCACTCCACGCGTGCGCTGCAGCTCCATGGGCAGCAGCGCCGCCAGGTCGGGGTCCGGCGCGACGGCGTGCAGGTCGAAGAACGGCAGGCCGGCTTGCTCGGCCAGCGCGGCGCAGAGCTCCTCCTCGGCCACGAACCCCAGATTGACCAGGGCCTGGCCGAGCCGCACGCCGGCCATGTCGTGGACATCTAACGCGCGGCGCAGCTGCGCCTGGGTGATGGTCCCGCGCTGAGCCAGGAACTCGCCGATGCTCTTGGTGGCGTACACGCGGCGCTGCGCCAGCTCCACCGCGCGCCGCGTCGCAACGAACGGCCGGACCGGGCGACCAAGCGCCACCTCCATGTCCGCCACAGCAGCTTCGTCCAGCGGGTTGGCAAACGCCACCTGGACAGTGTCTGCATCCTCCGCGAAAGGGATAGCGCCGCAACGCTGCGCGACCTGGCCCGGCGCAAGTCGGGCGATAGCGTGATCGACCGGGTCACGCCACACCATCTCGCGGCGCAGCTGGCCAAGCGGATCCACCACCTCCGACTCTTCAAGCGATGCCTCCAGGTGCGCCATCGGCAGCGACAGGAACGTCGCTATCGCGCTGGCGGCGGCTTCAGGCGACAGCAGGTCGCGCTCGGCCAGCGCCTGGTCGAGCGTGCCGGCACCGCGCTCCAGCCGCCGCCAGGCTGCCTGCACCTGGCCGGGAGAGAGCAGCCCGCGCCGCACGAGGAACCGTCCCAGCTCCTCGTACGCGCCGGGGACGCCTGCGCTGGCGCCGGCATACCAGCGCGCCAGGAGCGCATCCGGGTCCTCAGTCACCGCCAGCACGGCGCGCACGTCCAGGTCGGTCGCCCGGCCCAGGTCGACCAGTAGCTCGCGCGGCGCCAGGCGTGGCTCGAGCGGCGCCACCAGCAGGTCCATCCCTCGCCGTGCAATCGCCACCAGGCGCTCGCTGCGCGCCAGCGCCTCAGGCAGCAGGGTACGCACCTCTTCCGGCGGCGAGTAACGATCCAGGCGGATCCACGGCTGGTGCGTGGCGAGCGCAAGCGCTTCCACCACATCGGTGTCACCCACCACGCCGGTGCTGCGCAGCGTCTGGACCAGGCTGGTCTCATTGCGCTGCGACGCGCGCCGGGCGGCGCTGACCTGGCCTGGCCGTAAGACGCCACTTTCTTCGAAGTGGTCCTCCACGGTGTACGGCGGCGCCAGCGGGTCCGGCAGGTCCTCCAGCGCGCATGCCAGCTGGTCCGGCTCCACGAACCGCGGCTCGATCGCACTCGCTCCCAACAGGTGCTGGATTAGGGGCGCCTGGGCATCGTCAAGGGGCGCGGAGCACCCGAGCACCACGGCGCCCCCGTCGTGCCCGGCGGGGAAACATTTCCAGCGCCGCCACAGCGCGGGCGCGGCACGCGCGGCCAGCTGGCGATCCACCCGCGCACGAGCGTCCTCCAACACCGCCATCCCCAACGCCGCAGCGCGCGCGTGCTGGACTTCCTGGGCAGTCACGTACTGCAGCCGCAGGGCGGTGGCCAGGGGCTCTTCCCGAAAGGCGCGCGCGACGTGCCGGACGGCATCCAGCCGCCGCGCATCGAGCACACCCAGCCGTTCCATCTCAGCCAGGATGGCGTCTCCGTCACCCCTCTGCCAGCCCCCGCGCGCGCTTACAGCGCCACCGGCCGGCGCCTGCGCACGCGCCTGGGGTGCGGCCCGACCCCGCACGCGTCCAGGCGGCGCGGGCGCCGCTGCACCGCCGGTGGCGCTGCCGGTAGAGCCGTACAGCGTGGCAAACGTCTCCTGGAACGCCACCGGCGAGCAGACGGCGTAGCGGACCTCAAGCCCGGCCAGGTTGGCCAGACGAGCGGCGAACGGGCGGCTGAGCACCTGTGGGCCCGCGACAATCGCCATGCCAGGACGCACCACCAGCGGCACCACACGCAGACTCGCGGCGATCTCTCGTGGCAAGAGGGCGGCGTTCACCTCCGAAATGGCGTACTTCTCCGGGCGCAGCTGCGGCAGTCGCGCCTGCAGCGCCAGCCCATCCATGGCCACGTCTTCGGTCAGGCCAAAGGCGTCCATCACCTGTTCCACGCTCAGCGACTGGCCAGATGCCCCGCGCAGCGGCCGCTCCTGGATGACGTGCAGCCCCATCTCATTAAAGAGCGCGGCCAGTCCACGCGCCACCGCCTCCGCCCACGTCAGGCGCGCCTGCAGCACGTCGAGCCAGAAAGCGACCTCGTCCGGGGCCGCACTTACCGTTTCTACCGGGTGATGCGTGTACCGCTGGAGCTCGGCCACCACCGAATCACCGGGCGGCGCCGCGGTGGCAACGAGCAGGCCATACTGGTCAAGCATCACCGGCAGCGCCTGGTGCTCCTGCCACCAGGAGGCCGGCGCCAGCGTGAGCAGCTCCCCATCGGGGGGGTCCGCCCATGGATGCAGCACACCTCGCCACCGCTGAGCCGCCGTCGGTGCGCCTAGCGCATCAGGCACACCAGACACACCAGGTGCGCTCCCCGGCGCCACGGGCGGCGGCAGTATGGGAGCTGCGTACGCCGCGCCCCGCTCCTCAGCTGCCCCGATGCGTGCCACGCGGTCTCCCCACTAGCCACTCTTCCCGCCGGACGATACGTCCGCCGCACCGCGCTCTGGCGGCCCATGAACGCCGGCGGAACGCACGTGCCGGAGGATGTACCCGTATGCCACCAGGCCACCTAGAAACAGTGCAACCATGATGGCCGGGATGGTCACGAACCCGTACATCACCAGCAAGAACAACAGCAGCCACACGCCCCGACGACCCCGACACGCACCAGGAAGAGGGTTGCCCCCATCCACTCGTGGGCCACCGAAGCGCCGGGAGTGCCACGGAGGCTAAGGGCATTACCCGTTCGCGTGCGATCCTCCACTATGCCTCACCTGTTCACGTCACGTGCCACACCGCCACTTAGTGCCCCGGCGTGGCACACCGCACCGGCCGGCGGATAGACCTCAGGCAGCGCGCCGCAGCGGCGAGTCTGCTTCGTCTTCGCCACCGAGCGGCGTGACCCGCACCTCTATCCGCCCGGCATCAGTGGCGACCACATGTGGCGCGAAGTCGTGCAGCTCGCCGACGCGCGTGACGAACGGCACCGGGTCGTCGTAGCGGAGGCGGAAGCGTACCGTGCCCTTGTAAAACTGGCGCGTTTCCAGCGCGTCCACGCCGGGCATGGCACGCAGCTGGCGGGTAAATGCTGCCAGGTCTGAGAAGTGCGAGAATGGTCCCGCGACGAGATCGATGGCCCCTCCCGGGGTGGGGCGTGCCTCGCCTGTCCCGGCTGCGGAGCGCTCCGGGACGACGGCACTGGCCGCCGGCTCGACGCGCGAGCCGACTTCCGCGGCAGGGAGTAACGGCGGCGCGTCGTATATCTCCGGCGACGCCTGCACATCGCGCGTGCTGCCGACCAGGGCGGCGCGCTCCGCGAGCAAAACAATGGGGGCGAAGGCGCGGACGGAGTCGTCTCGCGCCGCGCGCGGCTGCGGGGACGGGAGCAGCGCAGGCGGCTGCAGGGACGCGTGCGCTTCTGTGACCACTTGACCCATTCCGCCCGTCCCGCTTGTTCCACCCGCGCCACCCGCGCCGTCTGTCTCGCCGGTGGAGGCCACTGCCGGGACACCGTGGCCGGGGACGCTGTGCGGCGCGTGCACGCTGCCTCCGACGGAGGGCGTCTGCACCAGCGCCTCCGCCAGTGCAGGCGCCGTTGCCAGGAGCTGCACGCGCACCTGGATCACCTGGTCGAGCGCGGCCCGCGCCCGCGCGTGCGCCGTCTCCACTCGGCGCCGGGCCTCTTCATCTGCCTCTGAGAGCACAGCGGCGGCGTCTCGCTGGTTGGTTCCCCTGAGCTCACAGGACAGCGCCTCGCCATCTGACCGGAGCCTGGCCGCTTCGCGCAAGGCATCCTCCAACGCCAAGGTGGCGTCTGCGATAGCGCGCTCGTCCGCCAGGGCGATCAGCTGGCGCAGCGGCTCGATGATCGCCTCAGCTGGCACGAGCTGGGACGCCAGGCCTGCCGGCGCCTGCGGTGTGGAGGGTGCTGACGTGTCAGTCATTGCTGTTGTGCGCTGTTGTGCGCTGTTGTGCGCCGCGAGTATGACAAATGCACGTTTCGGTGCGGACCTCCAGCAAGGAACGTAACCAGTACAAGTAACATGCCGCGCGTCACCGGCCCGGCAACCAGTGCCGCGGTCCCGGCCGCTAGTCAGGCCACTCGCGCCAGGTCCGTGAGTCCAGGACTTAGATGGCCCGGCGGCCGTCGGCGTGAATGAGGAACAGCATGTGGCCGCCTTCGAAGCCCTGGACGACACCGTCCAGGGTGCGGGTGGCTCCCGACGGATGTGGCCACGGGTTGGCGGACTTCCGGAAGAGGGCGAGCGCGTTGCCGGTGGAAGAGTCGCTGGCGGCGAGGCCGAACCAATCCGGCAGGTCGTCCTCTGTCCAGTAGTTGAGCTCCACAGCGGGGGCCGATCCCGGGCCGGTGTCGCGCTGCCCCTCGCGGACGCGCACGGGACGCTCGGCTTCCAGCGGGCAGCCGAGCCGGCTGCGCACCCACGTCTCGGTCTGCCAGAGACGGCCAAAGCCGAATTGGAGCGGGGTGGCACACGGGAGCGACCCGGACGTGGTTGTGAGGTTGGGACCGAGCGCGTACACTCCGCCTGCCTCGACGCCGATTACGAAGGCGCCCCGGCTCGGTACTATCGGTCCTATCCCGCCACGAGGTGGTCGGGAGTCCCAGGTGGCTCCTGCATCCGCCGAAAAGTACCAGCTAGGTCCTGGTCCCTTCTGGACGGCAGCCACGAGCGATCCCTGGACTCCGGCGAGATACACGGGGCCGCAGCCCTCGTAGCTGCCGCCGGGAATCACCGCGGTCCACGTAGCGCCCCAGTCGGCGCTGCGGCTCACAGTGCAGCTGGCCGAGGCGGGTGACAAGGCTGACGAAGCATTGGTCATCAGCACCACGCCATCGGCAGCGAATGCCGGCGAGAAGGCCAACCCAATGTTGCGCCGGATCTGGAAGGAAGGATGGACGAACGCGGGCTGCCAGGACGCGCCGCGATCGGTGCTCTTGAAGAGGGCGGTCGCGGCCATGCGGGCCTGGCCGCCCATGTAGGGGCGCATCTCGCGCGGTCCCCAGGCGAACGCGAACAGCGTGCCGTCCTGTGCGAACGTGGGCGATATGGTCAGCGCGCGCACGTGGCGGAACGGGGCACCCGCGACCCCTAGCCCAACAGTCGCCTCGTTCCAAGACTCGCCGCCGTCGGTTGAGACGAGCACGCCGCGGCTCTCGATGTGGTCCTGGGGATCGCGGCCCGCCGACACCGGCCAGTAGTGTGAGTCATCGTTGAGGGAATTGAACGGTCCCGTGATAACGGCCAGGAAGGAGGTCCTATCGGTTGCAAAATGGGGAGAGAGCACAAGGTCCTGCACGCGCTGCCCGCCGAGGTCCTGCTCTTCCCAGGTAAGGCCGGCATCCCGCGTGCGCAGCAGGCGCGCGCCGGCCATGGCGAATGCCAGGCTATCGCTGCCAAAGGCTGGTGAGATCGCGATGCGACTGCTAACGGTGGGAGGAAACGAGGGCACGGGCTGCCAGGTCGCGCCGCCGTCAGGAGAGCGGTATAGCGACTCGCGAGTCGAGGCGAACGCGATGCGCCGTCCAGCCCCGGACATGGTCGAGTCCGCGGTCGGAGCCACGGTCAGACTCGTGAGGTTGGGCGCGGGCAGCTCGAACCGCTCCCATGTGCGCCCGGCGTCAAGTGAACGTACCAGATCGTTCTCGCGTGCGGCGAGGATGAAGGGATCTTCGGGCCAGGCGGGCGCCACGGCCAGGTGACGCACGCGCAGAGGACCACTTGGACCCAGGTGTACCCAGGCCAGAGGCTCAGCGGCCTGGCGCGGCGGCGAAGCCACCACATGGCCCGCGCTCCCGGTGAGAGCGACGGTGGCAAGCAGGAAGGCACTCATGGCAGAACGCCAGAAGTGGAAGGGACGGCGGGGAGTAGGCATACCACAGACCTCTTTCGCTAACGTAGCACCAGTCAAGCGTTGTCGGTAGGGACAATCACACAATGGACATGGAGAACCAGGGATGAACGTGCAGGATGGGATCGAATACGTCGACGAGACGTCGCCGGCGCACATCTACGTATTGGATGACGGCGGGGAGATCACGCTGATCGACGCGGGGCTTCCCAACGAGGCGGAGACGGTGCTGGCGTACCTGGCGCGCACGGGGCGCAAGCCGGAGCAGGTGAAGCGGATAGTGCTGACGCACCGGCACGGCGACCACGCGGGGGCCATGCCGGCGCTGGTTAGGGCGACGGGGGCGACGGTCTACGCGCACGCGGACGAAGCGGCGGCGCTGGCCGGCCAAGAGGGGGCGCCGGCGCGGATCGAGCCGCTGGCTGACGGAGACGTGGTGCCGGTGTTCGAGGGGCTGCGGGCGATCGGCGTGCCGGGGCACACGACGGGGCACCTGTGCTTCTACCTGCCGGAGCGCAAGGTCCTGTTCACGGGCGACGCGCTGATCAACCGCGGCAGCCTGACGGGGCCGGTGGCGCAGTACACGGCGGACCTATCGCGGGCGCATGGCTCCCTGCGGGAGAAGATCGCGGACCTGGACGTGGAGACGCTGTGCGTGGCGCACGGCGACGTAATCCCGACAGGCGTGGCGAAGCAGCTGCGGGAGGTGATCGCGGGACTGAGCTGACGGCTCACACAACGGGCGGGGCCTTTGCGCCCCGCCCGCTATGTGAGGGGCTTCCTTTGGGAAGGCGGCTTGCCGCGCCCTCCCTACTTCTTGTACTGGTCGATGAGCCGCTGGAGCTCATCCTGCAGCTGGCGCATGCCCTCCTGCACCGTCACCTTGTTGTCCCACATGTCGTTGCGCCACTTGTCGATGACGGGGTTCCACTCGGCGCGCGGCGCGTGGTCGTGGGCGGGCAGCGGCGTCACCGCCTTGATGGCGTCCGCCAGGGCCTTGCGGTTGGCGGGCGGGCCCGCCTTGGCGGGGTCGGCGTAGAGCGCCAGCGCCACGTCCTCGCGCGCCGGCACCTCCTGCAGCTTGGGTGGGATCAGCTCCTGGATCTCGCGGTGCAGTGTGGAGGCGACGAAGGCCCACGCCTGCTCCGGCACCTTGGTAGCCTGCGACACCACCAGCCCGCGCAGGTTACCGATGCTGGCGGTCTTCTTGGTGCGCGGCGAGCGTGGGATGTAGCTCACGTCCCAGTTGAGGCCGGTGCCGCCCTCGGACAGCGGCTTGAAGTTCCAGTCACCGTTGAACGTGATAGACAGCCGCCCCTGCTGCATGCCGACGATCTTCTGGTTGGAAGACGCGATGGTGCCCACCTCCTGCCGCGTGGGGGAGAGCTGGTGCTTGTGGATCAGGTCCACCAGCCACTGCGTCGCCTCGATCGCGGCGGGGGTGTTGGTGACTGCCTTGCCGTTCTGGTCGAAGAACTGCCCGCCGTTGGCGGCCACCCAGTTGAACCAGCCCGTCTCGCCGGTGGACTCGGAGAAGATGCCCCAGCGCGCCGGGTTGGCGGACTTCTTGGTCATCTTCTGGGCGTACTCCAGCGCCATGTTCCAATCCCAGCGGTCGCCCAGCTGCGCCGGCGCAGTCAGCCCGGTCTCCTTGAGGTGGTCCACGTTGAACACCGTGGCGATGGTGGAGTAGTTCCAGGGCACGCCGATCAGCTTGCCGTTGACGGTGTAGTAGTCGGTGAAGATCTTAATGACGCTCTTCAGCTCGTTGGCGGCGTTCTTGTCCTTGCTGATGAATGCCTGCACATCGCGGGTGGTGCCGGCATTGAACCACTGGCGGGCCTGCGGGCCGCGCTGCAGGAACACGTCTGGGGCGGTGTCGGACGCCAGCGCAACCACGAGCTTGTTGTCGTAGTCGCTGGGCATCTGGTTCTCGACCTTGAGCTTGGGGTTGGTCGCCATGAACTTGTCCGACACTTCCTGGAAGGTCGGCATGTAGTTGTCGGCGCCCAGCGTACCCCAGTGCCAGAAGCCGATCTTGGCGGGCGGCAGCTCGGCGGCCGGCTTGGCGTCCCCTCCCGCGGCGCCGCCGGCGCCACAGGCGGCCGCGGCGGCGCCGCCCAGCAGCGCGGCGCTCGTGGCGACGAACGAGCGGCGAGTGACGGCATGTACGGCGTGTACGGCGTGTGTGGAAATGCCTCTGCGCACAGTGTCCCTCCTTGCCCCTGAGCGGGGTGCAGTGCCCAGTGTATGACGGACGTACTGCCGTGTCCAGTGGAGATATCTGGAACGGCGGCGGTACATGTAGCGCCGCACGGCAAGGGACAAGCCCTTGCCCTACGGCCGCTTGCCGAGCGGCGCCGAGCTACCAGAGGCCGGCGACGAAGCGGCGCAGCTGGAGCTCGAGGCGGTCGGCGACGTCGGGGTGGAGGTCGGAGACGTCGTGCTGCTCGCGGAGGTCGGTGCGGCGGTCGAAGAGGGCGTGTCCGGACGGAGGCAGTCCGGAGCGCCGGCCGCCGAGGGAGTGCAGGTACGACCAGTCATGCGTGCGGACGGACCACATCTGGCGATGCAGGCCGGAATAGGCGGCGCCGCGTATGGCGGGCTGCGCGGCATCGCCTGAATCGGACTCGCGGCCATCCAGCAGCGGGAGCAGACTGCGGCCGTGGAGCAGCCCGGGCTCTCCCGGAGCGGCGCTGACACCGGCGGAAACATCCCAGCGGCGCGACGCGAAGCCCCACGGCGCCTCCGGAGCGGGCAGGCCGGCGATCTCCAGGACGGTGGGGAACAGGTCGGGCGGCTGAGTGAAGGACCGGAAGCGCCGGCCGGCGCCGCGGCGGTCAGGGTGGCGGACCAGCAGCGGGACGTGCGCCAGCTCTTCCCACGGAGCCGCGGGGGTCTTCTTAATCACGCCGTGGTCGCCGAAGGGGTGGCCATGATCGGAGGTCCATACCAGCAGCGTGTTGTCCATCAGGCCCAACTGACGCACGCTCTCGAAGAAGCGGCCGAGCCAGCGGTCCATGAAGCAGACCTCAGCCGCGTATCGATTCGCCAGGTGCTGGAGCTCGTCGGGAGTAAGGTAGCCCTCCACCGGGCCGCCGCTGGCGTCGATCAGGTCGAGACCACCGCGGGCGAGGTAACCGGTATCGACGAAGCGGCGGTTGATCTCATCGGGGGCGTCCCAGGGCTCATGGGGATCGAAACAGTCCAGCCAGAGGAAGAGGCCGTCGCGCCGGCCGCGGGAGACTTGGCGCTCCAGCCAATCCACACCCGCGGTGACAGTCTGAGCCAGCGTGTAGTCGGCCTCACCCTGCCGGGCGGCCATGTTGCGCAGGTACTGGGCGTTCTTGGGGCGCCAGGTGGCATCGGACTCGTCGCCGCGCGGCTTGAAGTGCTTGTCGATGGCGGTGTCGGAGACGTCGTCGGGGTAGTCGGGTCGGTAGCGGTAGAGGTCCGACTCCTGTCCGCGGATGAACTGGACGTGGTCGAAACCGCGCATGAGATTGATGCCCGGCTTGTGCAGGTGATAGACATCGGTGACGAGTGCGGAGGCAAAGCCACGCGCCCAGAGCCACTCCGGGAGTGTGACGTCGGCGTCTTCCAGGCGCTGCCAGCCGCGGAACGGAAAGGTGAAGCGACCGGTGAGCCACGACGTGCGCGTTGGCATGGTGGGCAGCCCTTCGGAGTAGGCGTTCTCGAAGAGCGCGCACTCGCGGGCGAAGGTATCGAGATTGGGAGTTTCGATGCGCGTGCCCAGAGGATTAGGCGCGCTGGGCTGGTAGCAGCCGAGCTGGTCGGGGCGCAGACTATCGTTGACGACGACGATGATATTTGGCATGAAAGACCTCACCCCTGCTGCCCATGCACTGCATGGGCCCCCGCCCCTCCCACAGGAGAGGGGCGATTCGCTGGCAGAGCATTGTGGCAAGTGGCGAATCGCTCTACCCAGTGCAGTTAGCGCAGTGAGCGGAGGAGGGAGAGGCTGGTTTCCTGCACCATCTCGCCGGCTTCGGGGTTGACGCGGCAGGCGCGGTCGACTTCATAGCCGCCCTCCGGGTAGGCGGCGCGGGTGGGGATGTATCCGACGGTGCCGTCGGTGTAGCCGGCGACGGCGGTGTAGGGGAAAGGGGATGCCTGCTTGATAGCCATGCCGATCTCGCAGAAGAGTTCGCTAGGGTTAGTGGCGAGCGCGGCGTCGCCGATGCGCAGGGCGGCCACGTCGCCGGTTATGGGCGGCAGCGGCTCGCCGCCCTCCAGTGCCTCCAGCGCGCGCCGGGCGCGGCGCAGCGTGCGCACGTTCCACTGGCGCTGACCCGCGGTGGAGGGGGACTCAGGCTGCTGTGCCAGGCGCTCGGCGGCGGCTTCGAGTTGGGC
>CADCTC010000062.1 GCA_902805635.1 uncultured Chloroflexota bacterium
GCCGCCGGATGTCGCGCCAGAAGAGCGGCATCACGGCCCCCTTGCGGAAGCGGAACAGCACGGGGCTGCGTACGACACGCACGCCGTTGATTGTCTCCTCGTACGGCTGCTCTTTGATGTAGTGTGAGGCGAGCACCGTGACGTGGTGGCCGCGGCGCACCAGCCCCTCGGCGAGGCGCTGCGCGTAGATGGTGTAGCCGCTTGGGTTGGGCAGGTAGTAGCCCATGAACATCAAGATGCGGTACGGCCGCGGCGCGAGCCGGCGGTCTACACCCTGGGACACACCAGTCGTGAGGCTGGCGGAGACGGAGGCGTCGGAGGGCGCAGCGGCGGGATCGGCGAAAGCGGTCACTTCCAAATCCTAATTCATGCCGCACACGCTAGTCCGGTCGCTCAAGGACGGCGAGCAGGCGGGGGCTGTCCGCTTCATAGGGATCGAGCTCGTAGGTGCCGTACAGCGCGGCGAGCGTGAGGCCGGCGGCGGCGGCCATCGCCTGGAGCTCGCCGCGCGTGACGTAGCGGAGCGTGAACGGGGCCAGGTGGCGCTTGACGGTGGCGTCCGCGAGGATCTCGTCGTAGTAGTTGGCCATGTGGATCAGCTGGGCCGCGCGGTCCACGCGGGGGGACTGGTAGTGGAGCAGATGGGCGCCGTCCGGCAGGGTCTTGAGGCAGTGGAGGAAGAGCTGACCTTCCTGGTGCTGGTCAGGTAGGGCAACCTCGGGGTTGAAGAGGTCCACCACCAGCCGGCCATCGGGGTCCAGGTGGCGGGCGGCGGCGCGGAGGGTGGCGAGCTGCTCTTCTTGGGTTTGGAGGTGCATCAGCGAGTTCAAGCCGACGATCACGAGACCGAAGGTCCGGCCGAGGTGGAAGTCGCGCATGTCGCCCTCGATCAGGTGCACGCGGCGCGTGAGCGCAGCGTTGCCGGCATCCGCGGCTTTCTGGCGCGCGAGCGCGAGCATGGCGGGGGAAGTGTCCAACCCGGTGACAGACACGCCCATGGCCGCGAGGGGCAGCAGGATGCGACCGCTGCCACAGGCCAGCTCCAGCACGTCGCGGCGATTGCGCGGGTGTGGCAGGTGGCGCGCCACTTCGGCAAAGCCGGCGTAGAGCGCGAGGTCGTCCTGGTAGTCGGCGTGCTCCAGGTCGTAGAAGCGCGCGTGCGGCGCGTAGTCGTCCACGCTAGCGGCGCGAGAGCGCGACGAGCTCGACGATGACGAACACGCTCAGCAAAAGGAGGGCGGTGAGCGGGTTCCAGGCACGCTGCATCTGGAGCGCAGCGTTGAGGGTGATCAGCAGGGCGATCTCCAGCGCCTGGCGGGTGGAGTGCCTGCCCACCGCCTGCTGGTAGAGCCGTGACCGCGAGAACTGGAGCCAGACGGTGCGGATGACCGGCACCAGTGTGAAGAAGAGCGCGCCGAAGAGCGCCGTGAAGAAGCCTACGCGTGCTGCGGAATCATCCGGGCTGAGCGCGTAGATGATGCCCGCGAGACTGCACCAGCAGACGAACGCTGCCAGCACCTGCGTGCGTGTGTTCCACAGTGGCAGGCTGCCCGTCTGAGCGGCAGGTTGAGCGTCCACACCCGTGACAGGCGCAACGGCGGAGCGACCGACCGCCGTGATTGTCGAGGCGGAGCGTACCGACCGTAGGGCTGCGGGGGCGATACCAATGGGCGCCGCGGGCCGGGCGGTTCGCGGTGCCGCAGCAGAAGCAGCGGGGGCGGCGACGCCGGCAGGCCCTAAAAGCGGCGCGGAACGGCGGCGGCGGATGGTGACCGGCGGCTCGGCCGTTTCGGCGGCGGGGCGCGGGCGGCGCAGCGATGGGAGCTTGGGCATGAATGGCAACGGTGAGACAAGCGAGAGTGCTGGTGACAGACTAGCGAGGGGCGGCGAGGACGCGCTCATCGCCTTGGCGGCGGGTGACACGCTGTTGGTCGAGGTGTTCCAGGAGAGGCAGGACGTAGCGGCGGCTGGTGCCGAAGAGGTCGCGCGCCTCGGCGACGGTGACCTTGCCGTGCGCCTTGAGGTGCGCGACCAGCTGCTCGACCATGCCATTGTACGCCGAGGCGGCGAAGGCAAGGTCGTCTCCCAGGCGCACCACCTTGCCCTGCAGGATGAGGGCGCCGAGTAGGTCATCGTCCAGGGAAGCGCCTCCCTGACCTGCGGCCCCTGCCGAGCCGTTTGCGCCCGATTGAGCCGGCGCGGCGAGCTCTTGGCGCAGCTCAGGGAGGGTGGGCGGCGCCAGCGGCGTGGCGGCCAGGCGCTCCAGCACGCGCGCCGCCAGGCGCTCCTGTGCCGGCGAGAGGGTGACCTGGTGCGAGGCGAGGCGCACGGTGGCGGCGTGCTCGGCCAGCTGGCCGGCGGCGGCGAGGCGGGCGAGCGATTCGTTGAACAAGCGGGGGGTGAGGCCGGCGCGGTTGCGCAGCTCCTCACGGGGCATGCCGGTGCGCAGCGGGAACTGGCGGTGGTAGGCGGCCAGCGCCTCGGCGAAACGCGTTTCCAGGCGGCGCCAGCCGGAGGCGGAGAGCAGCGCAGGACCAAGGCGGATGATCTGGGCGTCACGTTCCAGCGTCTCAAGCGCGGCCTTGGCCTGGGTGGTATCGAGGCCGCTGGCCTGGACGATGGCCGCCGGCTCTGAGGGCTCCTTGAGCTCGACGGTCTGGAGCATGATCTCTTCCGGCGTGCCGCGCGCCAGCAGCTCCAGGGCGGCGATGACGGAGGCCTGCCGGCGACGGTGGCGCCGTGCGGGGGCGGGATCCACCACCTGGCCGCCGCCGAGGGTAATGCCGGGGGAGAGCTGGCGGATGATGAAGAGGTCGTTCTTCGCCACCGCAATGGGGGTGCGCAGGCGGACCTGGGCCCACGTCTCAGCGCCGGGCTGCAGGGCGTCTCCCTCAAGCAGCGTGACCTTGCCGACCGCCTCGGCGGTGCCGCTGTGAAAGCCGATGCTGGCGGCATTGGAGAGCGGTTTGGGCGCGTCGGGCAGCAGGCGCAAGCGTACGTCAATCGCGCTGGTGGGGCGCAGCGCGCCGGGGACAGTGACCACGTCGCCACGCGCCAGGTCTTCGGTGGCAAGCCCGCCCAGGTTCACCGCCACGCGACGGCCGGGCAGCGCTTCTTCGATCTTGGAACGGTGTGACTGGAGCCCCCGCGCGCGCGTCTTGAGGCCGCGGGGCAGCACCTCCAGCTCCATGCCCAGAGTCAAGGCGCCGTCCAACAGTGTGCCGGTGACGACGGTGCCGAAGCCACCCAGAGAGAAGACGCGGTCGATGGGCAGGCGCGGGCGGCCCACGTCGCGCCGGGCGGGGGTGTCGGTCAGCAGCGTGTCCAGCGTGCCCAGCAGCGTGTCCAGGCCGTCGCGCGCCAGCGCGGAGACGGGGATCACCTGAGCGCCCTGCAACGTGGTGCCCTTCAGCGCCGCCGTAATCTCATCTTGGACCAGGGCGAGCCACTCTTCGTCCACCAGGTCTTTCTTGGTCAGCGCGACGAGTCCGGTGCGGATGCCGAGCAGGTTGAGGATGGCCAGATGCTCGCGCGTCTGGGGCATGATGCCCTCGTCGGCGGCGACCACGAGCAGGGCGGCGTCGATGCCGCCAACGCCGGCCAGCATGTTCTTGATGAAGCGCTCGTGGCCGGGCACGTCGACGATGCTGATCTCGCGCCCGCTGCGGAGCGTGAGCCAGGCGAAGCCGAGGTCGATCGTCATGCCGCGCTCTTTCTCCTCGCGCAGCCGGTCGGGATCGATGCCGGTCAGCGCCTCGATGAGCGTGGACTTGCCGTGGTCGACGTGCCCGGCGGTGCCGATGGTGTACATGTCAGAAAGGGAGCTCGGACTCGGAGAGGCCTGAGTCGTGAACGGCCGGCGCGTCGGCCCAGGCTGCATCCGAACGCAGGGATGGTGAAGAACGCCTGGTCGGGCTAGATCGCTTGGCCGCGGTAGCCCGCTTGGCCGGCGCGGGCCGCGGCGTGTTGCGGGAGCGCACGACGCGCTTAGTGCCGAGGTCAAGACCGGCAGCAGTCGCGGCAGCAGGCGCCCGGCGACGTTGCGCGCGGGCGACGGGCCGGGTCTCGCTTGTGGCGCCCGCGCCGGTGCGCAGGACGTAGCGGCACGCGGGGAAGCCGGAGCAGCCGAAAAACGGCCCGTACTGACTCGTGCGCTCGACGAGCGGCTTGCCGCATTGGGGACAGGGGCCGGCATCCCCTCTCCCCCCGGCCCCCTCCCCCACAGAGGGGGGACGGGGAGTCCGGCGGCGCGGCGCTGCTGTACCGGAAATCGCGGCCTTCGCAGTACGAGATCGTCCCGCCGTCCGGCTCGTCGTCCGGCCTGCGGACCCCCTTTCTCCCACAAGGGGAGAAAGGGATGGGGATAGAGGGGGCAACCCAGTAGAGGAGCCAGGCGGCTCAGTCTGCTTGAGCGCGCTCACCGGGGCGCCGGCGGCTTTGGAGACGGTCTGGGAGAAGGGGCCGTAGAAGGTGCGCAGCATCTCGGTCCAGCCCAGGCGGCCGCCGGCGATCTCGTCTAGGGAGTCCTCCATGCCGGCGGTGAAGGGGAGGTCCACGATGTCCGGGAAGTGAGTCACCAGGAAGTCGCTGGCTGCGAAGCCGAGCTCGGTGGGCAGAAAGTGGCGCTGCTCCAGGCGCACGTAGCCACGGTCCTGGATTGTGGAGACGACGGCGGCGTAGGTGGAAGGGCGGCCGACACCGGCGTCCTCGAGCGCCTTGACGAGGGCGGGCTCGGTGAAACGGCGGGGCGGCTGCGTGAAGTGCTGGGCCGGCAGCACTTCCTCCTCGTAGAGGACCTGGCCCGCGTCGAGGTCGGGCAGCGCGTCGTTGGGTGCATCGTCCTCGTTGCGCTCGCCGGCGCCGCCGTCTTCGCCGTAGACCTTGAGCCAGCCTGGAAAGACGAGGGTGGAGGCGGTGGCGCGGAGCAGGAAGCGGCGTACTTGCTCGCCGGCCCATACGCCATCGACAAAGGCGGTGCGCTGGTGGTAGCGGGCAGGGGCCATCTGGCTGGCGAGGGTGCGCTTCCAGATCAACTCGTAGACGCGCCACTCGTCGGGTGAGAGGGAGGAGCGCAGCGCGGCGGGGGTCTTAGCGGGGTCTACGGGGCGGATGGCCTCGTGGGCCTCCTGGGCGTTCTTGGCGCGGGTGGCGTAGCGGCGTGGCGAAGGCGGCAGGTAGTCGGCGCCGAACTCGGCTTCCACCTGGCGGCGCACCTGGGCGATGGCGGCGGATGAGATGGCGACGCTGTCGGTGCGCATGTAGGTGATGAGACCGGCCTCGTACAGCTCCTGGGCCAAGGTCATGGTTTTCTTTGAGGGGAAGCGAAGCCGGTTGCCGGCGGCCTGCTGGAGCGTACTGGTGGTGAATGGCGGGAACGGGTTGCGGCTGACGGTCTTCTGGACCACCTCCCGCACGCGGTAGGCGGCCTCTTCCAACTGCGCCTTGAGCCTTTCGGCGGTCTCGGCGTTGGGCACTTCGGCTTTCTTGCCATCGACCTCCTGGAGGCGGGCGAGGAAGCACTCGTCCTCTCCGGCATCCGGCTCCGTCGAGAGGCGGACGTCGATGGTCCAGTATTCCTGCGGGACGAAGGCAAGGATCTCGCGCTCGCGATCGACCACCAGGCGGACGGCGACCGACTGGACGCGGCCGGCGGACGTGCCGCGCTGGACCTTGCGCCAGAGCAAGGGGCTGAGCTGGTAGCCCACCAGACGGTCGAGCACGCGGCGGGCCTGTTGGGCGTCGATGAGGTGCGGGTCGAGGTCGCGGGGATGGGCGAGCGCCTCCTGAATGGCGCGCCGGCTGATCTCGTGGAAGGTGATGCGGCGGTAGCGGCTCTTGGGCAGGCGCAGCGCCTGCGCCAGGTGCCACGCGATCGCTTCGCCCTCGCGGTCGGGGTCGGTCGCCAGCAGCACCGCCTCGGCGCCGCTGGCTGCCTTGCGCAAGGAAGTGAGCGTGGACTGGGCGCGCGGCAGCACAACGTATTCGGGGGCGAAATCGCCGGCCACGTCCACGCCGAGCGCCTTGGGCGGCAGGTCACGCACGTGACCCATAGAGGCGACCACCTGGTACCCAGCGCCCAGGAAGCCCCTAATGGTGCGCGCTTTCTTAGGGCTTTCGACGACGACGAGTCTCACCGCTCTGTCTACCACTAGAATCCTACCCACGTCATGGCAGAAAAAGAGCAGCGCATCCAACCCAGAACGCTGAAGGGGTTCAATGACTACCTGCCGGAGCAGGCGCTGCGGCGCCAGGTGGTGCAGGAGCGCCTGCGCCACGTCTTCGAGCGGTGGGGCTACCAGCCGCTGGAGACGCCCACGCTGGAGTACGCGGACGTGCTGCTGGGGCGCTACGGCGCGGAGGCGGAGAAGCTGATCTACCGTTTCACCGACAACGGCGGGAGAGACGTGGCGCTGCGCTACGACCAGACGGTGCCCTTCGCGCGGGTGGTGGCGCAGTACGGCGAGAAGCTGGCGCGGCCGTTCCGGCGCTACCAGTTCCAGCGCGTGTGGCGCGGCGAGAATACCGGCCGGGGGCGCGAGCGCGAGTTCACGCAATGCGACGTGGACGTGGCCGGCGCCGCCAGCCCGGTGGTGGACGCGGAGACGCTGGTGATCGCCGCCGAGGGCTACCGCGCCATCGGCTTCCCCCGCGTGCAGGTACTGGTGAACGACCGCACTCTATTCGACGACCTGGGCATCAGCAAAGAAGAGGTCATCTCGATCGACAAGCTGGACAAGATCGGGGCGGAGGGGGTGATCCGGGAGCTGGTTGAGCGGGGGCGCGAGGAAGCCGCGGCGACCGACCTGCTCTCGCGGCTGCAATCGGCGGAGCCGCCGGCACGCCTGAAGGACGTGCTGGCGATGGCGGAGGACTTCGGGATGCCAGAGGGGGTGCTGCAGTTTGAGCCGACACTGGCGCGCGGACTGGAGTACTACACCAGCACGATCCTGGAAGTGCGCTCTCCCGACTACACCGCCGGCTCCATAGGCGGCGGCGGGCGCTACGACGCCCTGATCCGGCGCTTCACCGGACGCGATGTGCCGGCGGTGGGCTTTTCGTTCGGCCTGGAGCGCGTGATCGAGGCGCTAGAGGCGGTGGGCGCGTTTAGCGGCATGCGGGCGGCGCCGGCGGCGGTTGCTATCGCGCTGGGCAGAGCACAGCTGCGCTGGGCAGGGGACGTAGCGGCCAGGCTGCGCGCAGCGGGTGTGAGCGTGGCAATGGCCACCGACCCGGACGGCGGCGCCGGCAAGCAGCTAGGCGCCGCCGGCAAGCTGGGCGCGCGTTATGCACTCCTGGTCGGCGAAAGCGAAGCGGCGGCCCAGCAGGTGGCGCTGAAAGACCTTGAGTCTGGCCAGCAGGAGACGCTGGGTCTGGACGAGGTGGTGCAGCGGCTGACGGCAACGGTCCCGTAACC
This sequence comes from uncultured Chloroflexota bacterium, assembly GCA_902805635.1. GTDB lineage: Bacteria > Chloroflexota > UBA11872 > UBA12225 > UBA12225 > CADCTC01. The sequence goes on from CADCTC010000062.1 coordinate 7,415, forward strand.
GCTCGCTCCACTGAAGAGACGCACCCGCCGCCGGCCCCTGGCGGGGTCAGCGGGCGGTGAAGCCGCCGTCGACGAGGTAGACGCCGCCGGTGCAGTAGCTGGCGTCCTCAGACGCGAGGAAGGCGATCATGGGGGCGATCTCGTCGAAGCGGCCCATGCGCCCCATGGGCACGTTGGGCAGGACGCGCGTCTCGCGCGCGGCCATGCCGGTGTCGCCGAGCAGCTCGTCGTCGGGCGGGTGTTCCAGCGCGCCGGGGCAGACGACGTTGCAGCGGATGTTGTCCCGCGCGTACTGGACGGCCAGGGCGCGGCCGAACGAGACGAGCGCGCCCTTGCTGGCGGTGTAGGCGGGGTTCTGCGGCGCGCCGGCCACGACGGCCGTGATGGAGCTGACCACGATGACCGAGCCACCCTGGCCCTGGTCGAGCAGGCGGCGGATGCCGGCCCGGCAGGTGTAGAAGGCGCCGCGCACGTTGATGTCCTGGGTCTGGTCCCAGATGGCGTCGTCTTCGAGCTCGTGGACCGGCTTGTCCTTGCCGTGCAGCTGGACGGCAGCGTTGGCCACCAGCACGTCCAGGCGGCCAAAGCGCTCTACTGCCTGCGCCACGGCGCGATCCACGTCCTCGCGCACCGCGACGTCACAGCGCAGCGCCAACGCCTGGCCACCCGCGCGCTCGATCTCCGATGCTACCTCCTGAAGCCGTTCTTCGGTGCGCCCGCAGATCGCCACACGCGCGCCTTCTGCCGCCATCCGGCGCGCGGAGGCGGCGCCAACGCCGCTCCCGCCGCCGGTGATAAAGACCACCTTGCCGTCCAGCCGCATCATCGCTCCCCGTCAGTGTGTTAAACGTCATGCTGCCATACGGACATCCGGGGCAGCAGCAACGTCTGAGCAGCGCCTCAGCAAGGCGCCAGCGAGGCAGCAGCAAGGCAGCGGGAGGAAGGGACACGCCATGACACAGACCCAGAGCGCCGAAGGGGCACAGGGACAGCCGAAGGTGGGATACGATGACACGCCGCCGATCCCGCGGCAGACGTGGAAGGTGCACGACTCGGCGCGGCCTCAGCCGCGCGTGGTGACGCCGGGGACCGAGAGCAGCCCGGAGCGGGCGGGCACGCCGCCGTCGGACGCAGTGGTGCTCTTCGACGGCACAAGTCTCTCCGGCTGGACCAGCGTAAAGGGCGGCGGGCCGGCGCAATGGAAGGTGGAGAACGGCTACGCCGAAGTGGCGCCCGGCACCGGCGACATCCAGACCAAGGAAGAGTTCGGCGATTGCCAGCTGCACGTGGAGTGGGCCACGCCAACCGAGGTGGTGGGCCACAGCCAGGGACGCGGCAACAGCGGCGTCTTCTTGATGGGCCGCTACGAGTTCCAGGTGCTGGACTGCTACCAGAACCCGACCTACGCCGACGGCACCGCAGGCGCGATCTACGGCGAGTACCCGCCCTTGGTCAACCCGGCGCGGCGGCCGGGCGAGTGGCAGAGCTACGACATCATCTGGATCGCGCCGCGCTTCGAGGGCGACCGGCTGGTTTCGCCGGCCTACGCGACGGTGATCCTGAACGGGGTGGTGGTGCAGTACCACCGTGAGCTGATTGGCCCCACGACGCACCGCAAGGTGGCCGACTGGGTGGCGCACCCGCCAACCGGGCCGCTCAGGCTGCAGGACCACAAGAACCCGGTGCGCTTCCGCAACATCTGGTATCGCTCGCTCAAGGGCTGGAACACGCCGGAGGTGTAGCGGCTGCGCGCCGGTCCACCGCTGGTCCTCGCTTGGCTGACGACGCACGGTGGCGCCGCACGCACCCATCGGGAGGGAGGAGAGACGAATGAGTCGTTACGTGGTGGAAGACACCTCTCGCGAGGGGGAGGCGCTGGTGGTGCTGCGGGACACGGCCGGCGGCGCGGTGGCGCAGCTGTGGCCGGGCTGCGGGAACAACTGCTTCTCGCTGACGCTGCCGGCGCCGGCCGGCAGCGATGCCACGCGCGCCGGGGAGCCGGTGACGGTGATCCAGGACCCGCCACAGCTCGACGAGATCCGGCGGCGGCCCTCGTGGTGGGGCATCCCGCTGCTCTTCCCGTTCCCCGGCGTGATCCCCAAGGGTGAGTACCGCTTCGAAGGCAAGCAGTACCGGCTGGGGCGGCCGGAACAGCCGATCATCTCGGAGGGGCACGAGACTCCGGGCGCGCGCCGTGACTACCACGGCTTCGTGATGGATCTGCCCTGGAAGGTCGTCTCTCGCGAGGCGGACGACCACGGCGCAACCGTCACCAGCCGCCTGAACTCATGGGAGCATCCGGAGACGATGGAAGGCTTCCCTTTCCCCTTTGGCGTGGAGGCCACCTACCGGCTGGACGCCGCCGGCCTGCGCCTGCACTTCCGGGCAAGCAACCCCGGTCCCGGCCGGCTGCCGTTCGGGTTCGGGGCACACCCGTTCTTCAAGCTGCCGCTCGGCGAGCGCGGCTCCGCTGCGGAGTGCCTGGTGTGCATCCCCGCCGCGAACCGCTATAACGCGCAGGCGATCCGCGCCGCGATGAACGGCACGGGGCCGATGCCGTCACCGGATGAGGCCAAGGTGCCGGTGCCACCGGAGCTTGACCTGCGCGCACCGCGGCCGTTCGTAGAGAAGACCTTCAACGGCATGTTCAATGACCTGGCGCCTGTGGCGGACGCCCATGGTGCCGGTGGCGCTGCTGGCGCTGCTGGCGCTGCTGGCGAGTCCGCCGGTGCGGCGGAAGCCTTCGTGCGTGACCCGACGAATGGACTGGAGACGGTGATGCGGGCGTCGCGGGAGTTCCCGAACGTGGTGCTCTGGTCGCCGCCGGGCCGCTCGGAGCTGTGCTTCGAGCCATGGACCTGCCCGTCCAACGTCTTCAACCTGGCCGCGCACGGCGTCCCGCACAACGGCCTGGTGGTGCTGGAGCCCGGCGAGTCGTGGTCCGCCACAATGTGGATCTCACTGCGCTCGGCGCCCTCAGAAGCGCCGGCCGCACGGTCCGAGCAAGGCTGATGGTAGGAGCAGCCGGTGTCACGCGCGGCCGGGCGCGAGCGCCGCTCACACCGCTGCGGCCTCCCACGGTGGTCCATCACATGGCGGCGTTGGACGGTGACGCGCCGGGCGCCGTGCGCCTGCCGAACTCGCTCGACGCCATTCGGGCGTGCCTGGCAGCGGGTGCGGCCTTCGTCGAAATAGACGTGACCGCACTGGCAGACGGTGACTACCTGCTGGTCCACGACTCGCTGCTGGAGCGCGAGACGACGGGCCACGGCCCGGTACGCGCGTGCAGTCTCGCCGAGGCGACCGAGCTGCGCTTCGCCGTGCGCGGCGCTCCCACCGACGTTCCGGTGCCGCGGCTGAGCCAGGTGGTGGCGCTGTTTCGGGAGTATCCCGGCAGCGCGCGGCTGCAGGTGGACTACAAGGACGTGGTGCCGTTCGCCGGCGACGAGCCGCTGGCACGGCTGGCGGCGCTGCTGCAGCCGCTGGGCGAGCGAGCGATCGTGAGCTCCCAGGCGGACTGGCAGCTGCGCCGGCTGCGCGGCCTCGCCCCGTGGCTGGACTTAGGCCTGGACCCACACCGTCACATCGACTACCGGCGCCCAGGCCGCGACGAGCCGGCGGGCGCGCAGCGCACCAATCCGCCGTACCGCATGGGGTCCTATGGATACTGGGACGACCACCCGCTGGCGCAGTCGCTCGCCCAAGGCAGCGGCTGGAGCGCCGCCGAGTATCTGGCGGACCGCTGCGCGGCGCTGTTGACGCTGGTGCCCGGCGCCAGCACCTTCTACCTCAACCACCACTTGATCATGCAATCGCTGGCGGACGGCTTTCGCTGGGCGGACGCGCTGCACAGTGCCGGCGTGCGGCTGGACTCCTGGACCGTGGACGCGGGCAACGCCGATGCGGAAGCGCACCTCCCGCGCCTGCTTGAGACGGGCGTGGATTACTTCACGACCAACACCCCGCGACAGGTGGCGAAGCTGATCGGCGCAGGTTAGCCCAGCGCGTCGCGCACGGCGGCCAGCACTTCCGGATAGGGGGCGCGCTCCAGCCGGCCCCAGGCAGGGTGGCGTCGGTAGGGGCGTGAGCGTGGCGTGAGCACCTGGCAGAGCGCGCGGGCGATGCCAACCGGGTCGGGACCGTCTTTGCTCAACTGGGCCATGTCGCGCACGGTAGAGGGGTTGAAGGTGGCGCGCCAGTCCTGGGGGCGGAGCTCACTCTGATCGATGGGTGGTTCCCCCACACAGAGGTCGCAGATGCCGCAAGGAGCGGCGTCGGTCTCGCCAAGGTACGCGAGCGCGCGCGCCTGGCGGCAGCCACGGGCCAGGACATAGCCGCGCACGGCATCGAGGCGGTGGTGCTCGCCCTCCACGCCCTCCTCAACCGAGCGCAGCAGCGCGGGCAGGTCGGTCTCGCGGTCGGGCCGGCGCAGGACCTGGTAGCGGTGCAGCGCCCCGGAGGCACGCACCTGGAGCAGCTCTTCGTCCTCCACGCGGCGCAGCACACGCCGTACGTCGCCGTAGCGCAGCCCCGCGGCCTGTACGGCGGCCGAGACCGAGACGGTGAGCCAGGTGCGGCCGCGCTTACCGGCGGCCAGGACGGCAGCCCAAAGGCGCGCGTCCTCCTGGCCGAGCTGCCCGGCGATGGAGGCAGGGTCGGGTGAGAGGGGCAGCTGGTACTCGTCGAAAGCGGGGGTGAGGGCGCGCACCACGCCGCGCAACTCCAGGCGGGCGAAGAGCGTACGCACCGCCAGCGGATCGACATCGGTGGCGTCGCCCACCGCATAGGGGCTGAAGGCGATGACGTCAGAAGTCTCGCGGTTGGCCGGGGCGAAGGCGAGGTTGAGCGCGGCGCGCACCTGGTCACCATCCGGCGCCTTGGCATCGACGAAATTTCCCAGCGCCACCAGGTCGGCATCGTCGTACAGCAACGTGCCGGTGGCCGGCGCACCATCGCGGCCGGCGCGTCCCACCTCCTGGACGTAGCCCTCGAGGCTGCGCGGCGCGTGGGCGTGGATCACACGGCGCACGTCAGGCTTGTCCACGCCCATGCCGAAAGCCACGGTGGCAACGATGCAGGCCAGGTCGTTGGCGAGGAAGCGGTCCTGCACCTGCTCGCGCACGGCGCTGTCCAGCCCGGCGTGGTACGCGGCGGCGCGGATGCCGGCGGCGGCGAGCTGTTCGGCCAGCCGCTCGGTGTCGGCCTGACGCAGCGCGTAGACAATGGTGGGAGCGTCGGGCGCGTCACTCACCAGCGCCAACACGCGGTCGTCGCGCGCCGCGTCAAGGCACAGCTCCGCACGCAGCGCGAGGTTGGGACGCCGGGCGCCGGTATTGACCACACCGAGCGGCGGGATGTGCAGGTCAGCGGCGATGTCGCGCTCCACGGCCGGCGGCGCAGTGGCGGTGAGGGCCAGCACGGGCGGGTTGCCCAGGGCCTCCAGCAGGATAGGCAGGCGCAGGTAGTCGGGGCGGAAATCGTGGCCCCAGGCGCTGATGCAGTGCGCCTCGTCCACCGCAACGGCGGCCACCCTAGCGCGACCCAGCGCCGCGAGGAAGCGCTCGTTGGCCAGCCGCTCGGGGGCGACGTAGAGCAGGTCCAGCTCGCCTGCCCCCAGGCGGCGCAGCACGTCGTCGGACTCCGCACGCTCTAAGGAAGAATCCAGGCGCGCGGCGCGCAGGGTGCTGCGCAGCTTCTCCACCTGGTCGCGCATCAGCGAGAGCAGCGGCGAGACCACCAGGACGGTGCCATCCATCAACGCGCCGGCAGCCTGGAAGGCGAGGCTCTTGCCCGAGCCAGTGGGCATGACGCCCAGCGCGTTCTGCCCCGCCACGATGCGCCGGATGAGCGCGAGCTGGGCGTCGCGCACGTCGAGGCCGAAGCGGGAGCGGACGGCTGCGACGATTTCCTCGTCTGTCGCGCCTGGGGTCGTTGGTGTGGTTGCCATTCTCTGAATACCGCTGCCAATCGCCGCTGGCCTTGCTGACCCGCGGCCGCTGTGCGGCCACTGTGCCGGCGCGCCGCAGATGCTACGCTAGCCCCAGGGCAGACAAGGGTAGACGATGGCGGTAGACACGCGAGCACGGCCAGACCAGCAGCCTGCGCCAGCCCCCGAGCGTGTGCCGGCGCCGCAACGCGTGCCGGCACACCCGGCGACCGGGACGTGGGCCACCGCGCTCATCTCCACGACAGACGAGAGTACGGGCACGCCCCTCCCCGTTCGCCGCTTTACGGCCGACGAATACTATCGGATGGCGGAAGCGGGTATCCTCCGGCCGGATGAGCGCGTGGAACTCCTCGACGGAGTGGTGGTGGTCATGAATGCGAATGGGCCGCCTCATGCATCTACTTCTGCCGCCGCGGCCGATCTGCTGCGTGATAGGTTGGGCCGTGCGGTGGTCGTGCGGGAACAGCTCCCAGTCCGATTAGACGATTCCTGGGAACTTGAGCTAGACGTGGCGGTCGTACCCGCTCCGCACGGCGGCTATCGCAGCTCACACCCAACAGCGAACGATGTGGTTCTGCTCCTGGAAGTAGCTGACTCCAGCGCGGCCGTAGACCGGCGCGTCAAACTGCCACGCTACGCTGCCGCTGGCATCGTGGAGACATGGCTGGCCAACCTTGCTTTTGATTGCGACATCATCACCGGAGAGCGGCTCACGGAGCGCGTCCTGGAGGTGTACCGGAAGCCGGGGCCGGACGGCTACACCGAAGTGCGGGTGCTGCGCGGCGGCGAAACCATAACACCGGAAGCGTTCCCGGACGTGGTGGTCCCAGTGGCGGAGCTGCTGGGAGAGACAGACGACGACCAGGCTGACGGCGAGGCGGACGGGGCGGATGCAGACCCTGCAGAAGGCGCGCAGCGGTAGCCGAAGGCGGGAGTGCGCCCGCCACGGAAGTGCAACAGGAGGAATGGCAATGCAGTACCGGAAGATGGGGGACTCGGACCTGGAAGTGTCGGTGATCGGGTTTGGGTGCTGGGAGATTGGTGGGCGCTACGGGTCCTTTGACGAGCAGGAGGTGATCGCGGCGGTGGACCGGGCCATCGAGTTGGGGGTAACGCTGTTCGACACGGCGCTGGCGTACGGCGCCGGCAAGTCGGAGGAGCTGCTGGGGCGGGCGCTCGGCGCTCGGCGTAAGGACGTGATCGTGGTGACGAAGGGCGCGCTGCCGACGCGGCCGGGGCAGAAGGAACGCCGCGACGCGCGCCATGCCAGCATCATGCAGGACATAGAGGACAGCCTGCGGGCGCTCAACATGGACCACGTGGACCTGTACCTCCAGCACTGGCCCGACCCGGAGACGCCGATAGAGGAATCGATGCGGGCGCTGGAGGACATCCGAGCGGCGGGCAAGGCGCGCTACGTGGGGGTCTCCAACTTCCACCCGCACATGCTGGTGGAGGCGCGCAAGGCGGCGCCCATCGTGACCAACCAGGTGGGCTACAACCTGTTCGACCGGCGGTGGGAGCGCCACATGTTCCCCACCGCGCGCGAGCTGGGGATTGGGGTGATGGCATACGGGCCGATGGCGCACGGGTTGCTGACGGGCGCCTTCACGCGGGAGACGACCTTTGACGAAACCGATTGGCGCCGTAACGGCGTGATCTTCGGGCAGCAGCTGTTCACGCAGGCCAACCTGCCGCGCAACGTGGAAGTGGCAGAGCAGCTGCGTGACCTGGCGCGGGAGCTGGAGACGCCGCTGGCGCCGCTGGCCATCGCGTGGACGCTGCGCGACCCAGTCGTCTCCGTGGCGCTCTCTGGCACGCGGCGGCAGCAGGAGATCGAGGAGAACGTGCGCGCGCTGGACGTACTACCCAAGCTGACCCCAGACGTGCTGGCCCGCATCGACCAGATCATGGCCGGTGCCGCGGGCCAGAGCGACGCGCTGCCGGTGTGACAAACAATCACCCCGGGGATGGTGCTCAGGGCTGCGTTTCTCCAGGAGAAATGGAACAGGCATGTGGTTCCTCCTGGACAAAATGGAACATATAGAGGGAACACCGGCCGCGACGGCGCGGGGCGGCTGCCTTGTCATTTTACCGCTATAGTGTTAGCCGATGCTGGCGGAGGGTTTGGTCTTGCCGGTTTCTTCACCGGCAGGCGTGATCTCGCCCGAAGGTGCGTCGACAGCGGACGCGTCCCCGGCGGCGGCGCGCTTGTCGCCGTCCCACATGCGGACGAGGCGCTGGGTTTCCTCACGGACGCGGCGGATCTCGGCGACGGCAGCGTAGACCTTTTCCAAGAGCGGCTGGTTGGCTTCCAGGCCGGCGCGGATGAGGCGGGCGGCGGCGGCGCTGCGGGTGTCGTAGACGCCGGCTTCTACCAGGGCATCTAGGGCGTCCAGCGTCTGTGTATCGACGCGGCAAGTGACGACGTTATCGCGGGGGCGGGCGACGTCGATCATAGCGCCACCACCGACCTTGCGGTCGCCACCGCGCCCGGCGGGACCGGCCGCCTGGACGATGTCAAGCGTTGCCTGCCGGACCTGTTCGAGGGGGATGCCCAAACGATCGAGCAGGGTCTGCGCCATGTTCTCTCCCTTGGGCTGCACCAGACCGATCAGCAGGTGTTCAGTACCAATATAACCGTGGCGGAGGGCGCGGGCCTCTTCCACCGCCAACTCGATCGCCAGCTTGGCGCGCGGCGTGAGGGCGAGCTCGACCCCAACGTTTCCCTTGCCCCGGCCGACGACAAACGTCAACGTTTCGCGCAGGCGCGCCTCGTCCACGCCGAGGCTGCCGAGCACCTTGGCGGCAATGCCGCCTCCTTCGCGCACCATTCCGAGCAACAGGTGCTCCGCGCCTATGTAGTTGTGGTCGAAGCGCCGCGCTTCCTCCTCGGCCAGGCTGAGTACCTTCTTCGCGCGCTCTGTGAACTTGTCGAACCGCTGCATA
>CADCTC010000063.1:0-2994 GCA_902805635.1 uncultured Chloroflexota bacterium
CCAAACGGCCTCACCGCGCGCGAGGTCGAGGTCCTCCGCCTGCTCGCTACCGGCAGCACCAATCGACAGATCGCCGCCGCGTTGGTTGTCAGCGTCCCTACGGCCGAACGCCACATTGCCAACATCTACGCCAAGATCGGCGCCCGAGGACGCGCTGACGCCACCGCCTACGCGATCCGCCACGGCCTGGCCGACTGACGCTGCCCCGGGCACCGAGGTCACCCGCCGCCACAGGAGGGCGGCGCCTACATAGTTTCCCTCACTCCGGCAACATACACAGTTGCCACGATGCGCCCTCCCTCGCTCGTGCCTAGTCTAGTGCCTGGACGGGATGTTCGAACAGGTCACACACACTGTGGGACGCAGGAGCGCGAAGCACGATGGCCGCCGATAGCACGAGCTGCAACGTGCTGCAGCGCGAGATCGCCCGCGGCATCCTTCGCCACACCTGGCTTCGCGGCCAGGGTGCCCCACTAGTCTTCCTGTGGGTGCTTGGCCTGGCTACCTTCACCGCCGTCTGGCCCGAGCCTGCCCTCGCCGTGACGTGGTCCGTCCTCGCCGCCGCCTTCAGTGTCCTGACACTGCGGGATCAGCTGCATCGCCCAGGGCCACAGCGCCTCGTCATGCGCTCGTTCGCCGCGCGGCGCTTCCCGACCGAAGCCATCGTCGACGCGGCGACGCGTGGGGTGGTCGAGCGGGGCGTCGCGCTCTTTGCCGAGATCGCCGCCAAGGCACTCGAGATTCACCGCTCGCGCGGTGAGGATCACGACCTCGACCGAGCAGTGGCCGACGCCGACGGCCTCGTCGCGCTCCAACTCCAGTGCGCCCGGCACGCCCAGGAGCTTGACCGCGTCCTGCACGTCATCGACGAGACCGCGACCGTGCAGATCACGGTGGCAGCCATCCCGCATGCCCGAGCGGATGCCGGCGGCCATGACACACGAGGTGCCGTGGCGCGTGAAGTCGAGGGCGCACGCGAGCTGGTCGATCAAATTGACCTCCAGCTGCAGGAGCTGCTTCTGCACCTCGCGCAGCTGGACCGGCGCGCCGGCGACCTTGTGCAAACCACGCACACCACACAGCGGGCCGGCGAGACGTTGGAGCGTCTCCGCCTCGTCGTCATGACCCGCCGCGAGGCCAGCGAGGAAGCCATCCGAACGTTCGCTGCCCATTCTGCCCACTGACCGGTCGACCTGATCGCTGCTGAATAAGAAAGGAACGAAAACGTGGAAGAAAAAAACGTGGAAGGAAAGCCAATTTGGATCTGGGCGGCCGGCGCGGCGCTCATCGCGCTCGTCGCCTTCTCCGCCTTGCGCCCCCGCGGCGAGCCGAACGGCAGCACCACCTCGGCCGGCCAGTCTCAGCCGCAGACCGCAGCCGGGTCCAATTCGTCTAGCGCTGGCATCAAGGTCTCCATCGCCAGTGCGAGCGCGAAGCAGGAATGGCTGCACCAGTCGGTGGCCGCGTTCAACGACGCCGCGCGGCGCGAGCGGGAGTGGCAGGTTGCGGGTCGCCCGATCAGCGTACAGGTCCTCCATGAGGAGATCGACGGAAAGAAGGTCGATTATCGCTCCGGCACGATGGTCAGTGACACGCTCGCCGGGAAGATCAAGCCGACCGTGATCTCGCCTGGTGAGGAATCGTGGGTAGGCCAGCTGCGCCGGCAGTGGCGCGGGCTGCACGGTGCGGATATCGCGCGCGAGGACGCGCCGGTGGTGGCGCGGACGCCGCAGGTGCTGGCCATGTGGCAGTCGCGCGCGAGGGCGCTGGGGTGCTGGCCGGCGCCGGACGCGGGCTGCACCTGGGAACGCATCCGCGGCCTAGCCACCCATCCCGGAGGCTGGGATCTGGTGGGGCACCCTGAGTGGCGCCAGTTCAAAATTGGCTACTCGTACTTCGGCGAGAGCAACTCCGGCACGCTCGGAATCGTCGCCATGTGTCTGGTCGGCGCCGGCAAAAGTCAGGGTCTAGTGATGGGGGACATCGACCCCTCGACTGGCTGCGGGAACTTTATCCGGGACGTCGAGGTCGCGAAAGCGCACAGCGGCAAGAAGTCGGACTGGCTGCTCGAGCGGCTGGTACAGGCGGGACCCGAGTACCTCGACGCGGTCGTCACGTGGGAGACCGAGGTTATCCAACTCAACCAGCAGTTCGCCGGCGCCCTGCGCGAGCCCCTGGTGGCGGTGTATCCGCAGGACGGCACCATCGTCGTCGGCCACCCCTATGCCATCCTCGACGGTGCGCCCTGGGTAACAGCCGAGCAGGTGGCCGCGGCGAAGGTGTTCCGCGCGTATCTCCTGCGCCGGGAGCAACAGGAGCGTCTCGTCGCCAGCGGGCTCCGGCCGGCCGACGCCGGCGTGCGCCTTGCCCCGCCGATCGCCCCGCACTTCGGCGCCAGTCCCGACGCCAGGCTGGTGCCCCTCGAGGTGCCGGACCCGCTGCTCATCGAGCGGATCGGGGAGGTGTGGCAGGAGGTGCGCAAGCACGCGATCGTCGCCCTCGTCTTCGACAAGTCCGGCAGCATGCAGACCGGCGCGAAGATCCGCGCCGCGAGCCGCGGCGCCCAGGAGTTCGTCGGGCAGATGCACCGCGAGGACCAGCTGCTCTGGCTGCCCTTCGACGACAAGCTCTACGCCGGCACGCAGGGCCGCAAGGCTGAGGTGGGCGAGCGGCTTGTGGGCGAGATCGCGAGCATTGGCGCCAGCGGCGGCACTGCGCTCTACGACGCCGTGCTCGCGGCGCACGAGCGGCTCAGCCAGCTGCGCCAAGCCCACGGCGGGGCGTACCGGTACGGCATGGTGGTGCTCTCCGACGGGCGGGACGAGAACAGCAAGCGGACCCTCACCATGCTCGAGAGTGCGCTCCGGCCGCAGGAGAGCGACCCCACCGGCATTCAGATCCACACCATCGCGATCGGCAGTGGCGCCGACGAGGGGGTGCTCAAGCGGGTGGCGAACGCCGCGCACGGGCGCTACTGGAAGGGGCAGTCCGAGA
>CADCTC010000063.1:3004-62071 GCA_902805635.1 uncultured Chloroflexota bacterium
AGAAGGACATGATTGCGATCTACGACGAAATCGCGAAGCACTATTAGTGAAGGAGGAGGAACATCCGTGCCGATTAGAGTTCGTTTCAAAACCGTGGAACGGAGCTTAACTGGAGTGTGGCATGAGCAAGCCACCGGTAAGCGACGCGTTGTGGGCGGTGGTGGTGCCCGTGGGAATGGCGGCGGTGGCCGCCGTGACTCACGCGCCCCCAATGCCGCTGGCGCCGGCGGGTTGCCCGACCGCTCCTGGTGGGGGCGAATGGCGTGCAGCACTGGCGCGCTCGCAGTCGCGCTCGCGGCGGCGGCCGTGTCTGCTGGCGCGCCGGCTGAGGTAGCGGCGGCGCCGGCGGTGCAGCCCGACGCGCAGGCTCGGTTCGCCCGCGGGACGGTCGTCGCGCTGCGGGGCACGCCCCACCTGTGGGTCGCGGACGCGCAGGGCACCCTGCACTGGGTCGGCGACACGCGGGCGGCCGCTGGCAGGGAGATCAACTGGGGCAGCCGCGTCCAGTTGACGCTCGACCAACTCCGGCGGCTGCCGCTCGGGGACCCGTGGCTGTCGGATGTCGGGCAGCAGCGAGCGATGTTTGCTCTCCGTCCGGGGGAGGGGATGGAGTGTGCGGACGCACAACCCTACGACAGTGATGGTCTGACAGAAAGGACCGGATGCAGTGAATCCGCGGTTATGGGTGCTCACCGTCGTGGCGATCGCGGCGCTGATCGTCTTCGCGGCGATTGTGATGGCGCCGGTGCTCGCGGGACTCATAAGGGGAATCTATGACGCAGCAAAGGTACAGCTCAAACTTGCGCGAGACATTCTCCGGTCTGGCGACGATGCGTAACGTCGGCGCGCTCGTCGGCGGCCTGCTGCTCCTGCTGGTGGTGGCCTGCAACAACCCCGTCGCGGTGGTCGACGAGGGCAACGTCGGGCTGATCACCGAGCTAGGCAAGGCGAAGGAGATCCGGGGACCCGGGGTGACGCTAATCAACCCGTTCATTCAGGACATGAAGCGGGTCGAGACGCGCGTGCGGCCGATCGACTTCAAGGACATCGACGCGGCCTCCAGAGTAGCCCAGTCGGTGAAGCTAACCGGCAAGCTGAACTACGCCCTGCGGGAGGCCGACATCATCAGCCTCTACCGCGAGGTGGGGCTCGACTTCCAGAGCCGGATTCTCAACGCCGCCCTCAACTCCACGGCCAAGGCGGTGCTGCCGCAGTACGGGGTCGACGAGATCCTGCCCAACCGGCGCGCGATCGAGGACAGGATCATCGACGACCTGAACGCGCGCCTCAGGGACTACGGCATCAAGGTCACCGCGATCTTCCTGGAAAACGTGTCCTTCTCGGCCGAGTACCAGGCGGCGATCGAGGGGAAGCAGACGGCGTCGCAGAACGCGCTCAAGGAGGTCGAGATCACCAACCAGGCCCGCGAGAAGGCAAAACAGGCCGTCGAGACTGCCAAGGGTCAGGGCGACTCGGCTCTGGAGCTCGCCCGGCGCCAGGCGGAGGGCAATCGGCTGCTCGCCGAGAGCCTGTCGGTCGAGGTGCTCCGGAACAAGGAGCTCGACAAGTGGGACGGCAAGCTGCCCCAGGTCCAGACTGGGAGCAGCGGCAGCAGCATCATGGTGGCGGCGCCGGCAGCCCGCTAGAAGGCCGCCGTCCGGCTTCCGGCTACGCACCCGGGGGCCGGTTGGCACGCCGCGCGAAGTTCGGCGTGGTTGGGGCGAGTGGCCTACCTGCAGGGGCACCCGGGCGAAGCCGCCGCGCAGCTCCGGGACGCGCTCGCGGGCGTGCACGGGATGGCGGCCTCATTCGGCATAGCCGATATCCTGGAGTGGTTGGCGGCAGTGGCTGGCGCCGCCGGGCAGTCAGCGCGGGCCGCGCGGCTCTTCGGCGCGGCGGAGCAGCTGCGCCGCGACACGGGCATGGCACGGTTCGCGCCCGACCGTCCGGCCTACGAGCGAGACGTGGCAGCGGTGCGTGCCGAACTGGACGAAGCAGTGTTCACCGCGAGCTGGGCCGAGGGCCGGGCGATGAGCCTGGACTGAACCCGTGGCTACCCGCGCCGACGCTGCGCCAAGCTGCTGTGCACATCGGCGAGCGCCACGCAGACTTTCGCGCTCTGCTGCGCGCGATCACCGCGGCGCTGGAGACCATCCAGGGCGAGGACTTCGGCGGCGAGGACCCGGTACTGCCGCACGCCCGGGAGGCACTGGAGGAGGCGTGGCAGCAGGAGCGCGTGCTGGAGCAACTGTGGGCGGACGTTGGAAAGGACCTGGGGGCCGGTGTGCTGGACGATGATCCGTGGCCACCGCTGCCGGACAAGCCGCCCGAGAGGGAGGACTTCTACCGCACGCGGCTGCTCGAGGTGCTCCGCGAGGGCGAGTAGCTGACGCCCCACCCGGTTAGTCGCTTACCCGCTCTACCGTCCGAAGTTACCGGGGACTCACGCACGCGCTCCGGATGTAGGGCCGCTGCCGGCGGTGCAGGCCACCGAGTACCTTGTGCGCGTCAATGAGCCGTTGGGGCCGCGGCGTAGCGTGATGACGGTGCACACTCACCCCGGCACGGAGGCGTTCTACGTGCTCACCGGCGAGCTGAGCGTGCGCACCGCCGGCGGCACCCGCATCTCCGCGGGCGGCGCGAGCAGCGGGTCACCGGGCGGCACGCCGCTCCAGGTGTCCAGCACCGGCACCGCCGACGTGTGGGGGCTGGTCATGTTCGTGGTCGATGCTGCCCAGCCGTTCTCCTCGCCCGCAACGCTGCCGGCGGCGACTGGCCGACCGCGGACCGGCGGCGAGCCCCAGACGGGCCTGTGGCTGGTGGGAGCCGGCGGCGCGCTACTGTCCCTACGGCTGGCGAGACTCCGCGCCACCCGGTGATAATGCACCGTGGATGACCCCGCCTGCCCCCAGCCGCAATGACGAACACCCCGCATCTCAGCGGAGCGTTCTGCTGTTTGACGGCTGACGTGTGGGTCAGGCCGCGGCTTGGGCATCCCTCCCGCAGTTCTATGGCTGACGGCAAGTCGCGCCGCGAAGCGCTCCGCGCGCTCAAGCGGTTCCTGATCCGGGCGGTCTGGCGCGCCTGGCAGGGCGTCCCCGCCACGACCGGCCGTCTTCGCCTCTCAACGACTATGGCGGCCTGACCGCTTGACAATATAGGAGCGTCGGTGCCCGCACACGGGCACGGGCGACGCGGGCGGCTGGGCGCATCGGTTGCAGGCGGTGGCATACTACCGGCGAGTGCCGGGCGCAACGCGCCTCGTCTGCACTACGTACGTGTGGGTGCCAGTAACGGGCTAGAGGCGATGACCCGGTGGCGAAGATCATCTCAGCGCAGTCGTTCAGCGGGGGACTGGTGAGTCAACCGCGACGGCGATCGCCGCTCGGGCGGTGCCGGGAGACAGGGCGCCCGGCCGAGAACGCAGCAATCGGAGCCGGGCACGCAGCCGGACCGCTGACGTTGTGATGATGGTCACGGAAGAGACGTCTGTGGCGCCTGACTTCGGGCTGGGAGGTGGCGTCCCGGGCGACCCAAGGGAGGCCACGATGGTGCCCCTCACTAGCGAGCTTCTCCGGATGGGTGGGCGGCCGTTCGGACTGGACGAGCAGGATCGGCCGATCAAGCACGGTAGCGGCAAGCTGGTCATCGGCGCGGTCACCTATATGCAGACGTGCCTCGCCGTGCGCACCCGACGGGAGGCGCCGGAGGGGATCGACGAGGCGGATTTGGCGGCGCGCATCGATGCGGTGCAGCGCACCGGCCTCGACCGGCTAGTGGGGATGCTGAACGCCGCGATCGTCCACGAGCGGTATCACGTCACGCCCGAGTATCTGCTGAACGAGAGCAACAACTACTCGTACGAGTTCCGGCTGTTTGTCAGCGAGTATTGCCGGGTGATCTCCGGGGACCGGGACTTCTTCTTCAACCAGGGCGCCTGGAGCATTCCGTCGGCCATCGTGCACCTCGCGCGTCCCCTCGGCGTGCGCGGCGCCTACGAGGTACTGCCCCGATTCACCGCCAAGTACGTGAACACCGACCTGCGAGTGGTCCGCACCACGCCCTCCTCGGCGGTGATCCGGTGGTACGCCGCCCGTCAGCTGGAGCAGATCCCGCCGCCGCACCGCCTGCCGTACGTCCGGTTCGCCTGCCGGAGCTATCGAGGCGCTTCGGCTGCCATTCCGGAGCGCATTTTCGGACTGGCGCGCGCCAGCGTGCGGGAGGTGCGCTGCCAGGAGCGTGGGGATGAGTGCTGTGAGTGGGAGTTCACCTGGGCCGACTCCGGCCTCCGGGGGCGGAAGCTGCCGCTGGTCGCCGGCGCGGCGGCCTCGGGGCTGCTGGTAGCCGGCGCATCGCTACGCCGGCCGGGATTCGAGTGGCTGGCCCTGCCGGGCGCGCTTCTGCCGTTGGGCGCGGCCTGGTACGGCCGGCGGGCGCGGCAGTTCGCAGCCGAGCGCAAGCGCCAGGAGCACCTGTTGCAGGAGCAGCGTGACCTCTCGGAGGAGCAGTATGACCTCAGCGAAGGGGCCAAGGCCGAACTGCAGCTCGCTAACGTCGCGCTGCGGCAACGCCTCTCGGAACTGACTGCCCTGCACGACGTGGGGCTGGCGCTCAGCGCCACGCTCGATTTGGACGAACTGCTGGACCGGAGCCTGCGCGCCGTGATCAGCCACCTCGGGTTCGAGCGGGCACTGGTGCTGCTGCTGGACGAGGACCGGCAAACGCTGGCAGGTGGCCGGAGCATCGGGGCATCACCCGAGATGGCCGCGCGGGTGGCGCAGCTGGCGCTGCCGCTCGACCTCCGCGTCTCCCACCTCGTGCAGGTCTTCCACGCCGAGCGGCCGCTCTTGTTCCAGGACGTGGACCAGGACCCCGACGAACGCAACCGGGCGCTAGCGGAGGCGCTCGGCGTCACATCCTTCCTGGGCACACCGCTGGTGACCAAGGGACGCAAAGTGGGCATCCTGGCAGTGGACAACGCCCTGACCGGACGGTCCGTCTCGCCGGCCGACGCCGACCTGCTATTCACCGTCGGCAACCAGATTGCCACGGCGGTGGAGAGCGCTCGGCTGTACCGCCAGATAGAGTCCCACAACCGGACTCTGGAGCAGCGGGTCCGGCAGCGCACCACGGAGTTGGCGCGCGCCACCGCCGCGGCGGAGGAGGCGAACCGGGCTAAGAGCGCGTTCCTAGCGACGATGAGCCACGAGATCCGCACGCCCATGAACGCCATCATCGGCATGACCGGCCTGCTGCTGGACACGGCCCTCAGCGGCGAGCAGCGCGAGTGCGCCGAGATCGTGCGCCACAGCGGCGACGCGTTGCTGACCATCATCAACGACATCCTGGACTTCTCCAAGATCGAAGCAGGCAAGATGGAGCTGGAGCTCGCGCCCTTCGATCTGCGCGGGGCCGTCGAGGCCGCGCTCGACCTGGTGGCGACCCAGGCGGCGAGCAAGGGAATCGACCTGGCCTACGAGATCGCGGACGGCACGCCGGGCGCCCTCGTGGGCGACGCCGCGCGCCTGCGGCAGGTGCTGCTCAATCTACTCAACAACGCCATCAAGTTCACTCACCAGGGCGAGGTGGCACTCGCCGTCCGCGCGCGCCCGCTGGACGGGACGGCGGGGGGACGGTGCGAGGTGCGCTTTACGGTGCGCGACACCGGGATCGGCATCCCGGCGGACCGGCTCGACCGGCTCTTCCAGTCGTTCACGCAGGTGGACGCCTCGACCACCCGCAAGTACGGCGGCACGGGCCTCGGGCTGGCGATCAGCAAACGGCTGTGCGAGCTGATGGGCGGCGCGATGTGGGTGGCAAGTGCGGCCGGCAAGGGCAGTGCATTCCACTTCACCCTGGTGGCCGAGGCCGCGCCGAGTCTCCCCGCGGGCGTCTACCTGCGCGGCGAGCAGGCGGCGCTGCGCGGCCGGCGGCTGCTGGTGGTGGACGACAATGCCACCAACCGGCGTATCCTGGCGCAATACGCCGCGGCGTGGGGCATGCTGGCCAGCGACACCGCCTCGGCTGCGGAGGCGCTGGAGTGGGTGCGCCGGGGCGAGCCGTTCGACGCGGCCATCCTGGACATGCAGATGCCGGAGATGGAGGGCGTGGCGCTGGGGACCGCCATTCGCCGGCACCGCGACGCGCAGGCGCTGCCGCTGCTCATGTTCTCGTCCCTCGGGCGGCGCGAGGCCGGCGCCGAGGCCGTGGGCTTCGCCGCGCACTTGACCAAGCCCATCAAGCCGTCTCCACTCTTCGACGCGCTGGTCGGGATCTTCGCAGCGCCCGCTGCGCCCGCTGCGCCCGCTGCGCCCGCTGCGCCCGCTGCGCCCGCTGCGCCGCAATTCGACCCGGAGATGGCCAACCGGCTGCCGCTGCGCGTCTTACTGGCAGAAGACAATGCCGTTAACCAGAAATTGGCGCTGCGCCTATTGGAGCGGATGGGCTACCGTGCAGACGTGGCCGGCAATGGACTGGAGGCGATGGACGCGCTGGAACGCCAGCGGTACGACGTGGTGCTGATGGACGTGCAGATGCCAGAGATGGACGGGTTGGAGGCGGCGCGGCAGATCTGCCGGCGCTGGCCGGCCACGGAGCGGCCGCGCCTCATCGCCATGACGGCCAACGCGATGCAGGGTGACCGCGAGGAATGCCTGGCGGCCGGCATGAGCGACTACGTCAGCAAGCCGGTGCGGATCGAGGAGTTAGTCACCGCCCTGGCGAAGTGCCGGCCGTTGAACTGTTGAACTAAGGGAGTGAGGGTTTGAGCGGTACGTCCACCTCCGGCGGGACGAGAGAGACTCCATCCACTGCTGGAGAACCCGATGCGGTCCTTGACGAGGGTGCGTTGGAGCAGCTACGGGAGGCCGTGGGGGGTGATAGCGAGTTCGTGGCGGAGATGATCCAGGCATACCTGGTGGACAGCAAGACTCAGATGGCGGCCATGACGGAGGCGGTTGCGGACGGCGACGCGCCGACGCTCGCGCGGGCCGCGCACAGCCTGAAGTCCAACAGCACGATCTTCGGGGCTACGGCGCTGACGGACCTCTGCCGCCGCGTGGAGGCGGCGGCACTCGCGGGCGACCCCGTGGTGGGGGCAGCCGAGCTGCCCGCACTGGAGAGGGAACGCGGCGGAGTCGCGCGGGCGCTGGAACGGAAGCTAGCATCCGAGCGCAAAGGGGAGTGACCACCACGATGACGGGCGTCGAGACAGGGGCCACAGGAGCAGGCCGCGAGCAGGGTGCGAGTGCGCCGGGTGGAGGGCACATCTTGATTGTGGACGACAACACGATCAATCGGAGCCTCTTGACCCGCGCGCTCCAGGAGCACGGGCACATGGTAGCTACCGCAGACAATGGCGAGGAAGGCCTCAGCCTGCTCCGGGCGCAGCGCCGACTCCACGACGTGGTGCTGTTGGACATCATGATGCCGGTGATGGATGGGTTTGAGACGCTCCAGCGCATGAAGTCGGACGAGGCGCTGCGCGAGATCCCGGTGATCATGATCTCGTCCCTGGATGAGACGGAGGCGGTGTTCCGGTGTCTGCGGATGGGTGCGAGCGACTACATCCCCAAACCGTTCAACGTGATGCTCCTGCGCGCCCTGAGCAACCGCATCGACGCCCACCTGGCGCTCTCCCGCGTGCAGCGGCGTGAGCGGGAGCACGTACAGCTCGTGGAGGAGCTTGCGGAGACGGTGTCGCAGGCCGAGCCAGGCAAGCGCGTGCCTCCGCGCCTGAGGCAGCTCGCCGTGCGGAAAGACGCGGTGGGCAAGCTGGCGCGCGCGGTGGAGCGCCTCGCCCGTCGATCTCTGACGGCGGAGCTGCCACCGGCCCACTAACACTACGGTGACCGTCAGCTTGTGCTTGCCGCCGCCGGCAGCAGGGCGGTGGATGCAGCCCTGGCCGCACCACCCGGTTCACCATCGGTGACGGGAAGCGGTTCACCAAGCGCCACAGGCCGTCCCGCTCCTCGACCTCGGACTCGATCAGCCGCCCCATGCTGGAGAACGCCGCCACTTCGTTCTCCTCGACCGCCGCCAATAGCTCACCCTCATCTCACCACTGGTCCACACGTACACGTCGCCCGGTGCTCAGGTAATCGGAGTCTCCCATCACACCGATGTCACCGTATCCGGCGGTGGCAGCTTGACCGCGCCAGCCTGGGATGGTGCAACGGGAGGCGCTCTCGTGTTCCGCGCCAGCGGGACTCTGTCCGTCGAGCCGGGCGGCACGGCTCACCCCCTTCGTGGGGGAGTTCTCCCTGGGCGCCCCGGAAGCGGTCGCCTCGCTCCGAGAGTCCGAACTCTGCGTACGAGGTGTCTCCTCCCCCGCCGCTGTGCGCGGCGCGCGGGACATCGACCTGTTGGAGGGGCTGGAGGGGTTGCTGGACAAAAGCGTCCTATGCCGCGCACCGGGCGCAGGAAGCACCGAGGACGACCTCCGCTTCGATGTGCTGGAAACGATCCGTGAGTACGCTCTGGAGCAGCTCGAGACCAGCGGCGAGACCGACACCGTGTGCAGGCGGCATGCCCAGTACTACGGTTCACTTGCCGAGCGGGCGGAGCCAGAGCTGGAGGGGTCGAACCAGGTGGTCTGGCTCGACCAGCTGGAACGCGAGTACGCTAACATTCGGGTAGCGCTGGGGTGGTTGATTGATCGCGGCGAGCGCGTGCCCGGCCTGCGGTTGGGCGCCGCGCTGTACCGGTTCTGGGCATTGCGCGACCACTGCGCCGAGGGGCGAGCGTGGCTTACGCCGCTGCTGGGTGCCCCGAGCGAGGCGGGCACCCCGGCCGGCCTAGAAGCCAAGGCGCTCGCCGTTGCCGGCAATCTGGCCTGGCAGGACGGCGACCTTCCGGCGGCCCGCACGTTCCTGGAGCGGTGCCTGGTGCTCGGGACGCCCGAGGTGGAGCGCCTCACGACGGCCAGCCCCTTGCTCACGCTTGGGCTGATCGCCCGCTCGCTCGGCGACTACGCCCAGGCGCGCTCCCTCGCCGAACAGCGGCTGCGCCTGGCGCGCACCAGCGGCGACGCCGAGCGAGCCGCGTCGTCGCTCTGGTTGCTGGGCAGCGTCCTCCTCCGTCAGGGTAATGTTGTGGCGGCCCACCCGGTGCTGGAGGAGGCCCTGGCGCACGCCCGGGAGGCGGGCGACGTGCTGGCGATCGCCCAGCTCCTCTTGCACGGCGAGCTCGCAAGCCACCGCGGCGACGAAACCGCGGCCTGGGCGCTGTTCCAGCAGAGCCACGCGCTCTTCCGGACGCTCGGTGGCGGGGGCGGGACGGGTGTGCACCTCCGTCTGGGACTGTCGGCCTGCCAGTCGGGCAACTTGCCGCTGGCGCGCTCCCTGCTGGAGGACGGCCTCGACCTGTCCCGGAAGGCGGGGACACGCGAGCAGGTCGCCGCGTTGCTCGCCGCCCAGGGCCGCGTCGCGCGGGCCGAGGGGCATTTGGCCTCGGCCCAGGAGTACTTCCGGGAGAGCCTCACCATTGCGACGCCGTTGGCCCGCAAGCCTACCATCGTCGCGGCGCTGGAGGGTCGTCGCTTACCGAAGCGTATGTCGCCGTCCTTCCGTTCAGGCGGTGCTTCCGATAGTGCCAGGCAATGTGCTGCGTCCAGGTGATCGCCTCGAGCGCACCTTTCGCGTCGACAGGTAGACTACGCAGGAACGCGCCGCGGAAAAGGTCCCGCGGCCAACGCACGGCGGCAGGGAGGGGGCCCACCGCATGAGTACCCGGACCAACAGCCCAGGTACCCCACCCCTGCCGCACGCGCTCACGCCGCTGATCGGCCGGGAGCGCGAGCTCGAGGCCGTGCGGTCACTGCTCCTGCGGGCGGGCGTGCGGCTGGTCACGCTCACCGGCCCACCAGGCGTCGGCAAGACGAGGCTCGCGCTGGCCGCGGCTGCGACCGCACGACATGCGGCCGCGTTCGGCGACGGTGTGTGGTTCGTTTCCCTCGCCTCGGTCGTGGACGCGGCGCTCGTGTTCCCCGCCATTTGTTCGGCGTTGGGGCTCCAGCATCCCGGCCCCGCGGCACCGTTGGACCGGGCCACCGCGTACCTGAGGAGCAAGCGGGCGCTGCTGGTGCTGGACAACGTCGAGCAGGTGCTCGCCGCGGCGCCGGACCTGAGCGCGCTGCTCCGCGAGTGCCCTGGCCTGGTGGTGCTCGTCACGAGTCGCGCCGTGCTGTGCGTGTACGGCGAGCACCAGTTTCCCGTTCCTCCGTTGACGCTCCCTCCGTCGCCTCGTGGTGACGTACCCCCGCGGCCGTCTGAGGGAGCGCGCTGCGAAGCCGTTCGCCTCTTCGTCGAGCGAGCGCGGGCCGCAGCGCCGGACTTCGCGCTGGGTCCAGACAACGCCGACGCTGTGCACTCACTATGCGTGCATCTTGATGGCATACCGCTCGCCATCGAGCTGGCCGCGGCCTGGGTCAAGGTGCTCCCGCCCGAGTCGCTCCTCCCCTGGCTCAAGCAGCGCCTCGATGTGCTATTAGTCGGGCCGCGTGACGCACCTGCGCGTAAGCAGTCTCTGCGTGAGGCCATCTCCTGGAGCCACACGCTCCTGGAAGAGCCGCAGCGCGTCGTGTTCCGCCGGCTGGCGGCGTTCAGCGGGGGGTTCACGCTGGAGGCCGCGGCAGCAGTGTGCGCGGCCGGCGACCCCACACAAGAGCCAGACGGGGCCGACGTGCGGCACCATACCGACGTGCTCGCTGGCATCGGGTCTCTGTTGGACAAGAGCTTGCTCCAGCGAGCCGCGGCGCCCGCCTCCCGCGCAGAACCGCGCTTCCTGATGCTCAACACCATCAGAGCGTTCGCCTTGGAGCAGCTCGACGCGAGCGGGGAGGCAGACGCCGTGCGCCGGCGGCACGCTGCGTACTACCGTGCCCTGGCCGGGCCGCCCGAGCTGCCGCGCTACTGTCTTGGGCAGCCGGCAGCGGGCAAGGCGCCAGACGTACTGGAAGCAGACGTAGGCAACTACCGAGACGCGCTGGAATGGCTTCTGGCGCAACGACAGGGCGCCGCCGCCCTCCGGCTGGCGGCGGCGCTGTATCCCCTCTGGGCGGTCGGGGGCCACTATGGCGAGGGCCGCGGCTGGCTGGAGCAGGGCCTCGGCGCAATCGGCGACGCGCCGGTGGCGCTGCGCGCCTGGGGATTGTTTGCGCTCGGAGCGTTGGCGGGCAAGCATGGCGACCGGGCGCTGCGGCGCCCGGTGCTGGAGGAGAGCCTCGCCCTCTATCGCGAGCTCAACGACACGGCTCACGTCGGGGCGGTGCTGGCGCAGCTCGGCTACGCAGCCTTCAATAGGTGCGAGTATGCGGCGGCGCGCACGCTGATCGAGGAAGCTCTGGCGGTCCTCACCGACCTAGACGACTCGGTGGGGAGCGCGTTTTGCCGCATGGTGTTGGGTAGCGCGGCACGGATGGAAGGGACGCATGCCCATGCCCGTGGTCTGCTCGAGGAGAGCCTGGAGGTCTTCCGCACTTGCGGTGACCAGCAATTCCTTGCCTTTCTGTGCCATCGGGGCCTGGGCAACCTTGCCCGTGATGAAGGTGACCACGCGCGGGCAAGCTCTCACATCCGCGAGACGCTGTTGACGGGCGGGCGCCTGCACATCGGCACGTATGCGAGCACCGCCGTACTCGATGCCGCGCGCCTTGCCGCCGCCACCGGACAGGCCGCGGCCGGTGCGCGGTTGCTGGGCGCGGCGGACGCGCTCCGGGCGGCTACTCAGAGCCACTGGCGTCCTATAGACCTGGTCGACCGTGAGCACGCGATGGCGGCCCTCCGAGCGGCTCTGCCAGAAGTCGTGTTCGGGGCCCAGGTGCATGAGGGAGCAGCGATGAGCCTGACCGCGGCGATCGCGTTCGGACTGGAGACGCTTGACCTCGTTTCCGAGCGGGTGGCGAATCCGTCGCATGCTGTGCTGCGCGCCCTCTCACCGCTGACGCCACGCGAGCAGCAGGTCGCCAGCCTGGTTGCGCAGGGGTTCTCCAACCGCGAGATCGCGGCGCAGCTGGTCATCACCACCCGCACGGCGGAGAACCACGTCGAGCACGTGCTCAGGACGCTCGGCTTCCGCTCACGGGCGCAGATCGGCGCCTGGACCGCGACTCAGGGCCTGCTCACAAGTCACCCCGAGCGGGACTCGGCCGCGCAAGCGCCGGTCAGGCGCAACAGGGCCGTGCCCTCGTCACCCAACGAGCCGTCACTCCAATCCGGGGCGCCGGCGGCCGTCCGCGGGGCGGGCGAGGCGCCGGACCAATGCACGCGGACCACGGCGTGCTCGGACTCGCCGCCTGCGGCAGGCGAGCCCGAGCACGCGCACGCTATGATCCGCGGCCGGCGCCGTGGCGAGTTGACGAGGCGAGAGATGGAGGTACTGCGCCTCGTTGCCGCGGGCGGGACCGATCGGCAGATCGCCGGCAACCTGCTCCTGAGCGAGAAGACCGTGGGCCGCCACCTGGCGAACATTTTTCGCAAGCTGGGAGTTTCCTCGCGTGCGGCTGCCTCTGTGGTCGCTATGCGGGCAGGCATTGCCGCATAGCCGCGCGACCGACCACCGCCGCTGGAGTGTGCCCACGTCAAAGGGGCGGGAGTGCAACCCTACAACGAACGGTGCATTGTGGCTACTCATGCTCGGGCATGCAACGTTTCCACGATGCGCCGGCACGTCCCGTGGCGTACGCTGGAGCCACGTCGGCTCGTGGCGGGGGCCAAGGCTGTCCACGGCATCCACCGACCCCGCCAGAGCAGGTAACTACGAACCGGGAGGCGCAGAGATGGACCGCACAGGGATTGGTCGCAGGATCGTGATGGCGCAGGGGGGCGCGGCCGCAGCCGGGCTAGTGCTGCTGCGGTTTCCGGGGCTGGCAGAGGCATTCGCGCGTGCCTTCCCGAGCCGTCCCGGCGAGCAGGTGCTGCCGTGGCTGGACCAGCCGGCGGCCAACCCGGTGCCACAGGTGGTGGGCGACCTGCTGCGGTGGGAGGAGCTGTCGTCGTTCCTCACCCCCGCCGAGCGGTTCTTCACGGTGGCGCACTACGGGCAGCCGCAGGTGGACGCGCAGGCGTGGCGTCTGGAGGTGGGCGGCCTGGTGGAGCGGCCGCTGGCGCTCACGCTGGACGCGCTGCGGGCCCGGCCACGCCAGGAGGTGCCCTTCACCCTGGAGTGCTCGGGCAACCACGGCCTGCCGTTCCTACACGGCGCCATCGGCACCGCGCGCTGGGCGGGCACGCCACTGGCGCCGCTGCTGGCCGAGGCAGGCGTGCTGGAGCGCGGCAGTGAGGTGATCTTCTGGGGCGCCGATGCCGGCGAGGAGGTGCTCGGGGACATCACGGTGACGCAGCACTTCGCCCGCAGCATGTCCGTGGCCGACGCGGGCGACCCCGCGCTCCTGCTGTGCTACGAGATGAACGGGCAGCCCCTGCCGGCCAAGCACGGTGCGCCGGTGCGGCTGATCGCGCCGGGCTGGTATGGGGTGGCCAACGTGAAGTGGCTCACCCGCATCGAGGTGCGTGACACCCGGCTGCAGAACCGCTTCATGGCGCGCGACTACGTCACGCTGCGCCAGGAGCCTGCCGGCAGCGCGCCCGGCCAGGCCGGACAGCCCACCTGGGTGGAGACCTCCGTGGGCCGGGCCCTGCTCAAGTCCGCACCCGCCTTCGTCGGCCGCGCGGCGAGCGGATCGTACCGCGTGGTGGGCGCCGCCTGGGGCGCCCCCATTGCGCGGGTGGAAGTGCAGATCGACGGCGGCGCCTGGCTGCCCGCCACGATCGACCACAGCGACCCGGCGGAGGAGGGGGAGTTCTCCTGGCGGCTCTGGTCCCACGAGTGGGGCATACCCACTGCGGGGGAGCACCGCGTCACGTCCCGCGCCACCGCTGCGGACGGCCGGGTGCAGCCGGCGCCGGACGACCCGTGGCTGGCGAGCAAGCGCACCTACTACGAAAGCAACGGCCAGATCACCCGGCGCGTCAACATCCCCGTGAGCATGACGGCCCCCGCCAGCACCGCTGTGTTCGCCGGCAAGTAGGGCCGGCACACCTCCTACCTACCTCCAGCGTAGTGCGGGGCTACGGGCCGGCAGGCGTCGCTCCTACCTGCCGGCCGCTGTGTTGCTGGACGTTTTCCCTCAGCGCGTCCGCAGATCGGCCAGTACACACGACGAGTCCGCCTACTCATTTTGGGCAATGCGCCTGGACTGAGTAGTCTCCACGATGCGTGCGGCCGGGGCCGGCACTACGCTCGTCGCATGGTATCGCTGGCAACTGCAGGCGCGTGGGCTCGTGCAGGGAGCATCCCGGCCGCATCGCGCGTGGCGACCCGAGTACCGCCGGTGGGCGACGCCGCGGTAGAGGCGTCGGGCGCGGGGCAGCCATTTCCCTTGTGTTCGTGGCAAACGCCTCGAGCTGACCCGAGCGGGGCGAGGCCGAGCACGCCGCGCGCTGCCGCGCCTCCTGGGCCGGGTACTTCGTCCGGCCAGCCGCCGGTACGCTCGACGTGGCGGCCGCTACTCGTGTTGCTGCTGGCGCTGGCCACTGCGTTGTGGCTCGCGCTCTTGCTGGCGGGCGGGGTGCCAGAGCCGGTTCAGGCCCAGGAACTAGATCCGGTGGCGGTCGCCCGCTCGTTTAGCGTCGCCTGGAACGCCCACGACGTGGACGCCGTGGTGGCGCACTTTGCGCCGGATGGAGTGGTGCGTGAGGCGCGTCTCGTGTGGGAAATGGCGAATGACGGCAGCACGGCCACCTACGTCGTGTATGGCGGCCATCTCACCGGCGCGCACGACGCATACGGCACCGGCGCGCACGGCTCGCCTCCCTTCACGCTGGAGGGTGGGGCCGTCGTGTGGTGCGGGTCGGGGCGCATCCGGGCGTGGGCGCAACGGCTCTTCGCGCTGCGCCACCGCGCGGAGGCGGATGGCTACACAGCCGACGCGGAGCGCGTCACGTGGCGCTACCGAGCGCGTGTCGATCACTACCAGCTCATCTCCGGTGTGCCCGCGGCGGAGGGCACCGCGGCCATGACCGCGCGCGGCGGCAGGATCACCGAGCTCGTGCTGATCCCGGCCGTGGAGAGCCTTCAGGTGCGCGAGGCGGCGGTGCGGGCGGCACTGTCCCGCGGCGCGGCCGCCGCCCGCACCGCCGCCACCGAACCGGTAACCAGCAGGCCGCCGGCGCGGGGGGTGCGGGCCACCGCGGCGGATGACTATTGGCAGCTCGCGGCGGCCGGTCTGGGCGCAGCGGCGTGGGCGCTCTCCACGGTCCGCGGGCGCGCGCGTCGAGCGCGGCGGCTAGGCGGGTGATGCACGCACCGGCTGGGCTGCGGCGGTGGGCAGGGAGCGGCAGGTCGTGTCGCGCGTCGAGGCCAGCGAACGGGTCGTGCAGCACCGCCGTCCGGCCGCGGCGGGACTAAGAGCTGGTTTCCAAATCCGGCAGGCGAGTGTGCCGTAGTGGACCGACTCAGCGGCGGGCGGCTGGTGCTCGGCGTGGGCGGCGGCGACAACGAGGCCGAGGCGGCGCAGCTCGGGATGCCCTTGCCGCCGGTGCCCGCCCGGCGGCGCGCGGTCGAGGAGACGGTGCGGATCGTGGGCGGACTGTGGACCGGCGGCCCGTTCACCTTCGCGGGCGAGCAGTTTGCCGTCCGGGAAGCAACCTTCCGCCCCGTGCCCGTGCAGTCCCCACACGTGCCGCTGCTCCCCGCCACCGGCAGGCTCGCCGGGGCTCAGACTGGCGCGCGGCGGCTCGGTGATCGAGTACGTCAGCGGCAGGCTCTATTCTACACGGGTGCGTACTACGCCTTGGCTTCTCCTTGCGCTACATCTAGGGGTAGTGTTGACGCGCATCCCCCTTTGTGGGGTTGTGAGCACTGGAAGCAAGGATAACTCTGTCCCTCAGTCTGGGCGAGTCGATTCATAGCACAGTCGCCAGGAGGAAAGCGGGCCTGCGGCGTAGCCGCGGCGCGCTCCAGGTTAGGAAGGGGTGCCGCCCGCGGCAGGCGCGGTCCGTTGGTGCGGCCGCGGCCGCTTCCCACGTCTCTCCACCACCGTGTTATGCTCGGTGCGCTACCGTGGATATCCTAGGCGTCGTGGCGTTCGTGTTTGGCGCGCTATCTATCGGCTTGCTGGCGCTCAGCTTCTGGCGCGTCACCCTCCAGGGCGAGTACAGCAAACGGCCCCGTAACTGAGCCGCGCCCCCGGCGGCTGGGGTGCTATCCCGCCTGCCGCCACGTCGCCAGCCGATCGCACAGATTGAGCATCCGCGCTCGTAAGCGGACCAGTTCTAGCCTACTTGCCCCGCGCGACCGCGCTTCCTCATAGTCGTGCTGCGCGTCCCGGTACTCCGCGTACAGCCGTTCGTAGGCGGCCCGGCGCGCATCCTCTCCCGCCACACCGCCATCCTACACCCGTTCCGCTGTGGTGTTATCCTGACGCTGCCCCGTCCGGTTCCCCAATGCCGGGCGGGGCTTTTCTATGCCCCGGTGCTATGCTGCGCAGTCATGGCGCGATGGAAAGCCCGCCCCGTCCGTGGTAGCGTCCTTGTCGGCGCGGGTATGCTGCTTGCGCTGGTCGGGCCTGCGGTCTTGTGGTCCGCGCTACAGCACCAGCTCCGCTTCCAGCAGGGACAACGGCTTTCGGTGCTGGCGCTCGAGTCGCTCGCCTTCGGGGGCGTAACGCTGTTCGCGCTTGGCTGGCTGCTGGTGGGTGCCGGTCTCTGGGGTAAGCGGGGCGTGCTCGCCGCCGCTGGGGTCTACTGGCTCGTGGGCGTCGTGTGGGCGGTGGCCTTCAATCTGAGCCCGGGTACGCCCCCCATGCGCCTCCTGCACCCTGTCGTTCTGCTGCTGGCGTTGATGTGGCCCCTCCAAGTGGCGCAGGTGCTCGGTCTCTTCGGCCTGAGCGGCTTTGCCTAAAAACCCTTCCGCTACCGGGGGTTTTTGTGCAAGTGGGGGAGTTTTTGTGCAGGGGTTTTAGCGGGTCCGGTAGTCGTCTGCAAGCTGTCCCACCTCTGCCCGCGGGCGGCGCTCGACCGCCTCCAGGGTGAGAGGCAGGAGGAGCAAGCCAAGAGGCGGCTCCAATGGTGGCGTTGGCCCTTTGAGCCGTAGGTCAGCGCCAATCTCGGATCGAATGGGCAATTTCTGTGCATCCGTGGGCCCGAATGCTACTCAGCGCGGTGGCACACTCGAAAGCCCGTTTCGCGGATAGGACTACAGATGGCCAACACTCCACCCATCCCACGAGAGCGACAGATTGCGATCACACCAGCGACCCACGCCTGGATTGTGGAGATTGCACAGAACAGGAACATCAGCATTGAGGCGCTTGCGACTGTCCTGCTGACACTTGGGTTGAGCAACCGCGCAACCGTAGACCAAGCGGTTGAGTTGATCCAGAGGCGCCAGCTGACAAGTGCCGCTAGTGCGCACGACTCGGGCTGGTAGGTCTGGTGGCCACGGACCTGAGAGGTCTAGATGGCATGGGTAGCCGCTGGGGCCCACTAAGCGCCGCGCCACCGCGGTCAGAGGTGGTTCTTCGGTTGCCACGGCCCCTCACTGCGCCGTCCGCGGGGTTATCCCGGCCAGCCTTGTTCACGGACATGCACGTGGTACTAAGCCGAAAGGCATCGTCGTTCCGGCGGCCGTCAACGGCGCCCCTCAACGTTAGCGCGGTTACCGCGATCTATCAAAGTCACGCAGCCACACCAACCGCGCCGGCGACGGCGTCGAGCGCCTCACCCTGGGATGTCCACTGGATCTTGGCCTCGTGGCTGAATGGCAGCCCGCGGCGGGCCTCGCGGGTCAACCGGATCGGCTCCACCCGCTCAATCAGCTCGCTGAGGATTTCCCGCTGACGCTCAATGTCGAACTTGCCGAGCGCCTCATGCCAGCCGCCGATCCGCTCCAGCACCACCTCGAGCGGCGGCAGCTTTTGCGTCTTGACGGTGGCGGTACCGCGCAGACGCGCTGCCTCAGCGTGGGCGGCTGCGCGCGTGCGCTCAATGTCTCGGACCATGGCTTTGTAGTTCACGTCGTCCAGCACGCCATCGGCCAACTTGAGCGTCAGCGCCTTGATGCGGTCGCTTGCCTTCGCGGCCTCGGCCTCGTGCTGCCGGATGCGCAGCTCGATACCGGCTTCGGCGGGCGGCGGTGCCTGGAGCGCCGCCCACTCCCTGCGCAGCGCCGCCATGAATCGCTTGTCCTGCGTGCGCCCCAGCGCCCCCATGACGCGGGCGGCCTCTTCCATCACGGCCGCGTCAACCGTCTTCATGTTGGCGCTGTAGGTGCAGTGCGGGCCCTTGTGAGCCGCGCCGAGCTGGTTGCCCTTGCAGCGATAGCGCCCGGCGTAGAGTACGCTGCCATCGCGCAGCACGGCGCCCTCGCCGGCCATGCGGGCTTGGCAGGACGGACACCAGACGAGGCCCGAGAGCAGGAACCGCCGCGATGCCTGGGCGGGCATCTTCTTGTGCCGGCCGATGCGCTCCTGCACCGCCGCCCATGTCTCGTCCTCAATCAGCGCCGGCCACTTAGCGATCGGGCGGGCGAACACGTCATCGTCCCCGAACTGCTGCCGCGCGATGTAGGTGGGGTTGGCGAGCAGCTTGCGCACGGCCGCATAGCCGAGCGACTTGCCCCGGTGCTTCTTCATGCGTTCGTCAAGCGGGATATCGACCCGCACGCCACGCTCACGTTCGGGCAACGCCGCCGCCCAGCGCCCGATCGCGTGGATGGACTCACCGGCGGCAGCGCGGCGGAAGGCCTCGCACACACACGGCGCCTGTACGCCGTCCACGTCGAGCACCGCCGTGGGGGAGCCGCTCGCGCGCTCTTCCTTCGTCGCCGGCCGCATGCGGTAGCCCCACGCAGACTTGCCGCCCCTGAACCATCCGTTGCCCTGAATGTGCTGGAACGCCGCCGACACGCGGTCGCTGAGTTGCCGTACCTCTTCCTCAGCCACCGACGCGAGGATATTGGCGATGAGGTCGGACACCTCGCCGCCTTCCATGACCGAATGGAGCGGCACTCCGAGTGCCCGCAATTCCTCGCGGCAGCGCACCCGCTCGAGCACCCGCCGGCCGAACCGATGCAGCCACGCCACCACGACTACGACCTGGCGCCCCCCGGCGCGCATCTCGCGCACCCGCTCGAGCAGCTCCTGGTACTTAGGCCGGTGGTCCTTCATGCCGCTGAGCACGTCTTGGAACTCGGCCTCGATCCCCCACCCCTGCGTCGCGCAATAGCGCCGGCAGTTGACAAGCTGGGCGGCGAGGCTGACCCCCTCCCGCTCCTGCTCTTCTGAGCTGACGCGGGTGTAGATCACCGCTGAGTAGGAAGCGTTAGCCGGGGTCTCGCGCTGCTTGCGTGCCATCTGTCGGGGCTCCTTCTAGCCGCATGGTAGCACGGTCTAATGGTTACTGCAACTCGATCATCGCCCGTCCGTGGGACAAGCCGGAGCACTTGCACCCGACCAACTGGGTGGTGACGCAGGCAATCGACTTCCTGCGCCGGCGCGACACGCGCAAGCCGTTCTTCCTCTACCTCAGCTTTCACCGGCCGCACCCACCGTACGACCCTCCGGCATGGGCATTCGAGCAGTACATGGAAACCGGCACGGCCATGCCGGAACCGCCGGTGGGGGACTGGACCGACCTCTACGCGCAGTGGGCGGAGCCACTCGACGCGCAGTCACCCGTGGGGCAGATCGATCCGCGCTGGCTG
Organism: uncultured Chloroflexota bacterium; assembly: GCA_902805635.1. Lineage (GTDB taxonomy): Bacteria > Chloroflexota > UBA11872 > UBA12225 > UBA12225 > CADCTC01. The sequence goes on from CADCTC010000063.1 coordinate 22,706, forward strand.
CGCCGCGCGCGGGCGGGCTACTACGGCCACATGACGCACATCGACCACCAGTTCAACCGACTTCAGGAGGTGCTGCACGAGTTCCGCGAACGTGAGAACACCTATATCTGCTTCACGTCCGACCACGGCGAGCTGATGGGCGACCACCACCTGTTCCGCAAGAGCCTGCCGTACGAAGGCTCGGCGCGCATCCCGCTGCTGCTGGCGGGGCCACGCGCCGGCGCCATTCAGCACGGCGCCACACCGGACCAGGTGGCGGAGCTGCGTGACGTGATGCCGATGCTGCTGGATTGCGCCGGGCTGCCGATCCCGGACGGCCTGGACGGCCGGTCGCTGCTACCGCTGGCGCGCGGCAGTGACGCGGTCACCGGTTGGCGGAGCTTCCTGCACGGCGAGCACACGACGCTCGGGCAGAACATCCACTGGCTGACCAATGGGCGGGAGAAGTACGTCTGGCTGAGCGGCTCAGGCGACGAGCAGCTCTTCGATCTAAAGGAAGACCCACAGGAGCTGCGCGACCTGGCGCGGCAGCCGGCGCACGCCGCACGAGTGGCGCACTGGCGTGACCGGATGATGGAGACACTGGCTGATCGGTCGGAAGGCTTCGTGGCGGCTGGGCGCCTGGTGGCGGGGCGGCCAGTCACCCCGGTGCTCCCCACGCTCCCCACGCTCCCAACTGCGCCGGCTGTGTAGAAGGCGCGTCAGCTGCCCCCCGGTTGGTGCTTAGCCCCCGTTCGTGGTTCGACAAGCTCACCACGAACGGGGGAGTGATGCACTAATGGGGGTGCTGCCGCTCCCAGTCGGCCCTGGTCAGGGCATATTCCACGTCGCCGAGCTCGTCCCCTTCGATGCGGTCAGGCCACGGCTGGTGGAACGTGCGCACGAGCGTCAGTCCGGCCTTCTCCATCACGCGGCGTGAGGCGACGTTGACCACCATCGTCGAGGCAACCACGCGCCTCACGCCCAGCTCGGTAAAGCCCCTGTGGATCAGGGCGCGCGATCCTTCGGTGCCGTAGCCCTTGCCCCAGGCCGACTTGCGGAGCCGGTAGCCGAGCTCGGGCTCGTCCGGAGCGGCGCCCGGTAGCGGCCGGAAGTGGAACCACCCCAGGAAGTCTCCGGTGGCCTTCTCGATGGTTGCCCAGAAGCCGTACCCGGTGAACCGCTCGTAATAGCGGAGGAACGCGGGCAGGATCTCGTTCTGGATCTCCTGGCGCGGGGTCGGTCGCCCACCGGTGATGAAGTGCATCACGTCGGGATCGGCGTCGAGCGTTACGAGGTTGTCCACGTCGGACGCGGTGAAGCGGCGCAGCACCAGCCGCTCGGTTTCCAAGAAGACCAGCATCGCTCGATCCTTCCTTGCAGACGGCAGTATCGCAGCAGCGTGGCGACGCAGCGCCGGCTGAAGCGGCCCTGAACTTGCGTACCCGGCGCAACGTCACGAAGCGTGGGACCGGCGCGCCCGCCGGCCGCCTCTTCAACCCACGCACCCCCACTTAGCAGGAGCAACACGAACGCATGGCCACACTCGCCGAGCTGGAGAAGACTACTCCCGAGATCAGGGGCATTTATGATGACTGGGTGCGCCTGCGCCGAGATACCAACGCCGATCCATACGACTACCAGGCGTTCCGGCAGCACGTCATCTTCCGCGGACTGCCTGACCCCGGCGCGGAGCAGCTCCTCGATTTCCCGACCGGTCCATTCGACAAGGTGCCCGCTGCATTCCCATCGACGCTCGGCGATCCCGCCGTCCCTGCCACGTCCGCCGTGCCGCCCGCGACCACGCCGCCGCCTGCCGCGCCGCCCGCGACCACCCCGGCGTTCGCGCCTAGCGCCACACCGGCCCCGGATCATCGTAGGCCGGAACCGGCAGAGGTGCGCGCCCTGCCAGAGCACTCTCCACCGGCCGATACTGGAGGCGCTGCCCCTGCGTGGCGGCGCTGGGCGCTGGCAACGGTACCGGCACTCGTCCTGGGCGCGGCGCTCCTGTGGTGGCTGTGGCGCCGGCGGCAGACCAAGCAGACCCCGCGTGCACAGCGCGCTGTCGCGCGGGGCGTGCGCAAGATCGGCTCGGAGCTGGAAGACCTGGTGCGCCCCTTGGCGGAGCACACCCCGGACGCCGCGCAAGCATTTATGCGCCGGCTCGGCGATGCCGCGGAAACTGGCCGTGAGCGAGCGATCACGCTGGGTGGAGCAGCCGCTGAGTCAAGTCGGGGCGCCGCCGTCCGCGCCGCGCGGAGCGCCGTGGTCGCCCGAGAGGCGCTCCGCGGCCGAAACCCCTCCGGCGACTAAGAGGTTGTTTCAGGACCTGCCCGGGTCCTTCGACAAGCTCAGGACGAACGGAGGTTGTAAAACCATCACTAACCCTGCTCGGAGCTACGCGCTACTCACCGTGGTGTTGGTAAAGGCCACCAGGTCGGCCACTGCCTCCTTGGCGCTCTTCTCCTGCTTGAGCGCCTGCCCCATCACCTCGCGCGCCTTGACGCGGATCAGCTCGAACTTGGGATGGCCGGGCACGGTGTACGCCTTCTCCTCGGCCTCGTAGAACGTGCGCAGCAGCGGGTCCTTGAGGGGAGCCCACCTGGTGTCCGCGGACTTGCGCGGCGGCACGCCGGAGAAGATCTCCGCCACGCCAATCAGCTGCTCGTAGCCGGACAGGAAGCTGACCAGGTCCACCGAGGTGTCCGGGTCCTTGTTCTGCTTCGCGGCCAGCACCCACGTGCCGCCCAGGTAGCCGGTGGCGGTGGTCTTACCCGTCCACTCCGGCGTCAAATCAGAAGCCAGCAGCTGCTGCGGATCGAGGTTGACCTGGCGCAGGTTCTCCAGCTCCGCGCTGTTGCGGTAGCCGCTGGCCATGTGCTGCGTCGCGATGGGCGGCGCGCCGGCCGGGAACGTCGGGCGCTCGTGCGCGTCCACCCGATCGCGGTGGAGCAGGTCCACCATCAGCTGCAGGCCACGCTCGCCCTCGGCACCGTCGAAGCCGACCTTGGTCAGCTCCTTGTTGAGGATGTCCTTGCCCTGCTGGTGGACGACGTTGAACCACAACGCCTCGTCGGTCTTCGGCACATCGAAACCGATCCGGTCGATCTTGCCGCCCTCCCAGCGCGTGAGCTTCCTTGCCAGGTCCCGCAGCTGGTCCCACGTCTTGGGCAGCCCTTTACGGTCCACCGGCAGACCAGCCTGCGCCAGCAGGTCCTTGCGGTACAGCATGATGCGCATGTCCGCGTAGTAGGTCATGCCGTACAGCTTGCCCTTGTAGGTGCCGATCTTAAGCGTCGGCTCGAAGAAGTCGGTGGTCTCCTTCTTTATGCGCTGGTAGCCGTCAAGCGGCAGCAGGAAGCCCGGGTGGGCAAACTGCGCCACGCCGGGGCTGCCCACGTTGAACACGTCCGGCCCGGTACCGGAGACAAAGCTCACCGTGAGCTTGTCCAGCAGCTCGGTATGGTTCGCAATCACCGTACGCTCGACCTTCGCCGGCGTATGCTGTTCGGCGAAGACCGGCAGCCGCTTGTCTTCGTACTCGCCCGTCTGCACGTAGGCTCGGCCGGCGCCGACGCCCATGCGCGACCAATACTGCAGCGTTACCGCCTTCCGCTCCGCTCGCGGGGCCTCGCCCCCGCCGCCGGCACCACCTGCGCTGCACGCAGCCAGGACCCCCGCGCTCCACGCCGCCGCGCCGGCAAGCACGCTTCGCCTCAGTATCCCTCGCATCGCTCGTCCCTCCAGGTGTGTGACTGGCGCAAACCGTACCGGATCGCTCCTTCTGGCACAATGCGCGCCGATGGCAGCCTGTCCCCAGTTCCACCCGCACGACATCGTGCTCCGCAGTGACACCAGCCACGACAACCCGTTCTTTGTGGACGTGCGCGCTCGCCTCACGTCTCCATCGGGAGAGGTCACGGTGGTGCGCGGCTTCTACGACGGCGATGCCACCTGGAAGGTGCGCCTGTGCCCCAACCTGCTCGCCACGTGGCGCTACGTCACCGAGTCCTCGGACGCGGCGCTCGCCGGCCACGAAGGCACACTCGAATGCACCGCGAGCACAAACCCAAATGTGCACGGCGCACTGGTCATCGATCCTGCCTACCCCCATCACTTCATCTACGAAGACGGGACGCGGCCGTTCGTGCTGGGCTACGAGGCCAACTGGCTCTGGGCGCTCGGCTTCCTGGAGGACGGCGAATCGCAGCTGCGCCGCTTCTGCGAGCGCATCGGTTCCTACGGCTTCAACCACGTCTTCATCAATGCCTACGCCCACGATACTCGCTGGGCGCCGGGCAAGTCCCACCCGGAGGACTACGGTCCGCCCCCTATGTACGCCTGGGAGGGCACCAACGAGACGCCCGACCACTCGCGCCTAAACGTGACGTACTGGCGCAACTTCGACGTGATGATGCGAGCCCTTCTTGATGCTGGCCTCACGGCGCACCTCTTCATCAAGGTCTACAACAAGGAGGTCACCTGGCCCGCCATCGCTTCGCGCGAGGACGACCTCTTCTTTCACTATGTCGTGGCCCGCTATGGCGGCTACTCCAACGTGGTGTGGGACTTCTCTAAGGAGTCCTACAACGAGCGCAACAAGGCGTACTGCGCCAACCGCCTGGCGCTTATCCGCACGCTAGACGGCTATGGGCGCCTCGTCACCGCGCACGACGACTGGACGCTGCATTTCGACCAGCGATACGGCGGGATGTTGGACTTCGTGACCGATCAGAAGCATGACAACCTAGCCACGCGCGTCATGGACCTGCGCCGCCTGCTGCGGCCCATGCCGGTGATCAACGAGGAGTTCGCCTACGAGTGCGGCCCAGGCGGCGTCGATGACCTCTCCTACCACCCACGGACGCGCCACACCGCCGAGGAGCACGTGCTGCGGGCCTGGGAAGTGGTGATGGGCGGCGGGTACCCCGGCTATTACTACCTCTACACCGCCTGGGACGTCATCCGGCCGGAGGAAGTGCCACCCGGCTACGCGCTGCACCAGCGCCTGGTGAGCTTCATGCGCGAGACCGCGTGGTGGGAGCTGGAGCCCCACTCTGAGATAGTGGACCGCAACTTCGGCCGCTGCCTGGCCCGGCTGGGCGGGTCGGGCGCCGAATACCTGATCTACAACAACGGCGCCGCCGGGCCAAAGGGCGAGGGCCAGCGCCTCACGGTCAACTTCTCCAATTTCGCCTACGGGAGAGCCACCCTCACCGCCGACTGGCTCCATCCACTCACCGGCGAGCGTGCCCAGACCGAGGTCGAGGTCCTACCGCGCATGCAGCTGCGGCCGCCCTTTGAGGGGCCATACGTGGTGCGACTGACCCCGTCTACAACAACCGCGAACGGCGGCCGCAGCCTGCAGACGTAACATTGCTTTAGTTGCCGGCCGGTCACATACCATTCACCCCGATGGACCGTGACGGCGCACCAGCCCCCAGACCAGCGGCGGATGTCGTGGTGTTTGATCTGGGCGGCGTCTTGCTCGATTGGAACCCACGGCACCTCTATCGCGTCCTCTTCGGCGGCGATGAGGCCGCCATGGAGCGCTTCCTGGGGACGGTGTGCACGCCGGCCTGGAACCTGGAGCTCGACCGCGGGCGGCCATTCGCCACGGCAATCGAGGCGCTGCAGCGCGAGCACCCTACGCACGCGGAGCACATCGCCGCGTACCGCGAGCGGTGGATCGAGATGGTGCGCAGCCCTATCGCCGGTACCGTAGCCATCCTGGAGGAGCTGCACGCGCATGGCGTCCCGCTCTACGCACTAAGCAACATCGGCGCCGAGTCGTTCGCCATGGCGCGCCGGCGCTTCCCATTTATGGAGCTGTTCCGGGGCGCCATCGTCTCCGGAGATGAGGGACTGCTCAAGCCAGATCCAACCATCTTCCGGCTGCTGGCGCAGCGCTACGCCCTCGACCCCGCCCATACGGTCTTCGTCGACGACGTCCCAGCCAACGTGGAGGGGGCAGAAGCCGTTGGGTTCCACGGCCACGTCTTCACCTCGCCGGACGTGCTCCGCGCCGCGCTGGTATCCCTGGGGCTGCCTCTGTCCCCACGGTCACCACACCTGGCCCCACAGGAAAGTTAGGGCTCTCGACAGCATAGATGAACCGGTCCGTGATGCTGGCACCTTCTCAAGTGCAATAGAGTCGGCCGGCCGCTGCCGCAGTGTTGCTATGCCTTGTCAATTCGGAAGCGCATCGCGGACCATGTCTCGTCGATCGCCACCAGCGCCACGCCTTCCAGCCCGAGCGGCTTCACCCGCTGCCAGAGGATGTCGCGGTTTAGTTCGGTGCCCGCCTTCTCGCCGCCCAGGACTCCCAACGCGCGGCTGTGGCGCGTCACGCGCGGGTCGCCGAGGGCGACGGCATCGCGCCGATCTGGCGCATCACCTCCAGGTCGTTCCCATACGCGGCGGTCTCCACCGCCTTGCCGTCCTCCAGGCGGAAAACGCGGGCGCCCTTTTGCACGATCGGTCTGCCGGTCGCCTCGACCCCCTGGTAGCTGCCGCCGTGCGTACCGGTGCGCGACCACAGCATCACCACGGTGTCGCGTTCCGCGATGAGGTCGTGTACGACCCACGGCGCGTCGGGAAAGGCCTGCCGCGCACGCGGGATGGCACCGCGCAGCATGGCCGCTAGGTCAGGTCCGGCAAGGTCGTCGAGCCCATCGAGTGAGTTCGTGTTGAACAGCTCGTAGAGCCGCCGGAGCACGGCCTTGTTCCGCTCGAGTTCGTCCAAACTGTCCTGCGGGCTTGGGCGCGCTGCATCCGCCGCGGCTGCTGCGCCGGTCTCGCTCACGGTGTATCGTGCTTGCCGGCCTCCGCGCCAGCGGGTTCCCCGAACCCGGCGCGATACAGCTCGGCCACGCGCGCCAGCTCTTCTGGCCCCAGCGGGGGCTCCGCGGCGGCGGCAACTGCCTCTTCTATCTCGTCCGCACGCTTGACGCCGGGCACCACCGTGCTCACGTGCGGGTTCATGAGGCAGAAGCGCAGTGCGGCTTCGGAGAGACGCCTCGTCCCGCCCGCTCGCAGGAAGTCCAGCGTTGCCGCCTGGCGCACAAATGGCGCGGCGTCTTCTTCCAGGGGCCGGTCGACGCCCTCGGTCAGGATGCCCGCCAGCACAGGGCGAATGTTTATGACCCCCATACCTCCCTCAGCTGCCAGCCGGATGGCGAGGTGCTGGTCGACGTGCCGGTAGCGATAGGCGAGATAGCCATGAGTTTCGTGCTCGGCGTCGCCAATATCCGCGGCGCGCAATCCAGGAGCGGGAGGCTCCTGCGCGGACTGGTTGAGCAGGTTGTATTCCGTCTGCAGCGCGTCGAAGAGTCCGCTGGCGACCAGGCTGCGCAGCGCGCGAGCGTTGCAGCGCCAGGCGGTAAAGCCGATGAACCGGCACGCTCCTACCTCGCGCAGCCGGGCAAAGGCAGCCGCCATCTCCAATGCGTCTTCGGGACTGATGGAGTTCGCCTCGAACGGACGGCCGCGCACCGACGAGATTGGGTTGTGGATCAGCAGCAGGTCTACATGGTCCGTGCGCAGCAGCCGGAGGCTCTGTTCCACCGACCGGCGCACGAACTGCGGCACGTCCTCGAAGCCCTCCGGACGCATGGAGACCTTGGTGGTGATCAGCACCCCATCGCGGTGCCCAGCCAAGGCGGCACCGAGCACGGTCTCGGCGCGGCCGCCGCCATACCCGGGCGCAACGTCAAAGAAGTTGACCCCCAGCTCCAGGGCGCGGTGAATTGCCCGCTGGCCCTCGTCGTCGGTGGTGGCGCCCCACACGCCGCCGATGCCGCCGCCGCCGAAGCCCACTTCGGAGACGCGCAACCCGGTCTTCCCCAGCTGCCGGTAGTTCATGCGCCGCTCCGCTAGCGGCCCACGATCGCCTGCAGCTCGGGCTTGAGGGCCTGGAGCATCGGCACCGCGGCCACCTTGCCCGTCATGAGGTCGTTCATCGCGGTCGTGATGACACGCAGCATGTCGTCCCACTTGGGGCTGTTGTTGGCGCGCGTCTGCCCGGACGCCTTCTCGAAGATCTGGGTAATTACGCGCGGATCGGCATTGGGCGACTTGGTCACTTGCCCCTTCACGAACGGCTCGATCGCCTGCAGCGTGGCCGGGACCTGGTTGACCACGCGCGCCAGGCGGGTGCCGTCCAGTAGGAACTTGGTCACGTCCCACGCATCTTCGGCCACCTTGGTCCCCTTGGGCAGGCCCAATGACAGCACGCCCACGTCCGGCGTCGACACTTTGCCCTTGGGCAGCGGCGCGAACGCGATGTCAGCCTGCGGTTCTCTAGTGTAGGTGGTCCACGAGCCAGGTCCAAAGACCAGCATGGCGGCCTTGCCGGTGTTGAACAGGTTGGCGTTCCCAAACTGGCGCGTCACGTCGGCGGCGGCGCCGACCACGCGGTGCCGGGTGAACAGCTCGCCAAACTTGGTGTAGCACTCTTGCATCTCGGGCGTATCGCACGTGACCGTCTTGAAGTCGCGCGATAGCCAATCGGCGCCCCACAGCGCCGGGTACGACACGAAGTGCCCCCAGTTGGCCAGACCGTAGCGCTCCACGTCATCCCCAGAGCGGCGCGTGAGTCGCGTGGCGGCGGCGACGAACTCGTCCCAGGTCCAGGGCCGCGAGGCGTCGGCCGGGGGCAGAGCGACACCCGCTTCGGCGAACATGGCACGGTTCACCGCCAGCGCAAGCGCGTTCCCGCCATAGCGGAACGGCAGCTGCCAGACCTTGCCGTCGTGCATCACGCTGTTCTCGAAGTGGACGGCGTTGAACTGCTTGGTGTCGAACTTGTCGCGCTTGATGAAGCCGTCCAAGGCCGGGTCCAGCAGCCCATTGTGGACCATGTAGGGCGCGTTGCGGGGCCCGTCCATCAGGTCCGGCGGCGACCCACCCGCCACCAGGCTGACCAGCTTCTCCACCCGCTCGGCTGTTGTCCCGGTCTGGGGCGAAAGTGCGATCGTGGCGTTCGGGCGGCGCTGCTTGTAGGCAGCCGCCACGTCCGTTTCCCAGGCCGCCGTCAGCTCTGGCGTGAGACCCGAGATGAACGCCGTGACGGTGACCGGGCCAGTCGTGAGCGCCGGCTTGGTCTCGGCGCCTCCCGTCTGGGTCCCGGCAGTGCCCCCAGCGCCGCACGCCGCCAGGAGCATACTCGCCGGGGCAGCTCCAGCCAGGAGGGCACGGCGGCGCGTGGTGTGTTCCGCCGGTCGCGCTCTGTGCGGGTGCACTGTTTCCTGCACCGACTGCCGTATCTGCGTGGCCATGTGTGCTCCTTCTCCTTCTCTGTGTACCGGGTACCATGCTACCGGTTCCACCATGAAGATCGAATCCGTCGACACGTTCCTGGCGCACACCTTTCTGCTGGTGCGCGTCCGTGCGGACAGCGGCATCGCCGGCTGGGGTCAGACCGCCTACTTCAGCTTTCCCGAGGCGGCGCAGAAGGTGATCGAGCGGTACGCCAAGTATCTGGTAGGGAAGGACCCGCTGCAGATCGAGCGACACTGGAATACGCTGTTTGGGGCGTCCCCGTTCCGCGGCGCGGACCAGATGGGCGCGCTCAGCGCGGTAGACATCGCGCTGTGGGACCTGGCCGGCAAGCACTTCCAGGTGCCGTCCTACCAGCTGCTCGGCGGACGCCAGCGCGACAAGGTGCGGCTGCACTACCTCATGATGAGCTCTTCCGAGCAAGACACCGACACGCTCGTCGAGCGGGCGAAGTTTGCGGCTGGCGAGGGGTTCACCGCGCTCAAGCTGGACCCGCTACCGCCAAAGCACCAGCTGCTCAGCCAGTCCAAGTTGATTGACGAGACGGTGACGCGCGTGGCGGCGGTGCGAGAGACGGTGGGCTGGGAGATGGACATCGGCGTCGAGGTACACCGCAAGTTGGTGCCTGGTGATGCTATTGCCCTGGCCGGCTACTTGGAAGAATTTCGGATCCTGTTTTATGAGGACCCGATCCGCCCGCTCAGCATGGAAGCCCATGCCGAGGTGGCCAGGAAGGTGCGCATTCCTATCGCCATCGGCGAGCGCCACCACACTATCTTCGAGTTCCGGGACCTACTGGCGGCGGGGAGCATCCAGTACGTGCGCCCTGACGTGGGTGTGGCCGGCGGCCTCTCGCACTGCAAGAAGATCGCGGGACTGGCAGAGGCGTTCCACGCCGGGGTGATCACCCATAACTTCATCAGCCCGCTGCTGACGGCAGCGTCGGTGCAGCTGGACATGGCGATTCCCAACTGCACGCTACAGGAGTACACCACCGACGACGAAGAGGGGACGGCGCGGCAACTGGTGAAGGCGCCGCTCCAGCGCGAGCGTGGCTACCTACTGCCGTCGGAGGAACCGGGTCTAGGCGTCGAGGTCGACGAGACGTTCTTCGAGAAGTACCCCTTCCGCTCCGGCACCCCACGCGCGCCACTGCACGCCGATGGCTCGGTGGCACTGCACTAACTAACCAAAAGGTGGAGAGTAGACAATGATCGCCGACCTGACGGGACGTACGGCGCTGGTCACCGGCGGCGCGCAGGGGGTAGGACGCGCCATCGCGCTCACCCTTGCGGAGCAGGGCGCCGACGTCGCCATTGGCGACGTGCGTCCCGAACTGGGGGCCGATCTGGTGGACGAGATCGAGCGGCTGGGGCGCCGCGCGCTGGCGCTCGAGCTGGACGTGCGGTCGCCCGCGTCTGCCCAGGCAGCCGTGCAGCAGATCGTCAGCGCCTGGTCCAAGCTGGATATCTTGGTGAACAACGCGGGGGTAGTCCACGCGCCGCCGGGGCCGAACGGCGAAGAGGACCCGGAAGAGGAGTGGAGCTACGTCTTCGGCATCAACTTGCGCGGTGTGGTGAACTGCTGCGACGCCGTGATGCCGCATATGGCAGAGCGGCGCTATGGCAAGATCGTGAACATCAGCTCGACCGCGGGAAAGCCCGGGGACCCGCCTCCGGCGCCGCCGTCCGCTACGCAGCCGGCCAATCCCAAGCCGCCGCTGGGCGCAAGCACGTACTCGCTGAGCAAGGCTGCCGTAGTCCGGCACACCCAGCTGCTCTCCGCGTCGGCCGCGCGCATCAACGTGAACGTCAACTGCGTCTGCCCTTCACGGATGATCACGCCGCTGGGGCTCGAGCTGGCTGCGCGCGGGCAGCGCCGGGCGGGCTCCGCCGCCAACGCCGCAGACGCGGCAAATGCGCAGGACGTGGTGGAGGCGCGCCGCAAGGCGGTGATCGCGGTGAACCGGTTTGGGCGAGAGCTGGAGCCGGTGGACGTGGCCAAGATGGTGGCCTTCCTGGTGAGCGACGACGCGAAGAACATCACCGGCCAGAGCATCAACGTGGATGGCGGTTTCAAGCTGATCTAGCGCCGACGGAAAAGGGCACGAGAAACGTGAAGCTGACCGAGATCCCGCGGCCGTTCATCTGCTGCGTCCTGATCGACGACCCGACGCCGGATCACCTGATCCGCACCATCAAGCTCGGCGAGTACGACGGGGCACAAGCGTTCGACCTGGAGCTGCAAGGGGTCGACGAAGCGCACCGCACGCCCGCGGCGCTGCGCCGGGTGTTCGAGTACACCACGCGTCCGGTCTTCACGGTGTTCCGGCGCTACCGCCTGGCGGGAGACAGCTTCGAGGAGCAGGCGAGCCAGGAAGCATCGCGCATGCAGACGCAACTGGACTTGATCGACGCCGGCTCTGTCGGCTTCGACATGGAACTGGACACGTTCGACCCGCAGCCGGGGCCATCGCAGAGCTCTCCTGAGGGGAAGCGCTACGCCTACGACCGCTCATCTGCGCCGCGGGAGGTGAGCCACGCCCCGGCGGCGGTGGAACGACAGATGCGCCTGATAGAGGAGGCGCACCGGCGTGGCGGAGAGGTGTTCGCCTCCGCGCACGCGCTGACGCGTCTGACGCCGGAGGGAGCGGTGGCGATCGGAAGGCTGGCGGAGGAGCGGGGCGCGGACGCGGTGAAGATCGTGCAGTTCTGCGCCTCGTACGAAGACGTGGTGGAGTGCTTTGCCTCCACCGTCGCCCTACGCCGCGCCCTCAGGATTCCCTTCGTCATGATGGCCCACGGCGAGTACGGCAAGCTGGTGCGACCGGTCACACCGCTGCTCGGCTCCATGCTGGTCTTCGGACGCCAGGACTATGCGCCGGGCAGCTTCCTCTCTCAGCCGCTGGTGCGGTCGATGAAGGCGGTGTTCGACAACTTTGACTACCGGATCAGCGACGCGCGCGCCGCGTCGCTGATCCCGCCCGAGGAGAGGCACGAGCCATGACGGTGCGCTGGGCATACATTGGGGCGGGCAGGCACGCCGAGTTGTGGGTCGCACCTGCCCTAGAGACGGCCGCAAACGCCGCAGTTGTGGGGGTGTGGAGCCGCAGCCAGGAGACGGCGAGCGGATTCGCGGGACGCCACGCCATCGGACGCGTCTACCACTCAGTCGACGAAGCGCTGGCCGACGGCGAAGTTGACGCCGTGTACGTATCGACGCCGAACGGACTGCACGCCCAGCACACGCTGGCGGCGATACGAGCGGGCAAGCACGTGCTGGTGGAGAAGCCGATGGCCACCACCAGCGCCAACGCACTGGAGATGGTGCGCGCGGCGCAGAGCGCCGGTGTGCGTCTGGGGGTGGGCTTTCACCTGCGCCACCACCCGCTGCACGAGGCCGCCCGGCAACACATCCTGGCGGGCGATATCGGTACGCCCGACTACGCTACGCTCCAGTTCAACCTCGTCTCATCACCACCACCGCGCATGAACCTGCCCTTTGGGGCATGGAAGCGCGACCCGGAGCAGATGGGCGCTGCCGGCTCGCTCTACGCATTCGGCGTTCACGTGCTCGACTTGCTGCGCTTCGTCAGTGGCCAGGAAGTAGTGGCAGTCAGCGCCCTTGCGGTGGGCCGCACGCCTGAGAACCCGTTCGAGACGTTCGGCCAGATCATGCTGGAGCTCGACGGAGGATTGCAGGCCCACGTGCAGTACGGCGGGCGCTTTCCACTCAACCGCAATGATGTGGTCGTGTACGGCAGCGCCGGAAGGCTGACCGCGGAGAACACTGTCGACGTGGCGACTCAGGGAATCCTCCACGTCAGCTTGCCCGACGGCCGCACCGGCAGGCGAGACACCGTCTGGCAGCCGGAGCCGGGGGACCACTACCGGCGCCAGATCGAGGCATTCGGTAGAGCGGTGGAAGATGGTGTACCGTTCGGCGCCGACGGGATGGACGGCGTACGATCCGCCGAGATCGTCGATGCCGTGACCCAGTCGTACGACACCGGCCGCCGGATAGAGGTGCGTCACCAAGAGGTTGTCTAACGCCGCTTGACAAACTAACCGATCGGCTGGTATTATTTATGTGTCGTTCGTTTTTGCATGCAAGTGCGCATCTGACCGACACGAATACCCCTCGGATGGGCCGCAAGGTTTGTTCGAGGGGTTTTTGTTTGCCTCAGCAGCGCCGACTACCGCTGTCTCATTGGCGGACCTGGCACGCAACGTGCGCGCGGGGCGCCAAACTGCTGGAAACCGGGAGCGAGGCAACGGAAATGGGACTACACGTACGGGACGCGGTGGTTGTCGTCACGGGCGCATCGAGCGGGATCGGGCGTGCGACCGCGCTTGAGCTCGCCACACGGGGGGCGAACGTAGTCGTCACCGCGCGCCGGGAGGAGCCATTGCGCGAGCTGGTGGACGAGTGCCGACGACTGGGAGCGGAGGCGAGGGCGGTCCCGGCGGACACCACCGACCCGGCTGCCATGGAGGCGGTGGCGCGAGAGGCGGTAGAGGCGTTCGACGGGCTGGATGCGTGGGTGAACGACGCGGCGGTACTGCTGGTGGCCCGGTTTGAAGACTCACCACCGGACGCCTACCGGCAGGTGATGGAGACGAACTTCTTTGGGTACGTGCACGGCGCACGGGCGGCGCTGCCACACTTCCGGCGGCGCGGGCGGGGCGTGCTGGTCAACGTCTCGTCGGTGCACGGCGTGGGCGGTGCGGCGTACGCCAGCGCGTACTCGGCTAGCAAGTTCGCGGTGCGAGGCTGGGCCGAGTCGCTGCGCCAGGAGCTGCGCGACACCGGGATCGACGTCTGCACCGTGCTGCCGGCGTCAATCGACACGCCGATTTTCCAGCATGCGGGCAACTACATGGGGCGCGCGCTGAAGCCGCTCAACCCCACTTACGATCCCGATCAGGTCGCCCGCGCCATCGTCGGCTGTATCGAGCGGCCCAAGCGCGAGGTGTTCGTCGGCGGTGCGGGGCGGATGCTGGCCATGCTACACGCGGTGTCGCCCGCGCTGTACGAGCGCGTCATGGCGCGCCAGATCGAGCTGGACGAGTTCCAGGACGTGCCGGAGGCGCCGTCAAACGGCAACATCCTGCAGCCCATGCCGCTGGGCACCGAGCCAACCGGTGGCTGGAAGGAGCGCGCCCCTGCGCGCTTGGGTAGTGGCATGGCCAGAAAGGGCGCGGCCGCGGCCGCACTGGCGGCCCCCGCGGCCGCGGGGCTCACCTGGTACTGGCGCAATCGCCGGGCGGCGTGAGGGATCGGCACGCGAGGTCCCAAAGCCCTTTCGCCCGCCGCGACCGCGCGGCGGGCGATTAGCCGTGTGGCGGGCGCCCGGACACGTTCCGAGGCACGGCGCGCGCCTCTTCGCGCGATAGAGCGTCACAAAGGTACGCGGTGATGAAGCTGTAGGTGAGCGCTACCGACCAGTGCGTGAGCATCAGACGGAAGGTGCGCGCGCGGGGTGGGCGCTCGGACCCGGTGAGGGTGCCGGCGCCCACACGCGAAAACGCCAGCATATATATGAGAGCGCCGAGGATGGCGCCGCCCAGAGGAGGAGGCAGGCGGCGCGGCGTGACGACGGCGTACGCGCTCCCCCAACCGGCGCCATACGCGAAATGGAAGAGGGTGCCCAACACCCACTGCGCGACTGGCGAAAGGTGGCTGCCGGACAGGTGGGCCAGGCGGCGCATGAAGCGAGGGGCGATGTCGGCATTCTCGTGGTCTGGGAGGATCAGTAGGTCCTCAGCCTTGCCAACGATGGCCTGGGGTACCGCGGCCGCGATGCCAATGCAGGCGCCGATACAGGCGCGCTTCAGAAGAGGGTACTGCGACTCTGCGGTCTCGGTGTATGGCACGGGCATAGCGGGTAGAGGTGTCCTAGGTGGTGCGCTACCCCGGCAGCTGGTGTGAGGGCTGAGCATTCTGCGCGGTGGCTCATGCCCTGATGCACAATCCGTTCCCTGGTAGCGGCCGCAGGGTGGTTGTCAGACCCCGGCACACAGCCGAGCCCTGTCCCTGTCCGCAGTACGTCAGCAGATGCCGAGGCTTGGCGGCGAGAGCGCGGTAGCACCGCGTGGCATGTGAGTTGCGGGCGTCGCCGGGCCACGCGATTGCACATGACTTCCCGGGCGTGGGGCGCCAAGAAGGAGTAAGAAACGATGATGGACGCGAATGATCGGAGCGGCGGGGTCAGGACCGACGCGAGCGCACCGCCGTTCCGCACGCCGGACACCGGCGAGCAGGCCGTTGAGCTGGTGGTGAGAATCGCGGAGAAGGCTCGGGGGCAGGGAGTGGCCAGTTTGCGCGAGGACGCCGAGCGAGCCGACAACGAGCTTCTACGGCACGGGCTGCAGCTGCTGGCCGAAGGAGCGAACGCGACCAGCCTGCAGGCGGCGATGGGGCGCGAGATCACGGACGCAACGGCAGCGAACGGCGGAGCGTTCATGGCCCGGCGGGTGCTCGCGGCTGGGCTCGGGATGATCGGGGACGGTACCGACCCAGACATCATCCGACGCGACCTGCGTGAGCTGCTCCCGCCGAGCTAAGCGGGACGGCCGCCACTTCGACGTGGTGGGTCTGCTGCGGGCTGCCGCCGCCTACAAGGGGACGGCCGAGTGGCACCGACTGGTCCCGCGGCTGACAGCGTAGCGACCACGGCGGCGACATAGGCGGAAGCGCCGCCTGGCCGCGGCGTGGCGGTCGTGGGGAACATCGTCGCAGCCTCCGTTTGCTTGCCGCACAGATCGTATGCGACCTACCATTCCGGCGAGATGAGTATTCCGCTGGCGATCAACGGCGTTGTCCCATCGCTGGCGATGGCCGCCGACCACCTGCCGGCGCGCAGCGAGACGGGCATCGGCGCGCTGATGCCGTGGGCAGACCGGCTGTGGGCGATCACGTACGTTTCGCACCTGGGGGCGAGTGGCGCCGGCACCGGCTTGTTCGAGATCTGGCCCGATCTGACGATGCGCAAGCGGCCGGAGAGCGTGGTGGGCACCTACGCCAACCGCATGATCCATCCGCAGAGCAGCCGGCTGCTGATCGGCCCGCACGTGATCGACACCGCCGGGAATGTCTCCACCATCGCCAACCTGGTGGACCACCGGCTGACGGCGACGATGGAGCACCTCCACGACCCGGCCAACAGGGCCTACTACCTGACGATGGAGGGGCTGTTCTTCGAGGTTGACCTGAACACGCTGGCGGCGCGGCAGCTGTTCGACCTCAAAAAGGAGCTGCAGCTGCCCGCCGGGATCGGACCGCACTACAAAGGAGGGCACACCGGGCAGGGGCGGGTAGTGGTGGGCAACAACTCGTACGACGAGCGCGACTGGTCGTACTCGCACGAGCCGCACAACGCGGGGGTGCTGGCGGAGTGGGATGGGTCTGAGCAGGGCGGCTGGACGGTGCTGGAGCGCACCGCGTTTATGGAGGTGGCGGGGCGGCGCAACATGGGGCAGGTCATCTTCGCCATTGGATGGGACCGGGTATCGGCCATCCTGAAGGTGCGCACGGCTGGCATTGACGGCAAAGGGGAGGGCAGGTGGGACACCTACCGCCTGCCGAAGGGAAGCCACACCTTCGACTACTGGTGGCAGACCGAATGGACGCGCATCCGGGAGGTGGAGACGGAGCGCTACATGATGGACTGTCACGGCACGTTCTTCGAGCTGTCGCCGGTTGCGTACGGCGGCCGGGTGTGGGGAGTGCGGCCGGTGTGTACCCATTTGCGGGTGATCCCGGACTACTGCTCGTACCGAGGCTTCCTGGTGGCGGCGGGCAACCAGGTGACACCCAACCGGGACATGGAGCTGCACCAAGGGCAGGCGCAGGCGGGGTTATGGTTCGGCAAGACCGACGACCTCTGGTCTTGGGGCAAGCCGAAAGGCTGGGGCGGCGTTTGGTGGCAGAAGGACGTCAAGGCGGATGACGCGTCCGACCCGTTCCTGATGACCGGCTACGAGCACAAGGTGCTGCACCTGACGCAGGAGGGTGGAGGAGGCGGAGAGTTCCGAGTCGAGGTGGACTTCCTGGGGTGGGGGGAGTGGCAGACCTATGAGACACTACGTGTGCCGGCAAGCGGGTACGTCTACCATGTGTTCCCCACCGGCTTTTCCGCACCACTGGGTGCGGCTGGTGCCGCAGCAGGACTCGCGGGCGACGGCGTACTTTCACTACGCCTAGGGACACCTGGACCGAACAGGCCTCACGGGCGCACCAGACCCAGTACAACAGTCACGGGGTGCCAAGTGCGCCGGCCGCTGGCTCGACGGTGTGGCTGGCGTCGTTCCACTGCTCGACACGCACCTGCCCGCCGTCCCAGGTGAGACGCGAGAGCGCCGCGTTGTCCATGTGCCAGCGGCGCTGCTCGGCCGGCGGGGTGGCGGTCAGGCCGCATAGCAAAGCGCGCAGCGAGCCGGCGTGCCCCACCAGCGCGACCGTTGCGCCGCCGTCTAGCTCGGTGGCGACTTCCTTCCACGCGCTCAGCAGCCGATCGATCAAGTCGCCAAACGTCTCGGCGTCCGGTGGGCCTTCCCAGACGTCGGGCGCGGTAGCTGGCTTGCCGCCGGGGGCAGCGCCGGCCGCACTCAGCGCCGCGCGGCGTTCCCACTGCTCGCGCGCCTCCGCGGCGGTCAGGCCCTCCCAGCTGCCATAGTGGCGCTCGCGCAGCGCGGCGCGCACCCGGATGGGTTCTCGCAGCGACGGTTGGAGCGCGGCGACTGCCTGCGCGGTGTTATGGGCGCGCTGCAGATCGCTGGTGAATACAAGGTCGACGCGCTCGGCCTCAAGGCGTTGGGCGAGCGCCTGTGCCTGGCACACACCGCGGTCGCTCAGCGGCACGTCGCGCTGCCCCTGGATGCGATGCTCGGCGTTCCAGACGGACTCGCCGTGGCGGGCGATGAAGAGTGTGCCCATGGCTGCCTACTGTAGCGTTGGGTGCGTGGGTGCATAATGCAGGGTGTCCGCAGGAGATGAAGCTATGGCAGGGATGACGATCTTGCTGGTGGAGGACAACCCCGACGACGAGGAGCTGACGCGCATCGCGCTGGCGGAGAGCAAGATTGCCAACGAGCTGGTGGTGGCGCGCGACGGCGTGGAGGCGGTGGACTACCTGTTCGGCACGGGAACGTTCGCGGGGCGAGACCTGAGCGCCATGCCGCAGGTGGTCCTGCTGGACTTGAAGCTCCCCAAGCTGACCGGGCTCGAGGTGCTGCGACGCATGCGGGCCGACGAACGCACGCGGTACCTGCCCGTGGTGGTGCTCACCTCGTCGGACGAGGAGCAAGACCTGCTGGAGAGCTATGGCCTGGGGGCAAACAGCTACGTGCGCAAGCCGGTGGACTTCGCGCAGTTTGTGGAGAGCGTACGGCAGCTGGGGCTTTACTGGCTGGTGCTGAACCGCCCGGCGCCGGCCGCTCCGCGGAGCCATGCCGGAGAGTGACCCACCACGTGCCACAATAGGAGAAGATGGCAGCCACGAGCGTCCTCCTGGTGGAGGATGACGCCAGTCTGCGGCTGGTGACGCGTGTGGCGTGTGAGGCGGCCGGATTCACGGTGAGGGAAGCAGCCACCGGCGCGGCTGCGCTGGACCTGGCCGGCTCCGAGCGGCCGGACGTGGTGGTGCTGGACATGGACGGCTACGACGTGTGCCGCGAGCTGCGGCGCCACGACCTGCGGCTGCCGATCATCATGGTGAGCGCGCGCGGTGAGGAAGTGGACAAGGTGATCGGCCTGGAGCTGGGCGCGGACGACTACCTCTCCAAGCCATTCGGGACGCGCGAGCTGGTGGCGCGCATTCGGGCACAGCTGCGCAAGGCACAGGCGGTTCCCGGCAGCGCCCCCGCTCCCGGTGCAACGCCGGGCCAACCCGACGGCGCCGGCCCAGCCGGCACTCCAGGCAGCGGGGTGCTCCGGGTGGCGACGCTCGCGGTCGATCCGGCGGCAAGGGAGGTAGCCGTGGACGGACGACCGGTGACGCTGACCCGCACGGAGTTCGACATCCTGCTGGTGCTGGCACGCCACGTGGGGCAGGCTTTGTCGCGCGCGCAGATCGTCTCCACGGTGTGGGGCTATGAGGCATCCGCCGAGGATCGGATCGTGGACAGCCACATCAAGAACCTGCGGCGCAAGCTGGGCGACGCCGCCACGGCAGCGGGAGGACAGGCGCCGGCAATCCTGACGGTACCGCAGGTCGGATACAAGTTGGTGCGTGATGTCCCGGCCGTCTGACGGCGGGAACGGGAACTCGAGACAAGCAGCACAGATGCCCACTCCATTGCGCGTGTTGTTGGTGGAGGACTCGGAGGATGACGCCATGCTGCTGCTGGCCGACCTGGAGGCGGAAGGCTATCTCCCGGTAGCAGCGCGCGTGGATACCGCGGCGGCGATGCTCGCGTCACTAGAGCGCGACGCGTGGGACCTGGTGATCTCGGACGACAGCATGCCGTCGTTCAACGCCGACGCGGCGCTGCGCGTGCTGCAGGCGCGGGGGCTGGACCTGCCGTTCTTGATCGTCTCCGGGACGATCAGCGACGAACGCGCCGTGGCGGCGATGCGCGCCGGGGCGCACGACTACATCGTCAAGGGCAACCGCGCGCGCCTCATCCCGGCCATCGAGAGGGAGCTGCGCGAGGCACAGGGGCGCCGCGCACGCCGTGAGGCCGAAGCGGCGCTGCGCCAGGCGGAGGCGGACCGCGCGCTGCAGCGCACCAAGGCTGACCTGATCTCCACGGTGAGCCACGAGCTGCGCACGCCGCTGGCGAGCATCCTGGGAGCGCTCGAGCTACTCAGCCGGGGCGATGCCCGGCCGGAGACCCGCCAGAAACTACTGGACGTCGCCTTGCAGGAGGGGCGCCGCCTCAAGGCGGTGATCGAGAACTGGCTCAACCTCCAGCGGCTGGAGCACGGGGGGCAGCCGCTTGCCTTCGCCGCGGTGGACCTGCACCGGGTCATCGAACGAGCGACCGCGGACGTAGAAACGGACCCACGATGCCCGCTCACGGTTGTGGTGGACGCACACGTGCCCGCGGTGTGGGGAGACGAGGACCAGGTGCTGCTGGTGCTCTCCAACTTGCTGGTCAACGCGCGCAAGTACTCCCCGACCGGCGGCGCCATCGTGCTCGGCGCCCGACCTTCCGGCGCGATGGTGGAAGTCTCGGTGGGCGACCAGGGAATCGGCATTCCCGCGGCGGCGCTGCAGCGCGTGTTCGAGCAGTTCTTTCGAGTCGATGGTCCGCACCGGCGCACCATCTCCGGAACGGGGCTGGGGCTGGCCATCTGCCGGCGCATCGTGGAAGCGCACGGCGGTCGCATCTGGGCCGAGAGCGAGGGCGAGGATCGGGGCAGCGTGTTTACGTTCACGCTGCCTGTGGCGCCTCAGGGGCCGCCGGCGACGGACGTACGGCTTCCCGATCATGGCCGCGGTGCAGGCGATGGGCATGGCTGACCGACCGCTGGGCACGGTGACGCTGCTGTTCACCGACATCGAGGGCAGCACGCGGCTGTGGGAGCAGTTCCCCGAAGCGATGCACCACGTCATTGCACGGCACGACAAGCTGCTGCGGGAGGCGATAGAACACCGCGACGGGTATGTGTTCAAGACGGTAGGGGATGCCTTCTGCGCTGCCTTTGCCGTTGCGCCGGACGCACTGGAAGCGGCACTTGCGCTGCAGGTGGCGCTCCGTGACGAGGCATGGGGAGAAGTAGGGGCGATCAAGGTACGCGCGGCGCTGCACACGGGTGCGGTGCAGGACCGGGACGACGATTACTTCGGTCCGCCGCTAAACCGGGTGGCGCGCCTGCTCTCCGCAGGCCATGGAGGACAGACGCTGCTCTCCCTCCCGGCCGCCGAACTGGTGCGGGACGAGCTGCCGCCCGGTGTGACGCTGCGCGACATGGGGGACCGCCGGCTGAAGGACCTGATCCGCCCGGAACACGTCTTCCAGGTGGTGGCGCCGGGCCTGCCGGAGGCGTTCCCGCCGCTGCGCACGCTGGACGCGCGGCGCCACAACCTGCCACCCCAGCCAACGCCGCTGGTGGGCCGAGAGGACCTGGTGCACACGGTGCGCCGCCGCGTGCTGTCGCCGGAGGTGCGCCTGCTGACCCTGACCGGGCCCGGCGGCACGGGGAAGACGCGCCTGGGTCTGCAGGTGGCCGCGGACCTAATCGACGACTTCGAGTACGGGGTGTTTTTCGTGCCGCTGGCGGCGGTGGAAGACGCCGGACTGGTACCGGACGCCATCGCCCAAGCGCTGGGCGTGCGCGAGGAGAGCGGCCTCCCGGCACTAGGGGCGCTGAAGCGCGAGCTACGGGAACAGTCCAGTCTGATCGTGCTGGACAACTGCGAGCAGGTGACCGATATCGCACCTGTTGTGGGGGAGCTGCTGACCGCGTGTCCCCTGCTGAAGCTCCTGGCGACCAGCCGAATCCCGCTGCACGTGTACGGCGAGCGCGAGCTGGCCGTGCCGCCGCTCGCGCTGCCCGACCCACGCCGCCTGCCCCCGCCGGAGCGCATGAGCCAGTACGAGGCGGTACGCCTCTTCGTGGAGCGCACGCTGGACGTGAGGCCGGACTTCACGTTGACGGTGGAGAACGCGCCCGCGGTGGCCGAGATCTGCTGGCGGTTGGACGGCCTGCCGCTGGCGATCGAGCTGGCGGCGGCGCGCGGCAAGCTGCTCTCACCCACGGCGCTGCTGGCACGACTAGACCGGCGGCTGCCGCTGCTCACGGGCGGCGGCCGGGACCGTCCCTCCCGCCAGCAGACGCTGCGCAACCTGATTGCCTGGAGCTGGGACCTGCTTACCGCGGACGAACAGGTGCTCTTCCGCCGGCTGGCGGCGTTCGGCGGCGGCTGCACGCTGGCGGCGGCCGAGGCAGTGTGCGCCGACGGAGAGAGCGGAAGCGCGAGCGGCCAGAGTGGGATCGCCACCGCCGCAGCGCCGGGCGTGCCGGAAGACGGGCTGATCGCGACGGCGGACGTGCTGGACGGGCTGGCGTCGCTGGCGGACAAGAGCCTGCTGCGCTGCGACGAGGCCGGCAGCACCGACGAAGACCCGCGCTTTGTGATGCTCCAGACGATCCATGAGTTCGCCTCGGAGCAGCTTGCCGCGTCTCCGGAAGCCGAGACACTGCGCCGGCGCCACGCTTCCTACTTTCTGGCGCTGGCGGAAGAAGCGCAGCCCAACATCTACGGGCCGGACCAGGCGGCTTGGCTGGAGCGGCTGGAGAGCGAGCACGACAACCTGCGCGCCGCTCTGCGCTGGCTGGAGCTGGGCGGCGGAACAGCCGACTCTGGCAGCACGGGCGGCACCCAAGGAGCCGGTGGAGGAGTGGCGGCCTTGCGGCTGGCGGCGGCGCTGTGGGGCTTCTGGCTGGTGCGCGGGCACCTACGGGAGGGGCGCCAGCACCTGGAGCGCCTGCTCGCCACGGTCGTGCCGGGAGTAGGGGAGAGTGTCGCGACCAGCGGCGGGAACGGTGCGGCGGTGGGGACATCGGACGGTCGGGCGCACCAAGTGGACGTGCTGTGCGCGCAGTCACTGAACGGCGCCGGCACCATCGCGATGGAGCAGGGCGACTACGCTCGCGCCGGGGAGTGGCTCAGGCTGGCGCTGGCGCTCTGGCGGAAGGCGGGCAATGAGCACCGCGCTGCCGGCGTGCTGCTGAACCTCGGCCTGCTTGAGCGCCGGCAGCGCGACTTCGCGGCCGCGCGCGCCGCGTTCGAGGAGAGTCTCGCCATCTATGAGCGCGTTGGCGCGCCGCGGGGAGTCGCCCACGCGCTGAACAACCTGGGCGTGGTCGCTCTGGAACGGGAGGAGTACGCGGCCGCACAGCCGCTGCTGGAACGGAGCCTGGAGATCAAGCGTGCGCTGGGCGACAAACGAAGCATGGCCGCTTCGCTCAACAACCTGGCTGAGGCATCGCTGGAGCTGGGCGACCTAGCGGCGGCGCGCGCGCACTGCACCGCGGGTCTCACGCTGCGCCGGGAAGTGCGCGACGAGCCCGGTATCGTGGATTCGCTTGAGGTGCTGGCCTGCCTGGTCGCAGGGGAAGGCGACGGCGAGCAGGCGCTGCAGCTGGCGGGCAGCGCGGCGGCGCTGCGCGAGCGGACCGGCGTGGCCGCGGGACGCTCGCACGAGGCAACGCTGGAACGCTGGCTGGCGCTGGCCCGCGAAACACTGCCCGCCCCTGCCCAGGAAGAGGCCTGGAAGCAGGGGCGGGAGATGTCGCTAGAAGCGGCGATGGAGAGTGCGCTAGCCGTTACTCCGGCTGGCTAGCTGGGCCGGCGCCCCGCACTGGTGTGTGCGGGGCCGGAGCGGAGCGGACGGACCGGGGCTACGGTACGTCGAGCGTGAACTGCATATTCATGGGCTTGCCGCTGTTGCCCGTGCTGGTCGCAAGCACCTTGAGCGTACCCATCGGCCCGGTGCTGATCTTGGCGCGCGTCGGGAAGCCAGATCCAAAGATGTCGTTCGGGACGGTCACGGACATCTTCACCAGTGTGCCCTTGCCTCCATCGACGGGCTGCACGGTGTAGCTCACGCGCGACAGCAGGATGGCGGGCTGGTGCTGGAGCCCCTGCGCGCCGTTGGTGTTGAAGACGGGCACGAGGTTGCCGGCCGGGGTGGTGATCACCACCAGTGGGTCGGTGTCGCACCAATCGTCGCTGGCGAGGGCGGCCGGGGCCGTGGCACCCAACAGGAACAAGGCCATCACTGTCGCTGTCAGCACTGCACGAAAGCGGCTCATCGTTCTCCTCTGCACCTGCCCGCTGTGTTCCGGTCCGATGTGTCGTGCCGGATGGGTGGCGCTCTCTACTCCTTCATTGTGTGCCCTGTATCAGGAGAGCACGTGCAGGGCATGTGGAGAAGTTGTGGAGGTTGTCACGACAGTAACCTAAACGTAATCCAGCCGTAATGGCGTGTGTGAGATCGACTACAGCGGCAACGTGCGGCCGGCGCTACGGTAGGTTCAAGGCAGTCGAGCCGATGGACAAACCAGCGACGGAAGACTACACGCCTCACCGCTGCACGGTCGTGCCCGCCCGCGGCGCCGGCGGCTTCCCGGGCATCTCCACGCAGAGCACTGGGGCGGAAAGGATGAGCCTGCGGGTGCTCACCTTTGGCGGCGCGGGGACGGACGCGACAGCGCGGGAGCAGGCGGACGCCGAGTCGGGGGCGCACCTGCACGAGCGCCACGAGATGGCGCTCTACGTCGTCTCCGGCACCCTCGCTGCGCGCTACGGGGACTGGCTGCAGGAGAGCGCGATCGCCCGCGCGGGGGAGCTGGTGCACATCCCGGCCGGTGTGCCCCACACGCTGGAGAGCCTTAGCGGCACGCAGCCATGCGTCGTGGTGGTGGCGTGTACCGATCCGCGCGAGCAGCCGGAGTGCGTGCCGCTGCCGGAGCTCGACGCGCGAGAGACGCCAAGAGACGCCTCCCGCGACGCCCGCAACGCCGCCTGACACACTCTCTGGCCAATGGCCACCGCGGCTGAATATCCCGATGCGCTGGAGCCGGTCGACCGGATCGAGTTCGAGCGGCTGCTGCAGTGGCTGCGTCTGAGCTTCCTGGCGTCGCCACTCTTTGTGGTTGCTTCGTTTGGGCTGCCGGCGGCGCCGTTCGCCGCACTGATCGCCGCCGCTACCGCCGGTTCTTATGGCGTGCTGTGGCTGCTGCTCAAGCGCTTCCCGGCGACGCTGCTGCGGCTCCAGCTGGGCATGCGGCTGCTGGACTGCGCGCTGGTGTATGGCGTGCTGGTGAGCTACCACAGCTTCCTCGGCAACGCGTTCTACGACTCGGTCTACCTGCTGTTCGTGGTCGCCGCCGCCGCCACGCATGGGCGGCGGGGCGCGCTGGTGGTGTCATGCGCCGCGGGTGGTGCGGTGCTGATCGGCCGGCTGCAGCTGATCGGTGCGGGGGTGATGCCATTTCAGGTGCGCCACGTCACCGACGGCTTCTACTACGCGCTGTTCTTCGCGGTGACCGGGATGGCGGTTGCGTACCTGATGCGTCGCAGCGCGGAGGCGGTGGAGCGCCGAGAGCGCGCCTGGCGGGCGGACATCGCGGAGCGCAACGCTTCGCTGCAGCAGCTGACCGAGCGGCTGAGCGGCGCGAACGCTGCGCTGGCGGAGACTGCTAACCAGCTCGCTTCCACCAACAAGGAGCTGGAGGCGTTCTCCTACTCGGTCTCGCACGACCTGCGCGCGCCGCTGCGCAGCATCGACGGGTTCAGCCGGATCGTGGAGCAACGCTACGCCGACCGGATGGACGAGCAGGGCGTGAACTACCTCCAGCGCGTGCGGGCCGCCAGCCGGCGCATGGGGCAGCTGATCGACGACTTGCTGAGCCTCTCACGCCTCACCCGGGCGGACCTGCGCAAAGAGCCGGTTGACTTGAGCGCGCTGGCCGCGGGCATCGTCGCCGATCTCCAGGAACGCTTCCCGGAACGGCGCGTGGGGGTGAGCATCGCCCCCGACTTGCGGGCGGACTGCGATCCACGCTTGATGCGCGTGGCGCTAGAGAACCTGCTGGGGAACGCCTGGAAGTTCACCGGCAAGACGGCCGAGCCGTGTGTGGAGATCGGCAAGACCGATGGTGCGGACGGACGGCCGGTCTTTTACGTCAGGGACAACGGCGCCGGGTTCGACATGACCTACGCGGACAAGCTGTTCGGCGCATTCCAGCGCCTGCACGGCATGACCGAGTTCGAGGGCACCGGCATCGGCCTAGCGACGGTGCAGCGCATCGTTCACCGCCACGGCGGCAGGGTGTGGGCCGAGGGCGAGGTGGACCGCGGGGCAACCTTCTTCTTTACTTTGTAGGTGGCAGGCGGTGGCATGCGGCCGTGTATGGTGATCGGCACGACAAGATGACACGCGATCCTGCTTCTAGCGCCGCGCGGCCCGACCGGCCGAACATCCTGGTCCTGATGGTGGACGAGCTCAACGTGGGAGCGATGAGGGTGTACGGCCACCCCTTTGTACAGACACCCAACCTGGACCGGCTGGCGGCAGAGGGCGTGACGGTGGAGCGCGCGTACTGCAGCTCGCCGCTGTGTGTGCCGTCGCGCGCGGCGTTCATGACCGGGCGCCACCCGCACCAACTGGGCGTCTACGACCTGGCGTCGTCGCTCTCTTCGGAGGAGCCGACGTGGGCGCACCTGCTCAACGCCGCGGGGTACGACACGGCGCTGGCGGGCAAGATGCACTTTGTGGGGGCGGACCAGCGCCACGGGTT
Organism: uncultured Chloroflexota bacterium; assembly: GCA_902805635.1. Taxonomy (GTDB): domain Bacteria; phylum Chloroflexota; class UBA11872; order UBA12225; family UBA12225; genus CADCTC01. The sequence continues at coordinate 49,220 of CADCTC010000063.1, forward strand.
CAAACAGCGGCTGGTGGAAGATTGCCATGGCGATGGCAGCCACCACGGCGTGCCCGACTGGGACGCGGCGCCGCGCACCGGCCGGCCCCGCAGCCCAAGGCTGACCGGCGCCGGCCGGGCGGGCAGGACGCGCTACACCGACTACGACGAATCGGTGCGCGACGCAGCGGTGGCGTACCTGCGCGAGCGCGCGGCGGACGCGCAGCAGCAGCCGTTCGCGCTGTGCGCCTCGTTCATCTCGCCCCACTTCCCGCTGGTGGTGGAAGAGCGGTTCTTCAACCTGTACTGGCCGGAGCTGGCCGACCTGCCGCGTCATCCGGAACCGCCGGACCACCCCAAATACCAGCGCATCCGGCAGTTCTTCTCGCTGGAGGGGCCGTTTGAGGAGGAGGTGATCCGGCGCTGCCGGGCGGCGTACTTCGGGCTGGTCACGTTCGTGGACGAGCTGATTGGCAGCGTGCTGGCGGCGCTACGCGAGACCGGGCTGGCGGAGAACACCTTCGTGCTCTTCACCGGCGATCATGGCGAAATGCTGGGCGAACGGGGACTGTGGTGGAAGAGCTGCATGCTGGAGGGGGCGGCACGGGTGCCGCTGATCTGCTCGCTGCCGGGACGCCTGCCCGCCGGGGAGCGGCGCGCGAACGTGGCGGGGCTGGTGGACGTACTCCCCACGCTGCTGGACGTGGCGGGTGTGGCCTGCCCAGGCTTCATCGAGGGGAGCAGCCTCTTGCCGGTGCTGGAGAGTGGCAACGCCGCGTGGAAGGACGAGGCGCTGGTGGAGTTCCTGGCGCACACAGCGCGCCACCCGGAGGCGGCGCTGATCCGCAAGACCGATGGCGCGACGCGCAAGCTGATCTACGGCCTGCACGAGGAAGCGCAGCTGTACGACCTGGATGCTGACCCGGACGAGCTGGTGAACCTGGCGCGGCTGCCTGCCCACCACTCAGAGCTGCGTGACATGGAGCGGGAGCTGCTGTCGCGCTGGCCCGCCGAGGCGCTGGACCACGCCGTGCGGCGCAGCCAGCAGCGCCGGCGCTACGTAGCGGCGGGGACGGAGTCCACGTTGACCGAACTGGAGACGTAGTGCCCGGCTGGCACACATCCACCACGGCGCTGGTGGTGGAAACGCAGACCGGAAGGGATACGCGTGTCCTGGTGGTGCTGGCGGCCGGTAGTGAAAGCGGAGGTGTCCCACAGCACGAGGCGTGGGAGCTGCCACGATGGACCGTGGAGCGACGACGCAACTACGAGGAGGCGTGGCGGCTGGTGGCGGAGGCGCGCGACCGGCTGGGAATGGACGTGGTGCTGCTGCGCTACCTGGAGGTACAGGATGAGGAAGCAGAGCGGCTCCACACGGGGACGGTGCTGCTGGAGGCGGTAGTCGGTGCGGGGATGGCCGGGCTGCCGTTAGGCCAGCCATGCCAATCGAGTGATCCGGCTCAACCGGGTGGATCAGGTGGTCCGGTGGGGGCGAGGTGGGTAGCGCGGGAGGAGCTGAGGAGGCTCACCGCGCGCGAACCGGCGCAGTGGGCGTTGGTGGAGGGTGTGCTGCAGGAGCTGAAGAGCGGAGTGGCGCCGCCCAGGCGCGTGCCGTGGGCGCAGCCGGGGTGGTTCGCGCAGGCGTCCGGCTGGATGGCGGACCGCCTCGAGGGCATCGGTCGGAGGGCGAGCGGCGCGGTAGAGCAGCGCCGCAACTGGTGCCTGTCCTGCGTGCTGAGGGCGCCTACCGCAGCGGGCAACGTCTACCTCAAGGCGCCATCGGCGCACTTCAAGAATGAAGCGCGCATCACGCTCGGACTGGCTGAGCGGTTCCCGGACGATGTGCCACGTGTACTCGCCGCGGACGAGGCGCGGTCATGGCTGCTGCTGGAGGACGCTGGCGACGTGATCCGGCACGCGGACACGACTCCGGACGCGCGGCTGTGGGAGCAGGCGCTGCGGCGGATAGGGGAGCTACAGCGGGCATGCGTGGGGCAGGCGGAGTGGTTGCTGGCGACCGGCTGCGCCGACCGCCGGCTGGCGCGGCTGCGCGAGCAGGTGCCGGGGCTGTTGGACGCGCCGGAAACACGCGCCGAAACCGACCCGGCGGTGCTGGCGCGGCTGCGAGCACGCGTACTGGCGCTGCAAGCAGCATGCGACGAACTGGCGGCGTGCGGCGTGCCCGAAACCCTCATCCACGGTGACCTGCACCCGGGGAACGTGGCGGTCAAGGACGGGCGGCTGACGATCTTCGATTGGACGGACGCGGCGCTGGGGCACCCGTTCCTGGACCTGCTGACGTTCCTGCCCGACAACCCGCACCCCTACGACGACCACTCGCGCCCGCGGATGTCGGACCCGGCGGCGGTGGCGAGCCGGCTGCTGGACGCATACCTCAAAGGGTGGACCGCGTTCGCGCCGCTGGACGAGCTACGGCGCGCCGTGTCGCTGCTCGAGACGGTGGCGCGGCTGCACCACGCGCAGAGCTATCTGCAGATCATGCAGAGTGTGGAGCCGGCCGACCGCTGGCAGTTCCACGGCGACATCGCACGCTATTTAGAGGAACTGGATGGGTTGGGGTAAGTGGTGGATTCAAAACGTCCATTCGCCTTGGGCCCTTCGACTTCGCTCAGGAGAGGCATGTTGAAGGGCGTGGTTCGACAAGCTCACCACGAACGGGGTGGCGAGACTGAGAACGGGGTGGCGAGACTGAGAACGGGGTGGCGAGACTGAGAACGGGGTGGCGAGACTGAGAACGGGGTGGCGAGACTGAGAACGGGGTGGCGAGACTGACTCTAAGTGCGCCGGCCAGTGGCGGGCGGGCTACTCGTGCTCCGGGCCTTCGGGGCGTACGGCGGGATCGTAGAGCTCGACCACTTCGCCGTCGTCGTCCACCCAGCGGCCGCAGGGGCCACCGCGCTCGCTGACGGCGAGCTCGACGGTGCTGCCGTCCATGCGCACGATGGGGTGATAGAACTTGGCGACCTGCTCGGCATGGCCGGTGATGTAGTGGCCGATCAGCGAGCGGCGGAAGCGGTCGGTGGAGAAGTTAGGGCCGCTGCCGTGGATCAGTGATCCATTGAAGAAGAAGACGTCGCCCGGCTGCATGATGACGGGCACCAGCTTCTTGCCCGGTGGGATGGGCACGGTGGTGTCGGTGAAGCTCTCCACCGTGTTGGCGCGCTCGGTGCACAGGATAGGGAGGTTATGCGTGCCGGGCACGACCTTCATGCAGCCGTTGTCTTCGTCGCAGGGGTCCAGCGCCAACCAAGCGGCCATGCAGGTGCCGGGCTGGACACGCAGGTAGAACTGGTCCTGGTGCATCGCCTGGCCGCGCGCGCCAGCGGGCTTGAAGTACATCATGGTCTGCACGGCGTACGGATCGACGCCGCACAGCTGGCGCAGGGCGGTGGCGATGCGCGGATCGATCATCCAGCGCAGGCTGATGTCGTCCCAGCGGTGCATGTGGATCATGCGCGGGTACTTGACCAGCGGATCGGGCTTGGGATCGACGACGGAGACCGCGCCAGCGGTGGCTTGCCCCGCCGCTGCCGGCAGCGCGACACCGGCGAAATCGCCCGCGTAGCTGCCCTCGGTCCGCAGGCGCATGTAGTGCGCACGGAGCGCATCGACCTCGGCCGCGGAGAACAGTCCTCGGGCGATGGCGAAGCCGTCGCGCTCGTAGCGCTCGAGCTCCACGGCGTCGAACACTCGCGTTACGCCGGACGGTGGGCTGAGCACCCCGGTCGCGGCGTGGACCGCTGTTGCTGTCGTCGGTGTGGTTGGTGTCACGATTGCCATGTGTACCGTCTCCCCTGGCGCCAGTGCGATGCGTCTCCTCTCCACTTTACCCGGTTCGGAGAGTGACCGCGCAGGAGGGACAGACGGCGTCAGCGATCAGACCTATGTCCGGCGCGGTCTGGCCGTGCTCCCACTTGGAGACGGCCTGGGCGCTCAGCTGCAGCGCTTCGGCCAGGTCCCGCTGGCGGAGCCCCACCTGCTCGCGGCGCTGGCGGATGCGCTCGCCAACTTCGGCAACGTTCATGGGGGCATTGTGCGCCGGCCCGCAGCAGCCGTCAATGACGCGATGGTTGTATTCGCGGTGATGTCTCAGGCCGCTGAAGCGACGGATCGGGTGCGCGGACGCGTCTCGGGGGCGAGCAGGGCGAAGGGGATCATGGCGGCGATGGCGATGCCGGCGGCGACGAGCAGGGCGGACTGGGCGCCGGCCACCTGGGCAACGAAGCCGAGCAGCGCCGGCCCGATTACGTAGCCGGCATCGCCTAGCATGCGGTACATGCCCATGGTGGCGCCGTTGCGGCCGGGCGGCGCCTGGTCTGCGGCGTACGCAGACGCTGATCCGCCGAGCGCGCTGCCAATGCCCCACAGGAGGGCGCTGATGACGAAGATGGCGTAACTGGGCGCGAATGCGAAGCCGGCGAACGCGCACGCGGTGAGCAGGCAGCTGGGCACGATCACCGGCTTGCGCCCGTAGCGGTCCGCCAGCACTCCTGCGAGGGTGATAGCGGCCAGGTTGAGCATGTTGCCGATGGTGAGCGCCAGCCCGATGGCGGCTGAGTCCAGGCCGAGCCGCTCGACGCCCATCAGCGGCACGACGGAGAAGAGGGCGCCGGTGCGGGTGAACGCGTGCTGAAACGTAACCAGCGCAACACAGAGGAACCCGACGTTGGTGAGCAGCTGGCGCGTGACCCCGCGTTCAGGGGCGGAGACGCCAACAGCAGCAGTGGCGGCCATCCCGGAGATGGAGGTGTCCGACGATGTGGGTACTGCGGGCACGGTGGACGGTGCGGGACGCCGCGCGGCCGGGTCGCCGGTCTCCGGCAGCTGGGTGAGCGCGAGCAGTCCGGCCACAAGTGTGAGCGCGGCAAAAACGAAGAACGGCGCGCGTGGGCCGGCGATGACGGCGACCAGGCCGCCGATGCTGGGGCCAACGCCGACGGCGAACGCGAAGAACCCCTGATACGTGCTCATCATCCGGCCGCGGTTCTCGCGGGTGGCGACATCGGCGACGACGATCTGGGTGCCGGTGATGACGGTGGTGGAGCCAACGCCGGCGATGAAGCGAAAGATGAGCAGCTGGCTGAAGTCTCCCGCCAGTCCACACAGCAGGGAGCCCACGAAGGTCAGCGCGGTGCCGCCGAAGATGGTGCGCTTGCGGCCGAACCAGTCGGCTGCCTGGCCGACGGGGGCGGAGAACAGGAAACGGCCCAGCCCATAGACTGCCACGACCAGACCGATGGCGGCTTCGCTAACACCGAAGGTGCGCGCGTAGATGGGAGTAACCGGGACGATGATGCCGAAGCCGAGCTGGTTTACGGCGATGACCAGGCAGACCCAGAGCAGGATGCGGTTGCCGGCCAACGTGCGGCGCAGTCCTGCCAGGGAGGGCACGGCGCGAGTGTACGCCACATGTCCCCATGCGCAGCGTGCGCAATTTGGCGTTGCCACAGCAGTCCCGCCGTCATCCCGAGCAGACAACCGAGCACTTGCGCAGCAAGCGCGCAAGGCGTCAGGGAGCGGAGCGGCGGGGCGAGGGACCCGAGCCGCGCCACGTGGCCGACAGCCACCGATGCCGGTGAGCTGGTGCCGTCGAATTCCTCGCGGGCTCGGAATGGCGGACGTTTCGCAGTCGCGTCCTCACACCTTTCGGGCACGGCCTGCTGCTTGCTACCACCCACTCACGGAATGGGCGGACTACTGAGCGGGGCGAGCTATCCGCTGCGGGCGCTGAGAGTGCTCGGCCGCACGCCGGGATTGTGGCCGTACCTGGTGGTGCCCGTGGCGGTGAACGTGGGGGTGGGGCTCCTGGTGTACGCGGCCCTGCTGTTTTCGGGACTGCGGGCGGTTGATGCGTTCGTAGTTGGGCTGCCGTCGTGGGCGGCGGGGCTGGGCATGCTGCTGCGCGCACTGCTGGTGATAGGGCTGCTGCTGCTGGTGGGGTTCGTGCTGGCACGCTTCGGCGTGGTACTCGGATCGCCGTGGTACAGCGCGCTGTCGGCCCGACTGGAGACGCTGCGTACCGGTATGGCGCCGCCAGAGGGGGCACGCGGTCTGGGTGGGGCGCTGCGGGACGTGGGACGGTCGGCGCGGTTCGAGGCGCTGAAGCTGCTGCTGGTGGTTTCTGTGAGCTTGCTGCTGCTGGCGCTGAACATCGTGCCGGGACTTGGCACGTTGGCCGCGGGCGTAGGCTGGCTCGCGCTGGGCGCAACCGTGGCGTGCCTGGACTTCTTCGACGCGCCGCTGGAGCGCCGCCGCCTACGGTTCCGGCAGAAGCTGGAGGTGGTGCGGCGGAGCCTACCGGCAAGCGCGGGGTTCGGACTGGTGTGCTTTGTGCTGTCAGGCGTGCCGCTGCTCAACCTGCTCGCCATCCCGCTGTGCGTAGCGGCCGGCACGCTGTTCTTCTGCGACCGGCTGGCGCCGATAGTCGCGAACATCGCTCCGGAAGCGGGCGGCCCGACGGACACGGCCGAAACAGGGGGAAAGGACGGGCGGGTGAGACACGCTCGCTGAGAAGAGAGACGCAGGTCAGAGCGGAGAGACGGCGAATCGGTGCGCAAGCGGGCGATGATCCGCAGCGGCGGGCACGAAGCCGATGCCCAGTGCCGTGCCCAGCATCACTACCGCGGTGCTCCACGGCCGATTCACGCCGGCGAGTGACGCAGCGGCGGCGGTGCCGTCGTGGAGAAACGAGACGGTAAGCGGCCTGCCAGTGGCATCACTCACCTGGCGTGCCAGCCAGCCCGCCACATTGGCCGTGCCGGCAAAACGATGGAGCTGCGCGTAGCCACCGCGCAACTGCGGCACCGGCTGCCCATCCACGACGTAGGCCGCAACACTGCACGCGACAGTAGACATTGGGCGACCCCCCGGGGCAGTCTGGCAGGCGGCGTGGTACACGTCGGCCATGGTCTGCACCATGACGCCTGCGAGCTCTTCGACCCGGGTATCGTCGGTGAAGTTCTCCGCCCTTGGCCGGATGACCGGGTGAACGCGTAGTGCCTGCAGCGCGCCGTGCTCGTCTAGCAGGGCCACGCCGGACTTCACACTGCTGCCGCCGAAGTCCAGGGTGGCGAGCACAGTCCCGGCGACCTCGGCTTGCCTGGATTGGCTGAGGCTGACGTGGCAGTGAGTGACCGACCTGGAGTGTGACAGCGGGCAACGCCGATCAAGGGCAACAATGATGGGTGCTGGGCGGCCTCGACGGCAATGCTGCGGCCAAGCTGCTGTGCCGACGCCTGCGCCGAGCGTGCGATGACCTGGCCGAGCGCGCCGCTGGCGAGCCCGCCACCGAGCACCACCGTATCGACCTCGTGTTCCCAGTGACAGAGGTACTGTTGCTCCCAGGGATCGTCTGAGACCGAGTTGCCTCCGGTCATTGAAGCAAGCAGGTAACCGAGCCTCTGCCCGTAGCCGGCGGCGATGGCCTTAGCCGCTCTGCGCACCGCGCCGTCTGGTGAACCTAAGGCCGCGTTGAGCGCCTGCGGTGAGGCGGCGTCTGCGTCGCTCGCGGACAGGCCAAGGTCCAAGGCGCGAGCCGCGATGGCGGCGACGAGTGCCCGGGTGGAGAGCACGTCGTACGCCGTCTTGCCGGCGAGGGCAGGCGGCACGAGAAAGCGGCGACGATTGAGGGACGCGACGGGCCGCAAGTTATCCAGGCAAAGCTCGGGCATGTCGGCCGGCTATCGGGTGGTCTCCGACGTCGCCTGGACTTAGAGCATGATCGAGCCGCTAGGAGGCGGCATTCACCGTTACGGCGAAGGGGACGGTCGGATCGGGGGTGGGCGTATTGATGGTCAGGTGCACGGTGGGCTCGGCGCCGGCGTTCCAATTGCGGTGCGGCACGCCGGCCGGAAAGACGACGAGCGTGCCCGGACCGGCGCTGTACTCGGTGCCTTCGATCTCGATGCCCATGGTGCCGCTCAGGATGTAGAAGGCCTGATCGACGGCATGCGTGTGGACGCCGGCCGGCGAGCCTCCGCCCGGAGGCGTCTTGATGCACTGGACCTGGCAGGTCGTGGTGCCGTCGGCGTGGCCCAGGAGGTCCTGGGCAACCCGGTCCGGCGTGGCGTTGAGCGCGGCGAAGTCGACGGTGCGCAGGTACTGCATGGCGTGTCTCTTTAAGATGGAGTCGGATGTGGCGCGTCTATTATGGCTGCCGGGCGCCTGACTTCGTCGGGCGCGAGTCTGCCGCGAGTAGCCTCTGACTGAATGAGCACGTGACTATTTGTGACTCTGTGTGACTCCGCTGGCAGCAGCAGCAGTGGCGCAGTGGCACCGGACGGGGTCAGAAGATGGCTTATTTCGACCGGCTGGTGACGAGGGGGACAGACTCGCCGGCCGCCTCAGCGAGCGAGTGTGCCGTCGATGGCTGCGGTTGAGCATCGGGCAACGGTTCCGCTCGCGGGCCCGCCTCGGCTACCGATGGGCGGGCGACGCTGTCGTCCTCCCGGTCGTCGGGACCGGCGGCGAGCACGAGCGAATCGTTGGGAACAAGCTCGGTCTCAGGGATGGCGAGGGCGCCAGAGTAGGGCTTGCCCAGCAGGCCGGCTCGGGAGATCAAATCGAGAGCGAGGCGACCGCGACTCGGGGACTGGATGGGCTGGGCGCGCAGCGTGTCAACAGCCTGCGGAAGAATGACGCGTATGCCATCAAGCGCGCCGTCCCAGACCTGCCGGCGACGTCGGTTGAGCTCGGCGCGGAACGTGTCATCGTACAAGCGCCAGCGGGTGACGGTCTCACGGGCCAGCCCGATAAGATTGGCCACCTGGGTGTCGCTGATGCCTGTGACGATGAGGTCAAGGGCGTACTGTTGGGCTTGGGTGAGCCCGGAGGCGCGCTGATAGGTAGGGGTGGTCATATAGGTGTTCCTTTCCGACAGGTTCGTGGCAGTGGAGACGCGAAGCCGCCGACAGCCTGGGAATGCTACGGCGCCTCGCAATGCCCCCTCTATTGGAATAGAACGGCTGACCTATACTGATTTTCAAGTGAAGTTGATGTGGTGGGGATTTGCCCGTCGACGTTGACCGCGCCGTAGAAACGCTCAAACGCGTGCGGCGACGTGCACCATAAGCGCAGACGCACCGGCGCGCTTGTGCATCTATTCGTGGCAAGCCGGGTTAAAACGGGCGTCGCTCATCGCCGCTGCGGGTCGAAAAGGTCGCGCAGGGCGTCGCCCGCCAGGTTGGCAGCCACAGCGAACGTGACGATGCAGGCGCCGGGCAGCAGCATCAGCCACGGATACGACCCGGCGAACGGCCGGCTATCCGAGAGCATGGTGCCCCAGTCGGCCTGGGGCGGCTGCACGCCGATGCCCAGGAATGAGAGGCTGCTGACCGTCAGCACTACCCCAGCCAGGTCCAGCGTCGCCAGCACCACCACCGTCCCTGCGATGTTGGGCGCGATGTGGCGGAACAGGATGTGCCCGTTGCGCGCGCCAATGGCGCGGGCCGCTTCGACGTAGCCCTGCTCGCGCGCCTCGAGCACCGCACCGCGGATAATGCGGCCCTGCCCAGCCCAGTCCGCGCCGATCAGGGCCACCAGCAGGCTGAGCTGCCCCGCCCCCAGCACGCCGATGATGGCCAGCGTGAGAATCAGCCCGGGCACCGTGAGCAGCACGTTGAACGCTGCCGAGACCACCAGGTCCAACTTACCGCCGAAGTAGCCCGAGAGACCACCGGCGAGCATGGCCAGCACCATGCTGCCCAGCACCGACAGCAGCCCCACCGTCAGCGCCGTGCGCCCGCCATGCAGCAGGCGCGAGAGCACGTCGCGCCCCAGTTGGTCGGTGCCCAGCCAGTGCTGAGCGCCCGGCCCCTGGAGCTTCTGCACCAGGTCGATCGCGTTTGGGTCGCGCGGCGCCACCAACGGCGCCAGCAGCGCCGCGAGCAGCAGCAGCGCGAGCACCGCCAGCCCCACCCAGCCGCTCCAGCGCCGCCGCACACGCGGCCACCACGCCGAGCGACGCCGGAAACCACTCAGCTCGGGCACATCCGCACCCGTGGACGCTCCTACCGTGACAGCCAGCACGGGCGGCGCGGGCCGTGTGGGCGGAGGCGGCGCGCCGGGGGTGGTCAGCACGCTCATGCCGTGCCTCCCCGCGCGCCCAGCCGGATGCGCGGATCGAGCAGCACGTAGCTGACGTCCACCACTAAGTTTGCCCCGATGAACAGCAGCCTGGCGATCAGGACGTAGCCGCCGATCACAGGTAGATCCCGCCCAGAAATGGCGGTCAGCACCACGCTGCCCATCCCTGGCCAGGCGAAGATCGACTCGACGATGATCGCCCCGGCCAGGATGTGGCCGAAGCGCAGTCCCAGGATGCTGGCGATGGGCACCGCCGCGTTGCGCAGCACGTGCCGGCGCGCAACCACACCGCCGCCCAGGCCCTTGGCCCGCGCGGTGCGCACGTGGTCCTGCCCCATCACCTCCAGCATGCGCGCGCGCGTCAGCCGCATCAACGAGGCCGATGGTCCAAGGGCCAGCGCCACCGTGGGCAAGACCAGGTGGCGGTCCACACCGAACCCCGCGACGGGAAGCAGGCGCAGCTTCTCCCCGAACAGCACGATCAGCGCGATCGCCATCCAGAACGACGGCACCGACGCGAAGACCAGGGTGAACAGCCGGCCCGCCTGATCGAGCCACGTGTCGCGACGCATCGCGAACAGCGTCCCCAGACCCACTCCCACGACGGTGGACAGCGCCAGTGCACTGGTCCCCAGGATGAGGGTGGCGCGCACGCGCTCGCCGATGACCCGCGCCACCGGCCGGCGCGAGAGATACGACTTGCCCAGATCCCCCTGCACCGCCCCCTGCACCCACCTGGCATAGCGCACCGGGAACGGCTGGTCCAGCCCCAACTGCTTGCGATACACCGCCAGCGTCTCCGGCGTGGGCGTGTCCCCCGCCTGCTGCAGTGCCTCCAGCGCCGGGTCGCCGCGCGCGGCAGTGGTGAGCACGAACGCCACCAGCGTCAGCGCCAACAGCGTGGGCACTACGGCCAGCAGCCGCTCCGCGAGGTATCGGGTCATGGTCTGGGACAGTGTGGTGGGGCTTTGGCCCCGGCGCGGGCATGGGCGCCTTGGTCATCGCAACAGCGCCGGTTGGAACGGTAGCGTATTTGGGAATGGTATGCAACAATGAGCGTTGTGCTGTTGCGGGTATATCGCAACAAGTAGGGCGGCCAGGAGATGACGATGACAGTGGTGGCAGCGGAGGCGGAATCAGCGGCGGCGACCGGCACGCGTGGGGTGATCCTCCTGCGTGTCTCGGACCGGAACGTGGCGGCGAAGCAGCGCTTCAAGGCTGCGGCCACCGCGCTCCAGCAGCGTGCAGGCGGAGCAACTGTGGTGGCCGCCTACGTACGACCAGGGGCACAGGGCAACGACATGCCGCTCGGCGGCGCCGCGGACCAGCTCATCGCACAGGGCGCGCGCGACATCGCCGTGGTGCCCTACGAAGTAGAGATGGCTTATCCCGAGCTCTACGACCTGCCTGACCTGCTCGACGACCTGGCCGAGCAGTACCCCGGCGTCGCGTTCCGGCTCGGCAGCCCGCTGGCGCTGGATGACGGCCTGGTAGAGGTGGTGGCGCAGCGGCTGGAAGCGGCGTGGAGCAACCCGGCCGCGGGCGTGGCCGGCCCGCGCGAGATCGCCGCCATCGCGGGGCAGACGCCGATCACGACCGCGTCAATCAATCCCGGTGAGCTCCCGAGGCTGCCTGCGCACGCGCAGCACGTTTTTGTCTGCTCCGGGCGGCGCTGCATGGAAGAAGGCGGTGCCGACACCTACCGCGCGCTCAGCGCGCTGCTGACCGAGAGGGCTCTGGATACCGGCCCGGACCGTGTCAAGGTATCGCGCAGCAAGTGCCTGTCCCCTTGCCAGGCCGCGCCGGTGGCGCTGTGCTATCCATCAGGCACCTTCTACGCCCAGCTCGACGCCGAAACGGTGCCCGCGTTTGTCGATCAGGTGCTCCTTGCCGGCCGCACGCTGCCCGGCCATGCCTTCACCGCGGGGGAGTAGCTTCTACAGCACGTGATAGTCGGCGGCAATCTGTGCCGCCGCGGCAGAGGGCGCCAAATCGGTGGTATCGATGCAGAAGCTCTCGGAGAACGGCACCGGGCTCAGGAGGTCGTGGCGGTCCATCAGCGAGCGCACGTTCTCGGGATCGGTGAGCTTGCGGAAGGCGCGCCGGGACTCGGCGGCCACGCGCTGGAGCAGGACGTCGGGAGCGCACGTGAGCTGGACGAAGTGCACGTGCCCGCCGACGGCGAGCACCGGCTCGATCATGCCGCGCACGTCTGGCTCGTCTGCCGGGTGCGCGTAGACGTACGTGAAGATCAGGTCCACGCCCTCCTGGGCTGCTTCGGCGAACATGTCACGGCGGAAGCGGTGGATCAGGCGGCCAAATGATGGCGTGCCGCGGGAGAAGACGGCGCCCACCAGGTCCACGGTGAGGTGGTTGTGAAACAGCTTGAAGCCGGTGAGCGCCGCGAGCTCACGCGCGACGGTCAGCTTGCCCACACCGGGCGGTCCGTAGATGAAGACGAGGCGCACGGCTAAGTTCTAACAACGTTGCCTCACCGGCAGGGCGGCAAATGCAACGTAGCGTTAGAAGGCCCGGACAGAAGTATCGTTTCGGGGCCGAAACGATACTTCTGTCCAGAGCGACCCGTCAGGCGTCCCAGTTGCCAATTGCTTCCAGCACCGCGTCGGCACGAAAACGGCGTCCGTACGTAGCGTCCCCGACCGGACGCAATATGCCGAGACTCACAAGCTTCTCCACATTGCGTTGGGCCGCCGGATACGTGACATTCAAGGTGTGCTGCGCGGCAGGGATGGTGAGGACAGGCGATTC
>CADCTC010000064.1:0-15954 GCA_902805635.1 uncultured Chloroflexota bacterium
TGACGTCTCCCTTCTTCCTGCGCACTGAGAACCTCGTCAACATCCTGCAGAACGTGGCCGTGGTGGGGATCATCGCGTGCCCCGCCACGCTGCTCCTCATCGCGGGCCAGTTCGACCTCTCGGTCGGCTCCGGCGCCGGCTTCGTGGGGATGCTGATGGCCGTCGCGGCACTCGCGCCGGGCGCCGGTGGCACGCAGGTGCCGTGGTCGGGCGACCTGGCGATCCCGTTCGCGTTCGCCGTCGGGTTCGCCGGGACGCTGCTCATCGGCGTCATCAACGGCTTCAGCGTGACGGTGCTCGGCATCAACGCGCTCATCACGACGCTCGGGACGCTCGCGATCTTCCGCGGCCTCACCAAGGTCCTCGGCAACGGGCAGACGATCCGGATCAACGAGTTCGGGGAGCTGGGCGTCGTGCGCCTGCTCGGGATCCCGCTCCCCGTCTACATCTTCGCGGCGGCGGTCGTCCTCTTCTGGTTCATCCTCCGGTTCACGATCTACGGCCGCTCGCTGTACGCGATCGGCGCGAGCCCCACGGCGGCGCGACTTGCGGGTATCCGCGTTCGGCGCGTGATCTTCATCGCGTTCCTGCTGTCGGCGGCATGTGTCGCGCTGGCGGGTCTCATCCGCCTCTCGCAGGTCGGCGGTGCGTCCGTAAATGCCGGCCTCGGTGTCGAGCTCTCGGTCGTGACCGCCGTCGTGCTCGGTGGCGCCAGCCTCTCCGGCGGACGGGGCGGCATCCTGGGCACGGTCCTCGCCGTGCTCATCGTCGGGATCCTTGCCAACGGCCTCATCCAGCTCGCCGTGCCCTCGTTCTGGATCGAGGTCGCCAACGGCCTCCTGCTGCTGGGCGCCGTCGCGGTCGACCGTGTCCGCGTCCGCCTCACCGCCGCGGACACCTAGGCCGGCCGATGTCCATCGGTGCCGAGGTCCCGGGGCCCACGCGTCTCGAGTGGTCGGACGAGATCGGCAAGCGCGTGCGATCGGGCAGCTGGCAGGACCAGGCGGTCCCGACGCTGACGAAGATCCAGGAGGCCCTGCGCCAGGCGGGCGACACGTTCGGGACCGCCGCGGGCCGGCGGGAGACCGCTGCGCAGCTGGTCGACTACTTCATGGAGGAGGCGAAGGTCGTCTACCTCATCTACGACGTCTGGACGGACGGCTTCCTCCAGTGGCTGGCCTCCCAGGGCGTTACGGACCAGGAGCGCGAGGCCGAGCTGCAGCGGCTGCGGGTGCTGCTCGCGTACCCCGACGGTGCGCCGCTCGACGCTCCGGCACGCTGGCGCGAGTTGTCACGGCTGGCCGGAGAGCTCGGCAACGGGATCCGGTCGTACGACCTGTCGGTGGCGGATGCGGAAGCGAAGCTCGAGCAGCTCCGCGATGGCTGGCGGATGCTCCACGACCGCTACGCCGACCTCATGGCCGGGATCCTCGCGTTCGTCGCGCGCCGTTTCGGCGAGGCGCGGCTCGAGGACTGCTATCGGGCCGTCCTGGAGCCGTACATCCAGGAGCGCTACGCGGTGTTCGATATCCGGCTGCGGCCGTACGAGGAGACGATCAACGGCGTGCGTGTCGTACGCAGCCCCGTGCTGTTCCGCTTCCGCAAGGGGGCCGTGATGCCGCTCTTCTGGCGCGACATCCGGCGCATGCTCAAGGAGCATGACGTCTTCCATCGTCACCTCCCAGGTCTGATGGACGCCTACGCCTCTACCAAGATCGCTAAGGCCATGGGCAAGCCCGTGATCATGACCCACCACTGCGACATCTTCCTGCCCTTCGGCCTGCTGAACGACGCCATTGAGGCAGCAATGCACACCGAGATGCGCTATGCCGGCGCCCTGGCCGACAAGATCATCACCTACACCGACGATTACGCCTCCTACTCTCGGTTCCTCTCACACTACCGCCACAAGGTGACTTCCGTGTACCCGCCCATTGTCATCGGCACGCCGGATGACGAAAAAGCGCGCGCCTGGAAGGAGCGCCTCGGTCTTGCCGGCAAGCGCTTGGTGGGCTTTGCCGGCCGCTTTGCCGCCGACAAGGGCGGCGACGTGCTGCTCAAGGCCATCCCCCCGCTCCTCAAGGAGGTGCCCGACGCGCACATTGTCTTTGCCGGCGAGTTCAAGCACGTCATGGGCGAGACGTTCTACGAGGAGTGCCTGCCGCTGGTGGAAGCCGTCAAGGCGCACGTCACCTTCTTGGGCAACGTCTCCGGCGCGGAGATGCCGCACTTCTATCGCATGCTGGACGTGCACTGCGTGCCCAGCACCAACTCCACCGAGTCCTGGCAGATGGCGCAGACCGAGGCCATGCTGTGCGGCACCCCCGCCGTCACCCCCGACCTCCCCGGCGTGCGCGAATCGGTGCGCGTCACCGGCATGGGGGAGTTGATCCGTCCACACGATCCCGCCGGCACCGCCGCCGCTCTCGCACGCGTCATTCTCAATCGTGACCAGTACACCAAGCCCAAGCGCGACCCGCACGCGCTCTTCCGCCCTGAGCTGACCTTCGACGCATACGAGCGCTGGTACGCCGAGCTGCTGGGCGACACCATCGTGCCACCCGGTTAGTGCTCGTTTTACCACGTCCGTTCTCCCTGAGCTTGTCGAAGGGCATAGTTCCACAAGGTCTCCCCTGAGCCCGCCGAAGGGCTCACCACGAACGGGGGAGCGAAAGCACCGTCCTAAACGCGCACCTCCCCCTCGGCGCGGCCGAAGTGGATGCGCGCCCCGCCCGACAGTGAGAGGCTGCGTCCCGGCTCCACGTCGCGCACGCCGCCGGGGAAGACCGCCACCCACTTCTCCGCGCTCAGGTTCTGGATGCCCCATATCCGTGTGTCCGTGGGGTGCCGCACCACCGCCGCCGCCGGTCGCGAGAAGTCGTACAGGCGCGACTCGTCCACGTGGTGCGGGAAAAGCGTCGTGTCGTGGTTCAGCATCACTACATGCCGCCCGATGCGGATGCGCGCCGGCAGCCGCAGCGCGGCCCCACAGCCCCAGCACGTCCCCGCGTGGCCAGTTTCCTGCAGCCGGTCGGCGTCGTAGAACGACTCGACCCCGCAGTCCTGGCAGTACACAATGGCGTCCCGCAGCCGTGCCAGCGCCGCGCGCCACTCACTCTCGCGCACCCGTGCGTGCGGGTCGTGCAGCCCCTCCGTGAAGGCGCGCGTGAAGAGCGCGCGCAGGAACCCCGGATACAGTGGCCAGAACGCCAGCGCGTTGTCGTGCAGACCTGCCACCGGGCGGTTCGATTCGTCGCCGGGATCAAAGATGAAGCGGGGGTCTGTCCCATACAGCCGTGTCATCGCCGGCAGGTCCAGGCAGCGCACCGCCGCCTCGCGCTGGCCTTCCAGCGGGTGGTGCACCATCAGCACGTAGAACAACAGCACCGCTAGCGAGTACTGGTCGGTCTGCGTCCCTGGCAGCACCTCTCCCCGCACGACCTCGGGCGCCATGAAGCGCGGCGTGCCCAGCACCCCCGCCGCGCTAGCGCCGTCTACACCCACGTTGTCGTTGTCACAGATCAGCGCCTCCCCCGTGTCCGGGTCGAAGAAGACGTTGCCGAAGGAGATGTCCCGGTAGCACAGCCCGCGCGCGTGCAGCTGGAGGTAGCTGTCGGCCAGCTCCAGCCCCGCGGTGGCCAGCGCCCGGAAGCTCGGCTCGACGCGCCGCTTCATCAGGTCCACGATCCCGCGGAACCGCGCCTCCCGCAGCGGCATCACGTACCCGAATCCCGCCGGGCCCTCCGTCGCCGTGCCCCGTCCCGCCCCAGCGGTTCCAATCGCCGCCGTTTCGGTGTCACCGCCACCGCTCACCAGCTCCTGCGGCCAGAGGAAGCGCGGCGATGGCGCGCCCATCGTGACCAGCGTCTCCAGCGCCGTCCGCTGTGCCGCGGTCGCGGACTGTGGCCGGTACCACTTCAGCGCCACGTCTTTCCCGCCCAGCGTGGCCCGGTAGACCTCCCCCTGCCCGCCGCTCCCCAGCAGCTCCTGTACTTCGCATGGCCGGCCAGTCGTCTCGGTCCGCACCACCTGTCCCTTGGTGACCAGATCGTTCACCACACGCCTCCTGCGCCCGTCGCCCTATCGGTGGAGCTAACGGTCGCCCCACTCGCGCCAGTTGAGCCACTCCACAAGATCCCCAGCGTCACGTCGTCGCCGCTGCCCAGGCGCGATGCCTCCCCCAGCCACTCCGGCAGACACGCTCCCACTGCGTCCAACCCACTGTCGCGCACCATCGCCAGCAGGTCCGGCCCCACCTGCAAGAAGCCCCGCTCGTCACGGAATGAGTTGGCATATCCATCGGTGGAGACCAGCACCAGCGCCGGCGGCGCGCCACCACCGCGCGTGCGCTGGAAGCTCACCCGGAAGTCGTGGGCAGCGTGTGGCGTGCACAGCGACGTCGTTTGTTCGCCAAACAGTCGCTCATCCGGTGGCAGCGGCCGCCACGGTCTGCCAGCATCGGAGACGCACACCACGTCGCCATCGCCCAGCTGCAAATACAGGATCCCCCGCGCCGTCACCGCCACCAGCAGCAGCGTGGCGCCGTAGGCCAGCAGCGGCTGCCGAGCCACAGAGGCCGTGGCGGCCGCTCCCGACTTCGCCTCCAGTCGCTCCACCTCGATGCGCGCTACCGGGAACAGGCGCAGATCGGCCGTCACCGCCAGCGCCCACTCGTCCACCACGGACCGCACCAGGCGCTCTATCGTGCCCAGGTCGGCCAGGTCTTCACCGGTCGCCAGCGCCTGGCATAGCACGCGTGTGCCCGTCTGCACCGCCAGCCGCGCCCCCACGTCGCTGCGGAAGCAGCGCGCGCTCCCATGCCCGTCAGACCCAGCCAGCACCAGCGCGCCGCCGGCGCCGCCGCTCCACCGGATCGCATCCTGATTCGGCAACTGCCCGCGCACGTGCGCCGCCCCCCGCACGCTTGCCCCAATGGCACGCCACCACGGATGGGAGCGCGCGCTAGCGGGGCCAGCGTGCAGAGCGGCCGCCGCCTGTGCCGGCCGCGACAGCAGCGCTACCACACGTCGGATGCCGACTGGGGTGCCGCGGCCGCGAACGCAGGCACCGGCACCGGTACGTTGCTCGAAGGCGCCGCCGGCCCCATCACGGGCATGGGAGCAGACTGGCTGATAGCGCCGGTGGAGCCCACCTGGATGCTGCTCGCACCCCCGGGTGTGCTTGCCGTGCCCGCGGTGCCCGGGGCCGTTGCCGGCACCGCCCGGCTCGCCGGTGCGGACGCCGCTTGCAGCACCGCCGTGCTCACCCACTTGATCGAGTTGACCAGCGCCTCCGGGTTGTTCGCCTGCAGCGGCTCCAGCTCCGGGTGCCCCATGAACTTGCGCAGCACCTCCAGGTCCGCGTCCTCGCCAATCCCGATCGCCACCCGCACCGCTTTCTTCCCCCACGGCTGCTCCATCAGCGCCGCCAGCCCCTTCGCGAAGTTGTCGGTCGGCTGCCCGTCCGAGATCAGCACCAGCACCGGCGGCAGCGCCCGCTCGCTCATCGGCGGGACTTTCATCTCCTCCGCCACCATGCCCAACGCCTTACCCAGGTCGGTCGTGCCGTCGGCGGAGAGGTCGGTCCAGCGGAACTGGGCCACCGGCGTTGGCTGCGCCACGTGCCACTGCGCACCGCTGGAGAACTTCAGCGCGCGCACCAGCACCTCGGCGTTGGGGTTCTCGTCCACCACCCGCTGCATGTGGGGCAGCGCCTCGCGGATCGCCGAATTGAGCGCCTGGATCTTGCCGTGGCTCTTCATCGATCCAGAGCAGTCGGTGATCCAGATGAAATGCAGCGGCCGCGTCGCCAGCTCTCCTCCCGGTCTGCGCATCATGTCACGTGTGTCCTTTCACCACCTACTGACGCGCGAGTGAGCCAAGAGTTGCGGTCCCACTACATGTAGTGTTGACTAGGGCGTCATTACGCAATACCTAGGGCAGAGCACCAGAGGCGCCCAAGCCGGTATACCTTGACCTCGACATGCCGTTCGTCCCGCCGTGGCCCTCTGTACCGGAAGCGCTATTGATCTTCATCGCCGCCATACTCGGCGGCGGGCTCAACTCCGTCGCCGGAGGCGGCAGCTTCCTCACCTTCCCCGCGCTGCTCTTCATTGGCGGTTCCTTCCCCGCCGAGTGGTCCAAGATCGCCAACGCCACTAGCACGGTCGCGCTGTGGCCCGGCTCGGTCGGCGCCGCGCTGGCATACCGGCGCGAGCTGCAGCGCAACCGCCAGCTCCTCGCCGTGATGGGTGGCACCAGCCTCGTCGGCGGACTGCTCGGCGCGCTCCTGCTGGTGCGCACCCCCGCCAGCACGTTCAATTTGCTCGTCCCCTGGCTGCTGCTCCTGGCCGCGCTGCTCTTCACGTTTGGCAGCACCATCACCAAGCAGGTGCGTGCGCGCACCGGGCGCGCCGCCGGCTCCGCCATGATGGGCGTGTGGGGCATCGCCTTGCTCCAGATGGTCATCGCCATCTATGGCGGCTACTTCGGCGGCGGCATCGGCATCATGATGCTCGCCTCGCTCGCTGTCATGGGCATGGAAGACATCCACGCCATGAATGCCATCAAGACCATTCTCCAGACCCTCATCAATGGCGTGGCCGTCGTCGCGTTCATCGTCACCGGCATCGTCTCCTGGCCGCATGCGCTCGTGATGATCGTCGGTGGCCTCGCCGGCGGTTTCGGCGGCGCGAGCCTCGCCCGCCGGCTGCCTCCCGCCTACGTGCGGCGCTTCGTCATGGTCGTCGCGTACGCCATGACGCTGTATTTCTTCGCCCGCCAGTACGTCTTCGCGGGCCAAAGCTGAACAAAGCCGAGCACGGCCGAGCACGGCCGCGCACAAGCAACCAGAGCAGAGGAGACGCCCCATGTCCGTGTCCCGATCCGTGGACCCCGTGCGTATTGGTCTGGCCGGCGCCGGCTTCGCCGCCGGCCTGCACCTGCGCGCCTACCGCTCGTGCGGCAACCCTGCCGCCCGCGTGGTGGCCATTGCCGGCGCGCACGCCGGCCGGGCGCGCAAGACCGCCGACGACTATGGTGTGGCCGACGCCTACGACGACTACCGGCGCCTGCTCGACCGTCCGGACGTCGACGTGATCGATCTGTGCGTCCCCAACAACCTCCACCACGAGATGGCCCTCGCCGCCATCGCCGCCGGCAAGCACCTCATCATCGAAAAGCCGCTCACAGGCTATTTTGGAGGCCCTGAGGCATCAGAGCCGGTGGGCAAGACGCCGCGTTCCGTGATGCTGCGCGAGGCGCTGCGCAGCGCCGACGAGATCCTGGCCGCCGCCGAGCGCGCGGGCGTGCGCCTGATGTATGCCGAGAACTTCGTCTACGCCCCCTCCATCACCCGCGCGCGCCACCTGGTGGAGCTCTCCGGCTCCCCCATCCTGGAGGTGCGCGCCCAGGAGTGCCACTCCGGCTCGCACGCCGCCTACGCCAAGCGCTGGCGCCAGGCCGGCGGCGGCGCCTTGCTACGCCTTGGCGCGCACCCCATCGGCGCCGCGCTCCACCTCAAGCGCTGGGAGGGCCAGCGTCGCGACGGGGGCGCCGGCAAACCGATCCTCCTGCAGTCCGTCACCTGCGAGGTGGCCGACCTCACCCGGACCCCCGCTTACGCAGCGCTCCCGGATGGCTCTCGCCGCTGGCTGGTCGAGGACTGGGAGGACGTCGAGAACTGGGCCTGTGCCACCCTCACCTTCGACGACGGCACCCGCGCCGTCTGTATCGCCTCAGACACCGTGCTGGGCGGCATGGACGACACCGTCCAGCTCTACCTTGCCAACGGCCGCATCAACTGCAACTTCACGCACTCCACCTCCTTGCAGGTCTACGCAGCCGAAGACGCCGTTTTCCCCGGCGAGCCGCTCCAGGAGAAGCTCTCCTCCAACGCCGGCTGGAGCTACCCGCCCATCGACATGGAATACATGCTCGGCTACTCCCCGGAGATCCAGGACTTCGTCGCCTGTGTAGCCTACGACCGTCCCCCGCTTTCCGACGGCCCCCTGGGCCGCGCCGTCGTCGAAGCCATCTACGCCGCCTACCTCTCCGCCGAGGAGGGCCGCCGAGTAGAAGTCAACCCGTAGGTCACCCACTTACCGGTTCCAGCGCTACCTCCCGCTGTCATCCCGAGCTAACAAGCGAGCACCTGCGCAGCAGGAGCGCAGGGCGTTAGGGGGCGGTGCTGTGGGGCGAGGGACCCGTTTCCCTCGCCGCATGCTTCCGCATGAAGTCCAGCAGCCGCGCCGTCCCCTCCTCCACGTAGCCCCTGTTGCCCACGTCCAGCCCATACCCAATCTCCGCAACCGGCAGCAGCGCCAGCCGGAACCCCACCGCCTCCGCGAACGCCGCCTTGTCCTGCTCCGCTATCGGTCCGTCGTAGTACCCCAGCACGCGCCAGAAGAACGCCTCGCCGTATTCGCCGCGCCACGCGAAGTCGCCGCTCAGGTCTCCCAGGCACACGTCGCCGAAGTCGATCACCCCCGCCAGCCGCGTGCGTCCTTCTGTGTCCGTCCGCACCAGGATGTGGTCTGAGCTCAAGTCGCCGTGGCACAGCACCCCCGGCCACGCCGTGTACCTCGGATCTCCCAGAAACGCCTCGAAGACACCGTTCAGGAACCGCCGTGCTTTTTCCGGCAGCACCCGGTAGACGTGCTCCTGGATACGCGCCTGCTGCCGCTGTATCTGCTCCCGTAGGGGGATGCGCAGCCCTCCCACGCCGCATCCCTCCGCCGCCTCCACCGGAAACGTATGCACCGCCGCCAGGAAGCCGGCCAGCGTACGTGCAATCGCGTCGAAGTCGCCCCCTTCCTCCGTCCCGTCCTGCTCCAGGCGCGCCAGCCCTGCCGGCGTCAGCTGCTTTCCCTCCACCAGCGGATAGCCCACAAACAGCGGTGGCGCGCCATACGGCCGCCCAACGTGCGTGAACTGTGGGATCTCCACCATGATCCGCCGGGCCGCGAGGTGTGCTGCCAGCTTCGGCAGCAAGCACGCCTCCACTTCGTATCCCTGCCGCATCGGCTCGTGCCGCGCGAAGCGGAAGACGTGTGTCCCGTCCACCAGGAAGGCATCGCTGTCGCCTCCCCAATCGAAGTGCGGCAGCTCCTCCAGCCGCTCCGCCGTCACGTCCGGGCAGAACCGCCGGATCAGCGCGGTCGCATCCGCCGCCGTTCGTTTTGCCGCGTCCGTGCCCATATCTCCTCCGCTCCCGCCACAATCGTGCCACCGACCCTGGTCCCAGCACTGGCCTCCAGCGTCGCACCCGTCATCCCGAGCCAACAACCGAGCAGCTGCGCAGCAGGAGCGCAGGGCGTTACGGGGTGGTGCCACCGGGCGAGGGACCCGAACCGCCCGCCAGATGCCGATCCCCAGCCGCAATCAGCGTCACCGCTATAGTGCCCGCATGAGACTGCGCGGCCGGCACGTGGACACCGGTGAAGTAGTGGAGCTTTCCATAGAGGGAACCGGCATAGCGGGCATCGGCCCCGCCCCCGACGAGACCGCCCAAGGCCCCGACGTATTGGGCGACGACGGCTATTGGATCGCCCCCGCGCTGTTCGACAGCCAGGTCAATGGGTTCGGTGGTAAGGACCTCAACGCGGCGGATACCTCGCCCGAGGACGTGGCCGCCGTGATGCGCCTGCTCTGGGAAGCCGGCGTAGCGCGCTTCTGCCCCACCGTCACTACCCACTCCTATGAGCGCATGAGCGCCAGCCTACGCGCCATCCACGCCGCGTGCGAGCACGATCCACAGGTTGCACACGCCGCCGTCACCCTGCACATAGAAGGGCCCTACATCTCTTCTGAGGATGGCCCGCGCGGCGCGCACCCACGTGAACATACCCGTCCCCCCGACTGGGACGAGTTCCGCCGCTTCCAGGACGCCGCCGGCGGCCGCATCGGCTACGTCACCCTTGCCCCGGAGCTGCCCGGCGCCGCCGCCTTTATCGAGCGTCTGATCCAGGAAGGACCGCGGCACACCGCGGATGGCCGGCAGATCGTCGTCGCGCTTGGCCACCACGCCGGCTCCGGCGAGCAGATCCGCGCCGCCCTCGATGCCGGCGCCCGCCACTGCACCCACTTGGGCAACGGCGCCCACGCCCAGCTGCCTCGTCATCCCAACTACCTCTGGGACCAGCTCGCCGAGGACCGCCTCGCCGCCGGCATCATCGCCGATGGCCACCACCTGCCGCCCGCGGTGGTCAAGACCTTCGTCCGCGCCAAGGGTCTCGAACGCACCATCCTCGTCAGCGACGCCATCGCCGCCGCCGGTTTGCTCCCCGGCCGCTACCCCGGCAACAAGGGCCAGGAGCTGGAAATCTCCGCCGACGGCCGCATCGGCCTCGCCGGCACTCCCCTGCTCGCCGGCTCCGGCCTGCGCCTGCACCAGGGCATCGGCAACGCCGTCCGCTTCGCCGGCATCACCCTTCCGGAAGCTATCCGCCTCGCCACCGCCAACCCGGCTCGCCTCTTCGGCATCCAGGCCGGCTACGGCCGCCTCACCCCCGGCCACTCCGCCGACCTGCTCCTCTTCCGCTGGGACGCTGCCGCCTCCGAAGTTACCGTCGAAGCCACCATCGCCGGCGGCGAGATCGTCTACCGCCGGCGGTGAAGCAAGTCCGGCATACTTCGCCCGAGGTTCGTTGCCGTGGTGGACGTGCTCAAAGCGGCTGCACAGTCGGTGTTCGAGCCGCGTCAGGACGTGCGGCTCGTGTACCTCTACGGTTCCACTGCGCGCGGGCAGGCACGGCCGGGAAGCGACGTGGACATCGGCGTGGTGTTGGACCACAGTGTTCCTCCCGGCAGCCAGCTGAAGCTGGAGCTGGAGTTGGAGTTGGAAACGGCGCTGGCGGCTGCCGGGGTGCCCAACGCCGACGTGCGCGTCCTCAACAACGCGCCGCTGCTGCTCCAGGGTGAAGTCATGGCTGAGGGCCGCCTGCTCTGCGCGCGCGACGAGGACGAGCGCATCGCGTACGAGGCAAGTACGCGCAGCCGCTACTTCGATTACCTCCCCGCCGCACGGGCGATGGCGCAGACCTTTGCAGGGGCTCTTGCCGAACGCCTGCGTGCTCATGAGACTGCTCCTGGCCGTGGGGAGTGGCCCGCGTGACGCTTCCCATTGGCCGGCCGCACGAGGGGTTGCGGCGCATCGCGGAGTACACCAGCTACCTGCGGCAGCTCGCCCAAACACCAGAAGCGCAGTTCACGGCAGACTTTGTCCTGCTGGGCAGCGCCAAGTATTACCTGATGACGGCGATCGAGGCGTGTCTGGACCTGGCGCAGCATGTCATCGCCCGGCGCGGCTGGCGCACCCCCAACAGCTACGCGGACACGTTCGACGTGCTTGCCGAGCACGGCCTTGTCCCGGCCGACTTTCTGCCCCGCCTGCGGAGCATGGCGCGGTTTCGCAACCGGCTGGTGCATCTGTACTGGGATGTCGATCCACAGACGCTCTACGCGTTGCTCCAGTCCAACCTGGGCGACTTCGACCGCTTTGCCGCGCTCATGCTCCCTACGCTCTCAGCGAGCGGCGACGCGTCCCAAGAAGGCGACAGCGGGAGCAAGGACGACTGACCGTCCCAAGCCCGGAGGCTAGGAAGCTCTTACGCGCAGTGAGCCGGCCTACGCTGCCCCCGGCTTGAGGAACACCACCGCCAGCGGCGGCAGTCTCATCAGCAGCTTCTGGCCATAGCGCACGCCGCCCGCCCAGCGGCGGCCCTCCGGCGTCACGTGCGCCGCGCGCAGCGTCCCATTGCGCACGCCGCTGCCGCCGTACTCCACCGCGTCCGTGTTCAGCACCTCGTGCCAGTCGCCCGGTATCGGCACCCCCACCGGGTACTGCTCCCGCACCGCCGGCGTGAAGTTGCACACCACCGCCATCACCTGCCCCACCTCCGGCCCCCGCCGCACGTACGCGATGACGCTGCCCTCCACTTCCTGGTGGTCGATCCAGTCGAACCCCCGCGGGTGCGAATCTAGCGCGTGTAGCGCCGGCTCACTTGCGTACAGGCGGTTCAGGTCCGCCACGCACCGGCGCACCCCCCGATGCAGCGGCGCGTGTCTACCGTCCGGCCCGCTCCAATCCCGCAGCGACCAATCAAGCTGCCGCTTCTCGCCCCACTCCCCCCACTGCCCAATCTCCCCACCCATGAACACCAGCTTCTTGCCCGGGTGCGACCACTGGTACGCGAACAGCGCGCGCAGGTTAGCAAACCGCTGCCAGTCGTCCCCTGGCATCTTCGTCAGCAGCGCCTTCTTCAGGTGCACCACTTCGTCGTGCGACAGCGGCAGCACAGCCCGCTCGTCAAACGCGTACCAGATCGGGAATGTCAACAAGTTATGGTGCCCCCGACGCGCCGCCGGCTCCACCTCGAAGTAGTCCAGAGTGTCGTGCATCCACCCCAGATTCCACTTGTAATCGAACCCTAACGAGTTCTGCCGTTCTCCCACCAGCTCGGCTCCACCGCCC
Organism: uncultured Chloroflexota bacterium; assembly: GCA_902805635.1. Taxonomy (GTDB): domain Bacteria; phylum Chloroflexota; class UBA11872; order UBA12225; family UBA12225; genus CADCTC01. Next base: position 12,472 of record CADCTC010000064.1, read on the forward strand.
CCACCGCCGCCGCCTAGTCCCGTCACCCAGTTGTAGCTCGTCGCCTCCTCCGCGATCGTCAGTACCCCCGGATGCTCCGCGTGTACCAGCGCATTGAACCGCTTCAAGAAGTCCACCGCCTCCAGGTTCTCCCGCCCCCCGTAGCGATTGAGCCCCCAGCGGCTCTCCGGCCGTGCGTGGTCCAGCCACACCATGAACGCCACCGCGTCCACGCGGAACCCGTCCATGTGGTACTGGTCCAGCCAGAACAGCGCGCTGGAGAGCAGAAAGTTCCGTACCTCCGCGCGGCCGTAGTTGAAGATTGAGCTGCCCCACGGCGACTCGCCCAGCACCGGGTCCGCGTGCTCATACAGGTGCGTCCCGTCGAACAGCCGCAGACCGTGCTCCTCGTTGGCAAAGTGCGCCGGCACCCAGTCCAGGATCACTCCAATCCCATGCCGGTGGCAGTAGTCCACGAAGTACATCAGGTCGTGCGGCGACCCATACCGCGCCGAGGCCGCGAAGTACCCGGACACCAGGTACCCCCACGACTCCTCGGTCGGGTGCTCCGTCACCGGCATCAGCTCCACGTGCGTGAAGCCCATCTCCTTCACGTACGGCACCAGCTGCTCCGCCAGCTCCCGGTAGCCCAGCCAGCTGCCGTCATCGTGCCGCCGCCACGACCCCGCGTGCACCTCATAAATAGAGAGCGGCCGGTCGTGCCGCTGCCCCTCCCGCCGCCCCGCCAGCCACGCTGCATCCCCCCACTCGTACCCCGACAGGTCGTAGACCATCGACGCCGTCCCCGGCGGCGTCTCCGACGCCAGGGCATACGGGTCCGCCTTCGTCACCGCCTTCCCCGCCTGCTCGCCCCGTGTACCCAGTCCTGGTTCCACGTGGTACTTGTAGAGCGTCCCGGCGTCTATCCCAGCCACGAACCCCTCCCAGATACCGGTCGTCCCCCGCAGCGCCAGTGGATGCGCCGCCGGGTCCCACCCATTGTGCGACCCAATCACGCTCACCCCCGCCGCGTGTGGCGCCCACACCGCGAACCGCACCCCCCGTACCCCATCCACCTCCGTCACGTGCGACCCCAGGCGCTCCCACGACCGTTGGTACGTCCCCTCCGCCAGCAAGTACAGGTCGTGCTCGGTGATCAGTCCCTGTTGCACCATGGTGCGCTACATGTCCTGGAACAGCTCAGTGTGCGCCTGCACCCACGCGAAGAGCTGCTCCACCCCCTCCCGCACGCCGATCTCGGGCGTCCAGTCCAGCTCGCGCTGCGCCTTGCGGATGTCCGACACGAACACCCGCTGGTCTCCCGGCCGCCACTCGTCGTAGCGCAGCTCCACCGGCCGTCCCAGCGCCCGCTCCAGCATCCGCGGCACCTCCGCGATCGCCACCGTGTGCTGTGGCCCCCCACCCAGGTTCAGCGCCTGCCCCTTCACCCGCTCGATCCGCTCGATCACCCGGTCGTACGCGTCCAGCAGGTCGGATACGTGCAGCGCGTCGCGCACCTGCATGCCGTCGCCATACAGCGTGATCGGCCGCCCCAGCGCCGCCGCGATGCAGAACCACGCCACCCACCCCTGGTCCTCCACCCCCATCTGGCGCGGCCCGTAGATGCAGCTCTGGCGCAGCGCCACCGCCGGCAGCCCATAGATGCGCGCGTAGTCGATCGTATACTGGTCCGCCGCCCCTTTGGAACACCCATAGGGCGAGTGGAAGTCCAGCGGCTGCGTCTCCGGCACCCCGTTCACTAGCTCCGGCGTCCCGTACGCGTACCGGCCGTCCTTCACGATCACCCCCACGTCCTCCATGCCGCCATACACCTTGTTGGTGGACGTGTAGAGGTACGCCCGCAGCCGCGGCAGCCGCCGCGCCGCCTCCAGCACGTTGAACGACCCCAGCGCGTTCACCTCGAAGTCGCTGCGCGGGTCCGCCACCGACGTCGTCACCGCCACCTGCCCCGCCAGGTGCAGCACCACCTCCGCGTCCGCGTGCTCCCCAAACACCGCCTCCACCGCCTCCCGCTCCCGCACGTCCACCCGCGCCAGCGTCAACCGCCCGCGTCCTGCTCTTCTCCCCGGCGCACCCGCTCCGCCCCCGTGGCCCTCCGCCACGCGCGCCGCCTCCGCCTCCAGCCACGCATAGTTGCGGTCCGCGCCGCGCCGCGAGAGGTTGTCCAGCAGCACCACCTCGTTCCCACGCCCCAAAAACCGGGCGGCGGCGTTGCACCCGATGAACCCCGCGCCGCCCGTGATGATCGCCTTCACGATGGGCAACTGTATCGCACAGGCAACACATCGATGGTTTGCACCGATGCAATTCCTTGTGTCCCTCTCCAACAACCGAGCACTCGCGAAGCGAGAGCACAGGGCGTTAGAGCGCGCAGCGCCATCCTCCAACCGAGCACTCGCGAAGCGAGAGCACAGGGCGTTAGGGCGCGTAGCGCCATCCTCAGTGAGGGACAGGCCGAAGGCCAGGGTGAGGTCTACGCCGCTCTCGAACCCTCCGTGGCCCCGGCGCCTACTGGATCAAGCAGCTCCTCGATCGCCTCCACCACCTCGTCCACGTCGAACGGCTTGGGAATGAAGCGCGCGTTCGGGTGCCGCCCCAGCGCGGCCGAGATCTCCGGCTGGTTGGTATTGGCCGACGTCAGGATCACCGCCGGGTCGTGCCAGTTGGGGTGGTGCTCCAGCAGGTCGAGCAGCTCCAGCCCCGAGATGCCGGGCAAGTTCACGTCCAGCACCATCGCCTCCACCCGCACGTGCGCAAATACCTCGCGCGCCGCCGCCGCGTCGTGCACCACCGTCGCTCCCCAGCCAGATACCCGGTTCAGCAGCGCGCGCAGCAGCTCCGCGACCGCCTGATCATCTTCGACCACCAGGATCGAAACAGTGTGCCCCCCGTACATTGCCATAGTTGTTTCCGGTCTGGCTACCGGCCCCAAAGGCATTCCGCCCGCGTGGCCGGCACCTTGTACCACCACCAAGATCTAAACGCACGCCCTATGCCACGTCCGGCAACAGGTTGGCGGCGTCTGTTGCGTCACGGTTCAGGCTACGCCACGGTCGGTGAACGTGTGTTACGGACAGCTCTACATAACACATTGACCGCGCCGCCACGCGCTCCGTATTCTTCGCGCCGCAGCACACTTCGGGGAGGGAGCGATGGGGCAAATGGGCCTGCCTCTGCGGTCACGGGTCGGTCTGGGATGGGCGCTTGCCGGCATAGTCATCGTCCTGGTTTCTATCGCATTGCCGTCCACCCCCACACAAGCCGCCTCCCCCGCTATCTCTGTCGACCCTCCCACCATCTCCAGCCCCGCGGCCCACGTCATCCGCTGGACACCAACCCAGTTTGGGTACCAGAGAATTGACGTCACCTTCCAGTCCACTGGCAGCGACTACACGCGCGTATCCGGCCTCAACGCCACTCGTCCTCCGGGTGGTGCCGCACCCGCCGGCTTCAACATCACCCGCAACGGAGTTAGTGTTGACG
>CADCTC010000064.1:15964-16263 GCA_902805635.1 uncultured Chloroflexota bacterium
GGGGCAGGTTTTCCCGTCTTCGAAGGCCAGGAGGTTGTCGTCACCATTCCCGCAGGCGCAGGTTTGGTCAATCCCAGCACACCCGGCACATACCGCGTAAAAGTCTTCGGCGCAGTGGAACAAGTTGAGCATAGTGCCACCTACGCCATCGCCGCATTTGCCAGTCCCAGCGTTACCCCAAGCCCAACACCATCCCCCACCTTCGCAGCAACCCGCACAGCAACCAGCACAGCCACCCACACGCCCTCACCCACTCCCACCATCACGCCCACTCCTACGCCATCTCCCACCCAGTCACC
>CADCTC010000065.1 GCA_902805635.1 uncultured Chloroflexota bacterium
GTAGGCCCAGTAGCGCCGAGTGACGTAGCGCGGTGCGGATCCGTACCGCGAAACGGATCCGCCGGTCGCCCCCGCTTCCGCGATCAACTCACTTTCGAGCGTGCTGCTCCAGATCGGCGAGGAACTCGGCCAGCGCACCCCAGTATCCGTCGCCGCCCCGGTAGTAAGCGTCGTTGTGCCCGGCCCCGATGATGGAGTGGAAGCGTTTCGGTTCGGCGGCAGCGGCGTAGAGCGCGCGGCCCTGGTCGTACGGCACCACCTCGTCCCGCTCGCTGTGCAGGATGAGCAGCGGCGTTCCCACCATGCTAATGCGCGCTAGGGAATCGTAGCGCGTGCGGAGCAGCGGCCAGATCGGGAGCCAGGGATAGACGGCGCGCGCCATAGCCGGGACGGAGGCAAATGGGCCCTCCAGGATCAGGCCGCGCACGCGTTCCCGCGTGGCCAGTTCCACCGCGACCGCGGCGCCCAGGGACTGGCCGTAGAGCACGACGCCGGACGGATCGACTTCGGGCGTGGCGCGCAGGTAGGCCAGCGCGGCATCAGCGTCATGGTATGTGCCTCGCTCCGAGGGCGTGCCCTCGCTGCGCCCGTAGCCACGGTAGTCGAGCATCAAGACGCCAACGCCCAGCCGCTGCTGAATCAGCGCGAGCTGCTCCACGCGGTGGCCGATGTGTCCGGCGTTGCCGTGCAGCCACAACAGCGTCAGCGGCCCCTGGCCAGGCACGTACCAGGCGTGCAACCGGACGCCGTCAGCGGCGGTCAACTCCACGTCACGGTAGGCGATCCCCCACCGACTCGGCGTCTCGCCCCCACCCCGGCTAGGGAAGTAGATGAAGGACTCCTCGAACCACATCACCCCCGCCAATGCCAGCGCCGCCAGCAGCACGGCCGTTAACCAAACCCCCGCCCGCCGCCTCGCGGCCGCGCACGCCTTCACCCATCCCACTCCGCTGACCACCCCGAGTGCCATGACGCCGCCTGGGCGACACACCCACCGGTCGAGACGCTTGGCCAATAGTAGGGAACCGGTTCGATGAGCATCGGTCTCGCCGACTTGTAGCCGTTCAGTCCCCGGATGGTGCCGGGAGCCACGACGGCGGAGGGCTGCTCGGCAACACCGCTTCCCCGGCGCTAGGCAAGCCCTCGACCGGGCCGGTGCGCAGGGGGGGCCTGAACGATTACCGGCCGTCTCAGTCTTGGGCGTCACGCGTGGAGGCGGCCGGGGGATTGAGCTGCCAGATTCGCACGTTGAGCGCAGCGGCGAAGCTCGTCCAGGCGAGGTAGAGCAACAACAGCAGGGCCGCCCCGCGCGAGACGCGTGCCGAGCGCTCAACGCAGACCGCAATTGCGGTCCACAGCGCTGCGAGCACCACCACGGCGGCACCGATGCGTCGCTGACCGAAGAAGACAGCTGACCAGGCGACGTTGAGCGCGAGCTGCACGCCCCAGGCGACCAGCGCCTGCCGACCAACCGTTGCCCGCGCCGGTGTCCGGTCGGCCTCGCGCCTCACCAGCCAGGCGGCGACGGCCATCGCCGCGTACAGCACGGTCCAGACGGGGCCAAACACCCAGTCCGGCGGCGAGAAGCTCGGCTTGTGTAGCGTCTGATACCAGGTGTTCACTGATCGGCTGGTGCTCCAGCCGCCCACGGTGGCGGCACCGAAGCAGGCGGCGAGGAAGGCGACGAGCCAGATGCGGTCCCTGCCCCCAGACATGCGCTTGTCCCTCCCTGATCGGTTGTAAGCGTTCACCGGTAGTCGTTCAGCCCCCTTGTGGTGCAGCGAGCAATGAGGGCGGTGAGCTGCCCCGCAACGTCGCCTCACCCGCAGCCACCAAGAAGTCCAGTAGCGGCTGTCCCTGCTGGCGGCAGCTCAGCACCACCGTTAGCAGCCGCTCCGCGAACCGGCCCCCTGCTTCGCTGTTGGAGCCAAAGCTCCCCTTCCGCCACAACACGGCCGGTCGCAAGGCACGCTCGGACACGTTGTTGGTTGGCTCGACCCCCTCGACGCGGGCGAAGGTCCACAGGGCCGCCCACGACTTGCCCAACTCGCGGCACAGCGCCACTGCGCGGCGATCGGGGTTCTCCTGCCCGTGTCGCAGCAGCCGCCCCATCCTCGCCTGCAGCGGGATCAGCCTCCGTTGCAACTCCGTCCGGTCGAACTCCCCTGCTCGGAAACGGTGCCACAGAGCAAATAGGCGCTCGATTTCCGCCAACCCCCAGCGCCCGATCGATTCCGCCTCCCCACCGCGGTCCACCAGGGCCTGGAAGTCCCTCTTGAGATGGGCGTAGCACAGCGCCCGCCGCTCGGCCGGGAACCGCTTGTACGCCGACCAGCGGTCCGACCCGACCACCCCGCCGAAGTCGGCACCCAGCAACGCTTCCACCGCCGCCCCACCTCGGCTGCGGTTAATCAGAAATACGGTCAGCTCGGCAGTTACCGCCGTCCACAGCCAGGCTCGCTGCTGCTCCTGCCGCCAGCCCGTTTCGTCCATGTTCACTGCGGCCGCCTGCTGGACCGCGGTCTGGGCTTCCTCCACGACGGGTGCCAGCGCGGCACTCTGCGCCTGCTCCTGGCGCACCACCGCGCCCAGGGACATCCGAACCTGCCACAGGTCCTGCAGCAGTTGCCGCACTTCCCGTCGGCTCAACCGGTAGCGGCCACTCAGGAGGGCGACGACCGCGGTCAGGCGCGCCCCGAACGGCCGGCGGGGCACTCCAGCCGGTAGGTTCGCTCGAGTGCGCTTCCTGCACGCTGGGCAGCGCCGCCCGGCCATCTGGTACTCGGTCACGCGCACGGCCAGGGGCAGCAGCTCCACCACTTGATGCCGCCACCCCCGACTACGCCGGCGGCCCGCAGGGTCCGGAAACGACTGGCCACAGTGCCGGCAGCGTTCCGGGACGACCACTACGACCTCATCGACCTCCTCGACCGGCAGCAGGGGACGGAATGCACCCCGGTGTCCGGGCTGGCCGCCTCGCTGCCGGCCGGAGGGCGACGCTTTCGGGCGCGCGGGTGCCTGGGGCGGATCTGACGAAGGGGGCCGGGATGAATTGGACGAGTTCTGGCCGAACTGGGTTTCTAGCTCGCGGATACGGTCTTGCAGAGCAGCGTTTTGCGCGCGCAGCGCGGCGTTCTCCAGACGGAGCGTCGCCAACTCCTCCAAGAGTGGCGCTGGCTCAGGAGCGGGCACCGTCGCCATCAGTTCGGGCGGCAGCGATAGCGGCAGCCTCATCTCGATCATGCCGCGGTTGTAGCGCCTAGCCGGCGGCTTGGCAAGCTGGCGGCGGTGCGCTCGACCGGGGGGGGCTGAACGATTACCAAGAGCGCTGGCCGCCGGTCCGGCAGCAGATGGGCCATGAACTCGCGCCGCTCGGCCGGCAGATGTAGCAGAGCCCGTCACAGCGCATGGCGTCGGCGAGCTAGCGAGGAGCGGCCGCGCGACGGCAGCAGGCCAAAG
>CADCTC010000066.1 GCA_902805635.1 uncultured Chloroflexota bacterium
TCTACACGGGCGGCGGCGAGTTCTTCAACAAAGACATGACCGAGTGCATCGTCACCGATGCCAAGGGGACGGATGCGCTGCAGTGGGTCGCGGACCTGATCCACCGCTACAAGGTGTCCCCGACGCGGAAAGTGACGGCGGCGCAGAACTACGACAACCTGTTCACCACGGGCAAGGTAGCGCTCAATGAGTCGCTGCCGGGCGCCATCAACCGCTATCGCGCGGTGCAGGGCTTCGAGTTCGACGTGACGCCCATCCCGCTCAACTCCGGCAACAAGACCGCCACCGGCGGTGGCAGCGGGTACGGCATGTCTGGCGCCACCAAGAACGTAGATGCGGCCTGGGAGTTCTTCAAGTTCATCGAGGGACCGGAGGCACAGCTGGCTCACGCGCGTGGCGGCGCCACGTACCCGTCCCGCCTCTCCATCCAGGTGCACCCGGAGGTGATGATGCCGGGCCGGCCGCCGGCGAACTTCAAGCTCTTCGTGGAGGGCCAGAAGTACGTGCGCCTCGACCCGCAGACCTCCAACTGGACCGAGATCGAAACCGCTATCAATAAGGAGCTGATGCCGCTGTGGGACGGCGAGCGCTCCGCACGCGAGGCGGCCCAGGCGGTCAAACGCACCGTGGACCCGCTGCTCAAGGCCGCCGAGGCCCGCAAGCCGCGCGACTGACGCGGCACGCGCGAGGCGCAGGTGACGGCGGGAGCGCTGCTCTCGTAGACTCCCGCCGTCAATGACCTCTCCTCGATTACTGCTCATCACCGGCGCCGCCGGGCGCATCGGCTCCTTCTACCGCCGCTGGCTGCACGAAAGCGGGCAGGTTGGCGATGGCCCCACCCAGTGGACTCTGCGCCTGACCGACGTGCGTCCGCCCGCTGATGTCGCCGCGGGCGACGAGGTCATCGCGGGTGAGGACGCCGACCTGTCCGACCTGGAGGTGGCGCGGCGTGTTGTGGGCGGCGCGCACGCGGTGGTGCACCTGGCAGCCGATCCCAGCCCGCGCGCCGACTTCTATGGCTCGCTGCTCGACCGCAACGTGAAGGCGCCTTTCAACATCTTGCAGGCGTGCATCGAGAGCGGCGCCAAGCGTGCCATCCTGTGCAGTTCCATCAACGCCGTGAATGGTCATCTGGCGCAGCGCCAGGTCCGCGCTTCAGATGCGGCCTTTCCTGGCAACGTGTATGGCGCCACCAAGGCATGGTCGGAGGCGATCGCGGGGGCGTTCGTCTCACTCAATCCTGGCTTCAGCGCCATCGCGGTGCGCATTGGCGGTGTGCGCCACCCGGACCAGTTGCGCGACCGTCCGGCGGACGTCCAGACCGGCGCCAAGATCATGCCGGGGCTCAACCTGGCCGATACGCGGACGGTGGCCGTGACTCTGCCGGACCTCTCGCGCCTGTTCGACCGCTGCCTCGCCGCGGGTCCGGAGGTCACCTTCGCGGTCGTGAACGGCATCTCCAAGAACCGTCACTTACGCATGGACCTTGAGGAGACTCGCCGCCTGGTCGGCTACGAGCCGCACCACGACGCCTTCGACGACTGGTCGTCTGGAGTACCCAATGGTCAGACCTAATGTCCTGCTGATCATGGCGGATCAACAACCGAGCACTCGCGAAGCGATCGCGCAGGGCGTTAGGGGGTGGTGCAATGGCTAGACCCAACGTCCTGCTCATCATGGCGGATCAGCTCTCCGCGCTGGCCACGTCCCCCTACGGCAACCGTGAGGTCCTGACGCCGCACATGCAGGCCCTGGCCGAGCGCGGGGCCGTCTTCCAGCACGCCTACTGCAACTACCCCATCTGCGTGCCGTCGCGCATGTCGATGCTCACGGGCCGGCTGCCGGCGAGCATTGGGGCGTGGGACAACGGCGCCGAGCTACCGGCATCCACGCCCACCTTCCTGCACCACCTGCGGCTGGCCGGCTACCGCACGCTGATGTCGGGCAAGATGCACTTTGTCGGCCCGGACCAGCTGCATGGCCTGGAGCGGCGCCTCACCAGCGACATCTACCCGGCCAACTACAACCTCTACCGCCCCTGGACCGAGCAGGGCAACCCGCCCCGCCTGGCCAACACCAGCATGGCCATGGGGGTCAAGACGGCGGGCGTGCGCTCCTGGACGCACCAGCTGGAGTACGACGAGGAGGTGCACTTCCGGGCGCTAGAGCAGCTGCGGCACTTTGGCATGGAGCACCAGCGCCGCGCTGCGTCAACCGCGTCCAGCGCCGCGTCGGGTTCTGGAGGCGCGGGCCGTGACGACGCCAGACCGTGGTTCTTCTGCGCTTCCTACACGCATCCGCATGACCCGTTTCACATTACGCAGGAGTATTGGGACCGCTACGAGGGGCGCGACATCACGCTGCCCGCGGAGGCGCCGCCGGACCACACGCCGCACGAGTCTGACCTGTGGGTGCGCAGCTATTGCCGCACCGACGACGTGGGTATCACGCGCGACGACGTCTACCGCGCCCGGCGTGGCTACTACGCGATGACGTCGTACTTCGACGACAAGGTGGGGGACCTGCTGCGCGAGCTCGACCGCTTTGGCCTGCGCGAAAATACGCTCGTCATCATCACTGCCGACCACGGCGACATGTGCGGGGAGCACCGTATGTGGTTCAAGCGCTCGGCGCGGGAGTGGTCGGCGCGTATCCCGCTCCTGATAGCCGGCCCCGGTATCGCTGGCGGCCATGCGGCGGGCGAGAACGTCTCCCTTGTGGACCTCTACCCCACGCTGCTCTCCCTGCTCGGCCTCGACTGGCCCGTCGACCTCCCGCATGAGATGGACGGGCACGACCTTTCGCCGCTCCTTGCGGTCCCCGCCAACGGCAGCAGTGGGCGTGCGCGTCCTGACGGCGCGATCGTGGAGAACTACGGCGCCGGCACGATGAAACCCGTACGCGCGTTGGCCGCCCACGCCGAGGGCCCACACGGCCGGCGCCGCTACAAGTACATCTACGTCCATGACCTGCCGCCGCAGCTCTATGACCTGGACGACGATCCAGGGGAGTGGCACAACCTGGCCGATCACCCGGCGCACGCGCCGGTGGCCGCCGTGCTGCGCGATCGTTTGCTCGCCGGTTGGGACGGTGCCGAGATCGAGCGCCGCGTGATCGCCAGCCAGCACCAGCGGGACTTCGTCAAGCGGGCACTCAACGCCGGCGAGTGGACGTCGTGGGACTACCGCCCCGAGTTCGACGCTGCGAAGGGCGCCCCGCGGCCATGAAGCAAGCGCCGCTCGTGCTCGGCCCCCGCGGCGCCCACTCCCACGGCACGAGAGTTGCTTTCGCAGCCTTAGCAGGCTCGATCTAGAGCTGCTTCCGGTACAGCTCGACGCCTCCCGGACTTGGACGGGAGAGTTGCCTTATGGGGGATCTTATGCGCGGCACAGGTAGCGGCGACCTAGCGGGCCTTGCGGTGAACCGCCGCCTCTTTTCTCGGATCGTGGCCGCGGGCACGCTGGCTGGGGCGCTGAGCCGGGTGGCGCCAGCATCGGCCCAGGCGGTGACGGGTCCCCCCGCACCGGACTGGGACGTTCCGAACGGCCACTTCTACACGCAGATTGCACCCGAGGGCGCACCAGCGGATAGCGGTTATCTCGTCTCCGACGCCGACGGCGTGGCTCTGTGGCGCGAGTACCGCCGCCTTGGTGGGCCAGCCCAGCTTGGCTATCCGCTCTCGGCCCGGTACGAGGCGGGCGGCGCCGTTTTCCAGGCCATGCAAGCGGCCCTCGTCTCGTGGGATGCGGCGTCCGGTGAGGCGGCGGTGGACGGCGTGTTCGCCTCGCTCGCGGCGCAGGGCCTGGACGACTGGCTGGAGGCGCACGGGATCCCCCGCACCTCACCCGAGCTGTCTAATTCTCCTGACCTCTCAGCCGAGGCGCGCCTCTCCTGGTTGGAGCATCCGGTCCTGCGCGCCGCCTACCAGGGTGCCGATGCGGAGAGCGCCGTGCGCCGGTTTGGGCTTCCCATGGGCGCCCCCGAGCGCTCCGGACCCTACATGGCGCAGCGGTTCGAGAAGGCGGTGCTCCAGCTCTGGCTGGACGATGTGCCCGGCCAGCCGACAGCGGGAAGCGTGAGCCTGGTGCAGGTGGGCGACCTCCTCAAGCAGCTCGGCATGATCCCCGAGGAGGCCCTCCTGCCCCAGTCGCCGCCCGCGCCGCGACCTGCGCCACCGGCTCAGGCCGCTCCGGCGCCAGCTCCGCAGGCAGCAGCCGTGCCGCCCGCGCCCGCTCCGGCACAGGGTGCAGGTAGACGTGTGGTGGTCTCCACCGGGCGGCAGTGGTGGTGGGCGTACGAGGGCGGCACCGTGGTCAACAGCGGCCCCGTCACCACCGGACGGCCTGAGCTCTATACCCCGCAGGGGCGGTTCAGCGTGCTCAGCAAGCACTCGCCGTTCACGTTCGTCTCGCCATGGCCGCGCAGCTCACCCTTCTGGTACGAGACGGCCACCTCCAGCTTCGCGCTGCGGATCACGGGCAACGGCGTGTTCCTGCACGACGCTCCCTGGCGCCCCTACAACGGACCGGGCACCAACGTGCCGCACCGCGACCCCGACGGCGTCTGGCGCACCGGCAGCCACGGCTGCGTCAACATGCCGTACGCCGCGGCGCGCTGGCTGTACGGGTGGGCGCCCGTCGGGACACCCGTGGACGTCACCGCCTGACCAAGGGTTCGGTCCCTCAAGGGGCGGCTCGTGCGTACGCGCACGTTCTATAGGTCGGGGCCGACGAACCCGCGCTGGTGCAGGTCGAACATCTGGACCCAACTGACGGGGACCACGTTTGGCCACAAGTCGCGGTAGTACGCCTGCAGCAGGTCGGCGTGGCCGCCAGTCACGTAGTGCGCCTTGCCGCTCGGGGCCACCTCGTACAGCCGCCCGCGCCAGAACTCGTCGCCGTCCTGCACCCACAGCAGCGTGCCAGGTCGCGGGCGCAGCAGCCCGAACTGCATGATCACCTCCAGCGGGAAGGAGGCGTTCGCGCCTCCCGCGCCTATAGCGTCCACCCGGTTCCAATCAATGCAGCCCGCGTCCTCCGGGCCAATCCAGTCCAGGTAGCCGTTTTCTTCGATGCCGAATACCGCACCGGACAGCGCGCCGTAGATGGCGGGATCCGCGCGCAGGTAGGAGTGGTACGCGCGGTCGCGCCGGCACCACTGATCTGGTGTGCGGGAGGCGGCGCCGGTGGGCAGCGTTATCGGGAGCGGGCGGCCCGGCGCGCGCAGCGTCACCCGGCCACTCTCCACCCGCAGGGCACCGCGCCGCACCGCCGCCAGCGCCTCCTCGTACGCGGGCACGAGCGCGGACGCCGGCGGCGCGGCCGGGGGCAGAGTCTCTCCCGCAGCAACCTGGTACGCCTGGAACGCCGGCTTGCGTATCCCGATGTAGTGGTCCGCGCCGCCCCCTCCGGTGTGGATGCCGTAGTAGATCCCCGCCTCCGGCACGTCCTGGGCGGTGAACCAGAACGTCGGCCCCATGTATGGCGTGCGGCGGAAGACCGCCAGCGCGCTCTGTAGATTGGCGGCCTGGACCGCTGGGCTCACGCCGGGGCTGGTCCAGCCGAACTCCGTCAGGTAGACCTGCTTCGTGGTCGCGGGGCCCTCGAACGCAGTGTACGCGGCGCGCACGTCATCCAGGAAGTCTTTCAGCGTGCTAACCGCGACGCCGCTGCCCTGGTCCACGTACATGTGCTGCCCGACGGCATCTAACGGGTACGTGCCGAGGCGCCGCCGCACGTCCTCCCACCCTGCGGTCGCCAGGCCCTGCCGGTACGTCGCGCGGATGTACGCGGCGCCGCTGGAAGGTGGCGCGGAGGCAGCGCCGGCCGTTGCGGCCGGCGTGGCGTCGAACACCGGCGGCGTCAACGTGGCCAGCGCCGTCGATGTGGCGGTTGCCGTGGCGGTCGCGGTGGGCGCCTCGGTTGCCGCCCCTGCCAGTGGCCCGGCAGGGGCGCCGTCCGTCTCGGCCACCCCCTCCGCAGCGATAGCGGTCGACGTGGCGGTAGCCGTTGCGGTTGCTGTGGGCGTGGCAGTCGCCGTTGCCGTCGCGGTCGGGGTCGCAGTGGGCAGCGGCGTGGGGCTGGGGACCGGCGTGGGCAGGCCGGGCACGCCGGAGAAGACGCCGCCCTCTTCGGCGGTGCGGTAGTCGGTGCGCTGCGGCACACCCGGACCTCCCGCATTCATCCCGCCCACGCCACCGCTGACGATGGTCAGCCCGGTCAGCCCGGCAGCGCGGGTGTCCTCGTACACGTGGCGCAGCAGCCACGCAAAGTTGGAGGGGTAGAGGAACGTCTCACCCTCGTACACACCCGGACGCGGGTTGTTCCCCCAGATGTTTGGCTCATTCCAGATCTGCCAGTGGCTCACCCGGCCCTGGAAGTGGCGCGCCAGCACCACCGCGGTCCGTCGTGAGAAGTCGCGCATGAAGGCGTTGTCTCCCGTGCCCAGGCGGTTCTCGGCGTTGCCCGCGGTCCAGTCGGCCTGCGAGCCGCGCCACGAATCGTTAGACAGCAGCCCGAGCACGCGCAGCCCGCGCGCGAGCGCGTCGCCCACTACGAGGTCGTACTGCTGCAGCGCCGAGCGGCCGTTCGGTCCTGGCGACGTCCAGTCGGGGTAGACGGCGCCCAGACGAAAATTGATGCGTACCCAGCCGGCGCCGCTGGCCTGGATGATCGGCAGCTGGTTCATCACGCTATGCGCGAAGACGACGTTGCCGGAGTCGTCCATGGCCCATCCGGCCTGGGAGCCGTGCCGGCCGGTTGCCACGGGCGCCACGGGCGTTGGCGTGGCGGTCGGCGGTGAGGGCACGGTGGGAGTGGCAGACGGCATTGGCGTCAGCAGCGGTCCCGGTGGCGTGGGCGTGCGGGTTGCCGTTGCGCCGGCAACCACGCTTGCAGTTGGTGTTGGCGTCCGCGTCGTCGTCACGGTCGCGGTGCGTGATGGCGTGGGCGACGCCCCTTGTGCATGGATCGGCGCCTGCCCGCGCACGGCCAGGAGGAGCCCCAGCGCGCAGACCGCGCCCGCCAGCGTTGCTTTTCGCATCGTGCAGGAGTCAACGGCAGGCCCCCCTCGGCGGGCAGCGGATTGTCAGGTGGGGTTTTGGCGCCAAAGCGTGCAGAAGAGCTACAGGCACAATTGCGACACTCTGCCCTACCTGTCTACTCTGAACCTCAGGGAGCCTGCGCACCATGAGCGCCAACCAGCCGCGCCGCCCCAACCGCCCGCACGTCGTGTTGATCACCACCGACCAGCAGCGCTTCAACACCACCGGCCCGGCCGCGCCGCCCTGGCTGCGGACCCCCCACCTCGATCACCTGGCGCGTGAGGGGGTCTCGTTCTCCCGCGCCTACGCCGATTGCCCGGTGTGCATCCCCTCGCGCATCAGCATCATGACCGGCACGCAGGGGTTCACCCACGGCATGCTCGGCAACGGCAAGCTGCCGGATGGCACGCTGCCCATCGACCCGGCACGCTCCCTGCCCGCCCGCATGCGCTCGCTCGGGTACCAGACCGTCGGCGTGGGCAAGATGCACTTCGAGCCGCAGCGGGCGCGCTACGGCTTCGAGGAGCTGATCCTGCCCGACGACTACTACCACTGGATGCGCACCCAGGGCGTCTCGCTCGGCGCAGGCAGGCCCATGGACCACGGCCTGGGCCAGAACGAGCTGTATCCAGGCATGGCCACCGTGCCGGAGAGCTACACCCTCACCGCCTGGACCGTCGACCAGTGTGTCGACTACGTCAAGCGCCGCCGTGATCCCACCCGGCCGCTCTTCATGTGGTGCTCGTTCTCCAAGCCGCACCCACCGTTGGACCCTCCCGAGCCGTACTACTCCATGTACCGCCACAACCCGGACTGCCCGCTCCCCGAGCCGTGGCGCTCCGAGTGGTCCGTCCCTGGCACGGACAGCGTGCCCGAGGCGTTCCGCCGCTTCCGCGAGTCGTGGTCGCTCGACCAGCTCCCCTTGGAGGTGCTGCGCGAGGCGCGCGCCGCCTACTACGGCCTCATCACCCAGATCGACTACAACATGGGCCGCCTCTTCGCCGGCTTCCAGGACCTGGGCGAGTTCAACGACACGGTGTTCCTGTTCACGTCGGACCACGGTGAGCTGCTGGGTGACCACCACTCCGGCGGCAAGTCCTACTGGTATGAAGGCTCGGCACACGTCCCCTTCATCCTGCGCCTGCCGCCCACCTTCCGGGACCGTCGTGCGGGTGTCACCGTCGACTCGCCTGTCTGTCTTGCAGACGTTTACACCACCTGCATCGCCGCTGCCGGCGGTGACCTTCCATCAGAAGGCGGCGCCACCACCACCCGCGCTCTGGATGGCCGGGACCTCGTGTCACTGGCGCTGAGCGCATCCTCTGGCGACGCGGGCTCAGCGGGCTCCGGTGACCCTGCCTCCTCCCGCACGACTGCCGCTCTAGGTCGTGACTGGTTGGAGGGCGCCTGCGGCCGGCCGGAGCCCCAATGGCACGGCCTCACCGACGGCCGCTGGAAGTATGTCTACTACTTCGGTGACGGCCGCGAGCAGCTCTTCGACCTCCAGTCTGATCCGCACGAGCTGACCGAGCTAGTGGCTGCTGAAGCTGCGCACTCGCAGCTCGAGGAGTGCCGCAGCGTGCTTGCCGCACGCTTTGCGGAGCGTGGCAGTGATCTCGTGCGGGATGGAAAGTTCGCCGTACTTGGTCTTCCGGATGAGACCGAAGCCGCCCGCAGGGCGCGTCCCTGGCCCGGCTATCACACCACCGAATTTCACGTCGATGTCCGCCACTGAGACACGTGCGGGAAAGGAGCAACCTGATGCCTGAAGGCCCTGACCCGCAGAGCCGCCCCAACCTCATCTTCATCCTGGCCGACCAGCTGCGACCGGACTTCCTCTCTTGCTATGGCGCGCGCTGTATCCAGACGCCGCACATCGATAGCCTCGCTGCATCCGGGACGCGCTACGACCGCGCCTACTCGGAGCACCCCGTCTGCGTCCCGGCACGCACGTCGCTGCTGACCGGCATGCACGCTGTGAAGACGGGCGTGCTGGATAACGGCCTCTTTCTGCGCCCGGACCACCGCGACTGCGGCGTGCCTACTTGGTCGGAGCTGCTGGCCGAGGCGGGGTATTACACCGCCGCCATCGGCAAGATGCACTTCTACCCCTGGGACGCGCGCCTGGGCTTCCAGTATCGTCGCATCGCTGAGGACAAGCGCTGGCAGTACATCCGCGACGACTACTACCACTACCTGCGCGCCCACGGCGAGCGCAAGTACCACGGCAACGAGCACGAAGGCTACTTCAAGAACAAGGGCGCCATTATTAACCGCCTACCCTTCGAGCTCCAGCCCGATCACTACGTTGGGCAGGAGGCGTGCACCTTCATCCGTGAGTATGGGACCGAGGGACCGTTCGCCATGATGGTCGGCTTCCCGGGGCCGCATTGCCCCTATGACCCTGCCCCTGAGTTCCTAGAGCAGGTGGACTGGAGCGCGCTGCCCGAGCCGGTGGCCAACTCGGGAGACACGCCGGCCGTGCGCGCCCAGAACGTCGCGGGCAACAAGGGATCGTGGAATGGCGTGGACTACGGCGAGTTCACGCGCGAGCAGAAGCTCAAGATCCGAGCGCACTACGCCGCGCTGGTGAAGCAGATCGACCACGAGGTCGGCCAGATCCTGGAAACGCTGCGCGAGCGGGGCCTGCTGGAGAACACCGTGGTCATCCTCGCAGCCGACCACGGCGACTACCTGGGCGATCACGACCTGATCGGCAAGGGCCAGTTCTACGATTCCAGCTTCCACGTTCCGCTGATCGTCAGCCGGCCAGGGGCTGCGGTTGTCGCCGATGCTCGTGAAGGACTGGACCAGGGCACGGCTGTCGAGAGGGAGGCGATACGCTCGCGGCGATCAGCGTCTGTGCAAGGCGCATCTGACGCTCTGGTCACTCTGACCGACGTGACCGCGTCGCTGCTCACACTCGCGGGGGTACCTGTCCCGTCTCACATGGACTCGCGCCCCTTGCCGGACGTGGCGGCTACAGCGGGTACCGAGGGCGCCGGTACCACCGGCCGTGAGCGCATCATCGGCGCGCTCGGCGGCGGCTGGATGATCCAGGAAGGCCCGTGGCGCCTGTCCAAGTACGCCACCGGTGAGACGCTGCTCTTCAACCTGGAAGACGACCCGCAGGAGCAGCGTAACCTTGCGGCGGACACCGGTCATGCGGAGACGTACCGTGACCTGGACGCCCGGCTCACGACGTGGATGATGGGTGCGATGGTCCAGTCGCACTACGCGCAGCGGGTCTATGTGCGCGACCTCTCACAGCAGCCCGACTTCGGCCGCGAGGGCTGGCAGCGCACCTATCCGCGCGCGTTTGGTGACGCCTGACCTGGTTAGGCCAGTCGACGAGTTCAGCCACCGAATCAGTTGTTCCGGAGGTGGGTGGCGGGAGTGGCTGCGCCACGCCGGCAAAACCCCTGTAGCGCACCTGCGGCTACACTGAGATGAACGTGGCAGCAGTTGGTCACCCCCGGAGGTGTCACTCCGGCCGCGTCAAAGGGAGATGCACATGGAGAGCGGAGACAAGCATCCAGTCAGACAGTCGACGACCCGGCGCATGGTGTTGGGCAGCGCGCTTGCGCTCGCGCCGGCCTCACTGCTGGCGGCGTGCGGCGGGGGAGCAACCTCTACCGCCGCGCAGCCGGCGCAGCTGCGTTCCGGCGTGACTCTCACCTATCTCGCCTGGGGCGCGGCCACGGCCGATACGGATAAGGCGTTCGCCGCCACCCGCTTCCCTGAGCTCCAGCCGGGCATCAAAGTGGACCTCACCGGGATGGACGGCAACGAGGCATTCGACGCCAAGGTCGTCTCCATGATCGCCGGCGGCACGCCCCCCGACGTGATCCAGGTCGGCGGGCGCAACTTCGGCCTGTACGCCTCAAAGAACATGGCGCTTGACCTGGAAACGTACGCCAAGCGCGACAAGGAGAGCCTGGACGCCTTCCTCCCCGTCACCGTCGAGTTCTCCAAGTGGCAGAACAAGCTCTACGCCTACCCCAACGACTTCAACTGCCTCGCCATCTATACCAACGTCGAGCTCTTCGAGAGCGCGGGAGTGCCGCTCCCGCCGACCGAGTGGAAGGCCGCCAGCTGGAACTGGCAGCAGTTCGTTGAAGCCGGACTGCGCCTGACGCGCCGGGACAGCTCCCCCGGCCGCTACGCGCTGGCCTCGCTGCCCACCGGCGTCACCAACATCGCCCCCTGGCTCTGGGCCAACGGCGCCGACTTCCTCTCCAAGGACGGCACCAAGGTCATGCTCGATCAGGCCCCTGCCGTCGAGGCGCTCCAGTACCTCCAGGACCTGCGCCAGAAGCACCGCTTCGTGCCGGACGCGTCCGAGACCGGCGGCATCGCCGGCAACGACGTCTTCCTCAACGGCATGTCCGCCTTGCTCATCGCCGGCGCCGCCTACACCGCCACCGCCCACCGCCGCATACAGAACTTCCGCTGGAACGCCACTGTCTTCCCCTCCAGCCGCGCCGGCCGCTTCTCCTCCACCGGTGGCACCCAGGGTTCCTCCTGGATGATCCCCGCCTCCAGCGCCAACAAGAATGAGGCCTGGGCGTTCACCCGCTTCCTCTCCGGCGACGAGATGCAGCAGCGCATCACCAGCAGCGGCCTGATCGGCGCGCGTAAGTCCGCCCACGCCGCTGCCCGCCAGCTCAACGCCGGCCAGCCGCCCGCCAATTGGGGCCTCTTCCTGGACGGTGAGCCCTTCACCCGTGCCGTCCCCAGCGTGCCGCAGTGGGTCGAGTTCGACCGCACCTTCAACGCCGAGGTGACCAAGGTGCTCGCCGGCCAAGCCGCCCCCCGTGAGGCCGGCGCCCGCCTCAAGGAGCTCCTGGAGCCCGTGCTGCGCCCGGCGGGCTGAGGCGCCGGGACTGAGGCGCGTACACAGGGGCGTGCAGAGAGTCAGGCCGGCCGCACGCCTGGACTGGCCGCTGCATCCCTCAGCCCGCCTCCGGCAGCGCAAATGTATCCCCGGTCTCCTGCACCCACTGCTCCAATCGCACGTGCAGCCGGCGCCGCTCGGCCGCATAACGTGTGTTGTGCGCGTGGTTCGCCAGCTCGTACGGGTCCTCATTCACGTTGAAGAGCAGCCACGGCTGCCCCTCCAGGCAGACGTACTTCCAGTTGTCCCGCGTCACCACACCGCGCCACGCACGGTCGGTGCTGTCCCCGTGCCCCGTCGGCACCGGAATGCCTATGTAGGCGCTGTCCGGCACCCCCGGCGAGGAGGGCCTGGTTGCGCTCTGCCGCAGTGCTGGTGCGTAGTCCGTGCCGTCCATTGAGTCGGGCACCGACAGGCCGCACAGTCCCAACGTCGTCGGCGCGATGTCCACGTGGTTGATCGGAATCGTCGTGCGGTACGTCTGCTGGTGCTCCCGGCTCGGGCCGCCGATCACGAACGGGATGCGGATTGACTCCTCCCACGGGCTGGTCTTGCGCCACTGCCCGTGCGAGCCATGCATGTCGCCGTGGTCGCTGAAGAACACCAGGTACGTCTCCTCCGCGATCCCCATATCCTCCAGCGCCCGCCGGATGCGCCCCACGTTCCAGTCCAGCTGCTCGATCGCCGCGTAGTACCCCGCCAGGTCGCGCCGCGCCTGCTCCTCCACCGCCGGGATCGGCGGCACGTTCGCCCGCAGCCGTATCTGTCCCGGCGTGTAGCGCGCCATCGCCCCTGCCGGCGCCGTGTACGGGTTGTGCGGCGGCTGCACCGACAGCCCTGCGAAGAACGGCTGGTATCCGCCCTCTCCGACGGCTCCCTCGGCTCCCTCGGCTCCGTTGCCGCCCCCTATGTCATTCGCACGGTTCGCGAGGTGTCGCTTTAGCCAGCCCAGCAGGATGTCGGTCAGCGCATCGGTTTCATAGCCGGGCAACCGGACCTGCGCCATGCCGCCGGATTCCCGCAGGACGGAAACGCCCTCCGGCACGCGCTCGGCGTCGCAGTGCACCAGGCAATCGAATGGCCGGTTGTTGTTCTCGTACGCCCACCAGTCCTCAAAGCCGCCGCGCCGCTCCGGCGGGATCATGCGCACCCGCGCGTCGCGGTCGTTGTGGCTCTCCGATGGCAGCTCCGGCCGGTTGCCGTCCAGGTGCCACTTGCCCATCCATGCCGTCCGGTAGCCGCGCTCACGGAAGACGTGCGCCAGTGTGCGCGTCTCCGCAGGCATCGGCGACTGGTGCGCGGGCACCCCCGACCGGTGCGGGTAGCGCCCCGTGACCATCGAGCCGCGGAACGGGCAGCACAACGGTGCCCCTGATACCGCCCTGGTGAACGTGTACCCCTCCGCCGCTAGCCGGTCCAGCTCCGGCGTGCGCGCGTTCGGGTCCCCCATGAAGCCCGTCGCCTGCGCCCGCATCTGGTCCGCCATGATCCAGATCACGTTCATCCGCCGCCCGCCCGCCGCCATCTCTTGTGCGCTCACGCGCCGTAGCGTAGCACCAGTGGCGCCACGCCGTTGCTTCGCAGGCCAGCGTATTCGCGTACGCCTGCTGGCTCCCCGTCGGCTTGTCGGTCGGCTCGCCCGGTGGTGCTGCACAATACGGTCCGCGCAGATCTGAGACAACGGAGGATCCCACTCTTGACGACGCGCTTCTTTACCGCCGGCCGCCGCCGTGGCCGCTGGTGGCTGGTCACGCCGGATGGGCGGCCCTTTTTCTCACTGGGCATGAACCACATTGACTCGGCGTCGCTGCGGTACCCGGAGAACATCCACATCTGGCGCGAGCGCTTCGGCGCGAGCCAGGAGCGCTACTACCGCGTCACCCACGACGCGGTGCGGCGCTACGATCCGAATCACCTCCTGCTCGGCGACCGGTACGAGGGCAAGGCACCGCTGCCGGACGAGGTGCTGCTGGCGGCCGCGCCGTGGGTTGACGTGCTCAGCTTCCAGTTCTTCGCCGGGCCAGAGGCGATCGTGCCCGCATTCGCGCGCTGGCACGCGCTGACCGGCCTCCCGCTCCTGCTCGCTGATGCCAGCCGGCCCGATGGCGAGGCGTACGCGGCGCTGCTGCGGTCCCTGCGCGCAACGGACTCCTGCGTGGGCTGGCACTACTGCGGCGCGTACAGCCGCAACCGCACACGCAAGCGCGGCTTCCGCCAGGAGGACTGGTCCCTGGACGACGAGTTGGTCACGACCGTCACGGCGGCCAACAGAGAAACGCTTGCGTGGATGACGGCTGGATGTCCAAACTGACGGCAGACGTATTGAGCAGGTAGATCACCGCGGCAGATCGTCGAAGATGCCGCGGTAGTCCGCAGGCAGCCGGCTTTCTTCGATCTGCGTCATCAGCGCGGCAGCATCCGCCGGCGTTACTCTGGGTGTCGCACGAAGGAACCTGGCAAGCTCAGCAGGCGGCAGCGGATGCCGATCTGCCTCTGCGGTGACTGCCCTCACCTCAACAGCCACGGGCGTACCAATTGGCAGATCAACGGCTCGGTCCAGCTCGATGAGGTTGCCGCGTGCGATTCCCGTACGTGTCACGGTCACCCCATGTTCCTTCGGCTCCAGCATATCGCTCCAGCGCCGTTGAGTCGCCATGGCCCGCCGACGCCGGGGTAGCGCATGGGCAGTCGCAGCCTCTACAGCAAGTCGCTCAGCCAGTAATACTGCGTCGGCGAGTAGTACAGCGCCTTCGGCGCGCGGCGGCGCAGGTCGCCCGCCCGCTCCTGGCGGAAGCTCGGCACCGTGCCGTCCTCCAGCCGGAACAGGTTCCGCGCCTGCTGCTCGTTCTCGAAGCAGAACGTCACCCCCCGCGCGTCCTCGGTGCAGAACAATGTGGTGTCTTCTGCTAGTGCTGCCGGCTCCGGCTCCGCGTCGCCGCGCGTCACGTCCACCCGGAATGGCGCGATGCGCGCGTCGCTCGCCCCGGTGCCGCCGGCGGTCTCCAGGAACTGCAGCAGCCGTCCGTGCAGCTCGCGCGCCACGTCCGGGTGCTCCGCGATCACGTTGCGCTCCTGGTTCGGGTCATCGCGCAGCGAGTACAGCTCGGAGGCGCGGCCGCGCGGCGCGCAGACCAGCACCCACTCCTCGGTGGTCACCGTTAGTGGCTCGATCAGGCGCGAGTCGGCCCCCATCCCAGCTGCACCGTCGAACGCCGCCGCCTGCTGCGCGCGGTTCCGGGAGACGCCGAGCACCGCCGCGAGCTCGTTGGGGAAGCGGCCTGAGAAAGCCGTGTCGCGCACGCGCTCCTGCTCGCCGCGGATCAACGGCCACAGTGACTTGCCGTCCAGCCCATCTGGGGCCGGCGCATCGAGGAACTCCAGTACCGTGGGCAGCAGGTCCA
This sequence comes from uncultured Chloroflexota bacterium, assembly GCA_902805635.1. Classification (GTDB taxonomy): domain Bacteria; phylum Chloroflexota; class UBA11872; order UBA12225; family UBA12225; genus CADCTC01. The sequence continues at coordinate 15,341 of CADCTC010000066.1, forward strand.
CGTGCTGCGCGATCCCCTGCACGCGCGTGCCCGCACTGGTCCCCTGCGGGTGGCGGATCATTAGTGGGATGTGGATGGTTGGCTCGTACAGCTTGCCGAGGGGGCCGCCCGGCTTGCCCTGCAGCTGGTGGTCACCAAACAGGTGGCCGTGGTCGGTCAGGTGTACCACCAGCGTGTGTTCGGCTAACCCGGTCACGTCCAGCTTGTCCAGCAGGTGGCCCAGCCAGCGGTCGGAGAGCGTCACCAGCGAGGCGTACAGCGCCCGCACGTGGTTGTGCTCCTCGGGCGTGAAGAACTCCGGCCTCCCGTACTGTGGGTAGATCACGCGATCACCGTCGAACGATGGGTCGGCGTAGCGTGCCACGTCGAACGATGGCGCGTCGAAGGGCTCGTGGGGGTCCCACATGTCCACATACATCACGAAGCCCGGCGGTCCGCCCGCCCGGCCGCGCTGGTGGTTGCGCTCTAGCCAGTCCATCGCCGCCGTCAGCGTGCGCGCGCACATCCAGTCGCGCTCGTAGACCCGGTCGGCCGTGTTCCGGAGATAGAGCTTGGTCTGCGGCGTGCCCTTGAGCTTATAGGGGGCAGCCGGCAGTGGTGGGTCTACCGGGTCCACGTTCCAGCGGTCGGCGTGCTGCCCCCGGATCCACTGCCAGCCGGCGAAGCCGCGCGTGAAGTTGCCGTCGTCGTTGCCCAGCGGGGGTGTATCGAAGAACAACACCGGGAGGTAGCCGGCCCGCCGCGCCAGCTCGGAGAGCACCACGTCGCCCGGCTCCAGCGGCTGCCACGGCCGGTGTGGGAACGAGTACCGGCCGGTGAACAGGTCGGTCCGGCACGGGATGGTTGGGTAGCTGGAGACGTAG
>CADCTC010000067.1 GCA_902805635.1 uncultured Chloroflexota bacterium
CAGGTACTTGCTGTCCTGGCTGAGCGCCTCGTCGGCCGGACCACTCTCGGGCGGACCCACCACCGCGGCAATCGAATTGAGGAGCGTGAGCACGCCCTCCGGTGTGACGCGGTAGCTGGAAATATCGCCACTCTGGAAGTTCGTGACGTACCCGTACTTGTTGTCGTCGGTGAGCGCGAACCAGCACGTGTCCGACCGGCGGTTGTCCACCGGCCCGCTGATCGGTGCGAGCACACCGTCGTTGGGCACCGCGAAGGACGAGGCTGCGCCGAGTCCCATCGCGCCGCCGCGATTCATGCAGACCAGCAGCTGGTCGCGTTGGGTGAAGGTGAAGCCGAACGGTCCCTGGATGTTCGGGAGCTGGTTTGCAATCGGCTCGGAAGCCAGGCCGGTGCCCTGGTCTACCCGGTAGGTATCGATGATGTTCAGGGGGTTGCCTCGCTCCGTGACCACCAGCACGTTCCCCTGATTGTTGAACCCGATCTGCGCCACGCCGGAAGTGGGGCCGCCCGCCACCGGACGCGTGGAGCCGGGGATGGGGGTCAGCGTGCCGTTGGCTCCGACCCGGAAACCGGTGATGTTGGGCGGCGTGCCCATGCCGGAAGGTCCGCCCGAGTTGAGCACGTAGAGCAGGTTGCGCCGTACCGTCACGCTGAACGGCCGCACGCCGCCCGACGGCTTGCTGTCCACCAGCACCAGCCCATCACTCTGCGGCTCGACGGCGAAGACGGCGATGCTGTTGCTGCCCGCGTCGGTGGCGAAGAGATACCGGTTGCTGCCACGCAGGTTGTCCGGCGACTGCCCGCTCAGGATCAGGCCGTTGGCGGAGTTCTCGAACGTGCCGCTGCCCATGCCGCCGGTCGCAAAGGAGCCACCAAGGGTGAGCAGGCCGTCGGCGGCCCGCTTGTAGACCGTGACCCGGTTGCCGGTGAGCTCATTGGTCATGGCGTAGACGGCGCCGGGTGCGCCGGGTGTGCCAGCGGTCGTACTTGGTGTTGTGCCGGTGGTCTGGGCGTGCAGCGCACCTGGCCCGCGCAGTGCCACCGCGGACGCGGCGAGCGCGGCGCCTCCGACGCTCTTTTGGAAGAAGTCTCGCTTAGATTGACGCATAGTGCTTTGGACCCTTTCTCGTGGTTCGGGAGGCGCCCATACGTTTGCTGACCATGCCAGGCATGCACGGGTCTCCGTGCCTCTCATAGTGATCGCCATCGCTCCGGCTGTCCGTGACATCCATCACAAAACCGGCGCTGCTCGAGGCGCATCAAATGTGACGATCGTCACAACACGGTACGCTTCTTGCGTTGATCGGTCGGGCATGGTCATGTCCCCGTCTGACGCAAGCGCCGCTGCCGCCACGGATTCGCCTCCTGCAGCGTTCGCCCGACTGACGCGCCACACCCGCGGCGGCGTCATCCTGAGGGCGGAGGAGGCCCCGGTTCACCTCTACTCCATACGCTCGGGCCACGTGCGCATCAATACGCTCACCGAAGCCGGCGAGGAGACGACGTTCGCCGTGCTGGGGCGCGGGCAGTGGTTCGGCTTCGCGGCGCTGCTCGGCTTCGAAAGCAACCGAGTCTTTGCCGAGGCATTGACCGACGTCACGCTATGGGCGCTGCCCGCGCACCGCGTGCTGCGCCCGATGCCGGAGGACGCCGCCCTGCTGACCGTGTTGCTCGCCGCACTGGGCCACCGTCTGGCCTTCGCGGAGTCGCTGCTGCGAGATGTCGCCCTGCTACCGGTGGCGGAGCGCGTCCCCAGCGTCCTCGCGCGGCTCAGCGGCTGCCTGGACGGCGAGGCGCCGTCACTGTCTCGCGAACACCTGGCCTGCCTGGTCGGTGCACGGCGGGAGACGGTCAGCCGCGCCCTCTGCGCCGCCTGACCAGGAGCGCCACTACGTGGCGCCAGCAACAGCGCCGGGAGCACCGGGAGCACCGGGAGCACCGGGAGCACCGGGAGCACCGGGAATGCCGCCGGTGGCAACTCGTGGAGACTGGTGGAGGAGTAACGCGCGATGCCCATCATCCCTGGCGAAAAGACGTGGTACCTGCACCAGTTGGACCTGTTCCGCGGCCTGACCGACGAAGAGGTGGAAGAGATCGGTCCCATGATGGAGCCGCGCACCTTCCGCCCGGGAGAGCTGGTGATTGGTCCCACCACGCCGCCCCAGCGGATCTACGTCGTAAAAGAAGGCACCATCCGCCTGTTCCACGAGGGACCAGACGGACGGCAGATCGATGCCGGCAGCATTACCCGTGGTGCGCTGCTCGGCGTCTCCACCCTCTTCGAGCCGGCGCAGGACGGCTTTCTCTCGGCAGAAGCGGTCACGGACGTGCTGGTGTGCGTCGGCGATGGGTGGACCTTTCTGCGCAGCATCGCGCGCTGGCCGCAGGTCATGCTCAGCCTGGCCCTGCAGCTCGGAGCGCGCCTGGTGGAAACAGAGCAGCAGCTCGGCCGCGTTTCCGGCGCCGACGCCCGCACGCGATTGGCGCGGCTGCTGTATCAGCTCGCGCGCGATTCGGGTGATGACGTGCCGGGCGGCCGGCAGATCCGCGGCGCGCTGACCCACGCCACGCTGGCGCGCCAGATCGCCGCCTCGCGCGAGACGGTCACGCGCACGCTGGCTGTGTTTGAAGCCGGAGGGCGCATCCGCCGCGTGGGCCGCAAGATCGTGGTGCCGGATCTCCAGCAATTGGCGGAAGTCGCCGGCCTCGACGGTTAGACCCGGCGCTGCGCCGGGTACGGTTCTTGCGGGCGGGACGCCGCAGCGTCAAAGGAGGCGCACGTCATGGTCAGGGAGTACGCCAAGTACCTGGGGATTGCGCTGGTGTTGACCGGCATCGTCGGCATCGTGTTGGGTGACCAGAGCCTGGGAGGTCTGCTCAACATCGACATCGTCGAAGACATCATTCACATCGGCTCCGGCGCGCTGCTGGCCTACGTGGGCTTCCGCGGCAGCACTGACCTCGCGCGCACAGTCGTGGGCGGCACGGGCGTCGTCTATCTGCTCGTCGGCCTCATCGGATTTGTGGCCCCGAACCTGTTCGGCCTGCTGCCGCACGGCTATTCGATCGCCGACAACCTGCTCCACCTGGCGCTCGGCGTCGCTGGTATCGTCATAGCCTGGTTTGTGGGACGCGACCGCCGCGTAACCGCATAGACGGTGGGCCGGTACGCCAGGTACCAGTGCAAGTAGGCCTGGATGGCCGCGTGTCCGACATTCAGGGCAGTCAGGCGGCCGCGCTCGGTGTGCTGAAAGACGACCAGCTCGTTCTGCTGGTGTGTAGCCGTGAGCCGGTGGCCGAGCGTGCGCTGGGCGAGCTCTACCAGCGCTACTCCACCGCGGTCTACGCGCTAGCGCGGCGCGTGGTCGGGGACAACAGCACCGCCGGCATTGACAAGTTGAGCGGCGGCCCTGCGGTACGCTC
>CADCTC010000068.1 GCA_902805635.1 uncultured Chloroflexota bacterium
CAAAGCCCCGCCTCACGGCTGGGCTTTGTATTTGTCTTGGGCAATTGTCTCTGCGGGTCGAGGAGCCCGCAAAGCGGGCTTTGCACAGACAAAGCCGGCTGGCTTTAGGCCCCGGCTTTGTCACTAACGCGAGAAGTTACAGACTCGCCTGCAGGCGCTCCGCTACCGCGTCCATGAACTGGAAGGTGTTGGCCTGCTTGGGGTTAGGTGTGGTCGTCAGGCGAGTCAGGTCACCCGTCATCACGCCACCCTCGATGGTGTCCAGCACCGCCTGCTCCAGCTTGCCGGCGAACTCGCTCACTTCCGGCGTGTTGTCGAGCTGGCCGCGCCGGCCGAGCGCGCCGGTCCACGCAAAAATTGACGCCACCGAGTTGGTAGAGGTCTCTTCGCCCTTCTCGTGGCGGCGGAAGTGGCGCGTCACCGTGCCGTGCGCTGCCTCGTACTCGTACTTGCCGTCAGGAGACACCAACACCGACGTCATCAGCCCCAGGCTGCCGAACCCCTCGGCCACCATGTCGCTCATCACGTCGCCGTCGTAGTTCATGCACGCCCACAGGTGGCCGCCCTCGCTCTTCATCACCTGCGCTACCGCGTCGTCGATCAGGAAGTACGAGTACGTAATCCCCGCGCCGTCCAGCTCTGCCTTGCGGGAATCCGCCTCCTGCTGAAAGATCTCCCGGAAGCGGGTGTGGTACTTCTTGGAGATGGTGTCCTTGGTGTTGAACCATACGTTCAGCTTCTCCCCCACGGCGAAGGTGAACACCGCGCGGGCGAAGCTGGTGATCGACTTGTCCGTGTTGAACATGCCCATCGCCACGCCGCCGCCGGTCTTGAAGTCGTTCACCAGCAGGCGCTGCGGCTCGCCACCTTCTGAGCCCGCGGGCGTGTAGACCAGCTCCACCTTTCCCGCGCCGGGCACCCTGATCTCCTGGTCGCGGTAGATGTCCCCGAACGCGTGGCGCGCCACGACGATTGGCTTCTTCCACGAGCGCACGCGCGGCGGGATGTTGGCCAGCGTGATCGGCTTGCGGAAGACCGTCCCATCCATGATGGTTCGGATCGTGCCGTTGGGTGAAGGCCACTCTTTCTTGAGGCCAAACTCCTTGACGCGGTCCGGGTTGGGCGTAATGGTGGCGCACTTCACGCCCACGCCATACTCCAGGCAAGCATTCGCAGCGTCCACCGTCACCTTGTCGTCGGTAGAGTCCCGGTGCGTGACGGAGAGGTCGTAGTACTTGAGGTCCACGTCCAGGAAGGGCAGCACCAGCTGCTCCTTGATGCGGGCCCAGATGACTCGCGTCATCTCGTCCCCGTCCATCTCCACCAGCGGCGTCCTGACTTTGATCTTGCTCACGGCGCCAGTCTATCATCTGCCCAGAGGAAGAAAACCCGCATGCCGGCGACCGCAACCGACCCCAAAGACCAGCCCAAAGGCGGGCAAGCAACAGGCGCAGCAGGCGCAGGCCAGTCCACCGCGAAGGAGGGCCTGCAGGACGTCATCGCGGGCCGTACCGCCATCTGCCACGTCTTCGGCGGCGACAAGGAAAAGAACTACCCCGGCCGCCTGATCTACCGCGGCTACGACATTGACGACCTGGCGCAGCACGCCACCTTCGAGGAAGTGGTCCACCTCCTCTGGCACGACGACCTGCCCACTCGCAGCCAGCTGGACCAGGTCAAGCAGCAGCTGGGCCAGAACCGCGCCCTGCCGTCCGAGGTAATCGACCTGATGCGCCGCTTCCCTAAGGACGCGACGCCCATGGACGTCATCCGCTCGGTCGTCTCCACGCTCGGCCTGTTCGACCCCGAAGGCGCCGTGGATACGACCGAGGCCAACCACAACAAGGCGCTGCGCCTCACCGCACAGATGCCCACCATCGTCACCACATGGCATCGCCTTCGCCAGGGCAAAGACCCCATCCAGGCTAAGCCCAGCCAGAGCACGGCGGAAGCGTTCCTTTATATGCTGAACGGCGAAGAGCCCACCGACGTGGCCGAGCGCACGCTGGACGTGGCGCTGATCCTGCACGCCGACCACGAGTTCAACGCCTCCACCTTCGCCGCGCGCGTTACCGCTGCCACGCTGTCGGACATGCACTCCGCGGTCACCAGCGCCGTTGGCGCGCTGATTGGACCGCTGCACGGTGGCGCCAACGAGGGCGTGATCCACATGCTTCAGGAGATTGGCGAACCGGAGAAGGTGGAGCCGTTCATCCTGGACAAGCTCAAGGGGCGCGGCGCGCGCATCATGGGGTTTGGACACCGCGTCTACCGCGGCACCGACCCGCGCGCCCAGTACCTGCGCGAGATGTCTCGTCAGCTCGGGGAGCGTCAGAAGGACCTGAAGTTCTGGACCATGAGCCGAAACATCGAGGAGATCATGTGGCGCGAGAAGACCATCCACGCCAACGTGGACTTCTACTCCGCCTCCACCTACTGGGCGCTCGGCCTGCCCACCGACCTCTTCACCCCCATCTTCGCCGTCTCCCGCATCGCCGGCTGGACCGCCCACATCCTGGAGCAATACTCCGACAACCGCATCATCCGCCCGCTGGCCGAATACGCCGGCCCCTGGCAGCGCAGCTACGTGCCCATCGAGCAGCGTGAGCAGACAGCACAAGAGGGAAAGAAGTCATAACCATGGCAGACGGCGCCCGCGCCGGCTCGCCGGTGCGGACGCGCTTTGCGCCGTCTCCCACCGGCGAAGTCCACATCGGCAACGTGGTTGCCGTGCTCATCTCCGCCTCCCTGGCGAAGCGCCACGGCGGCCAGTTCTTCATCCGCATCGAGGACACCGACCGCGCCCGCTTCACCGAGGGCGCCGAGCAGCTGATCTACGACTCGCTGCACTGGCTCGGCATCGAATGGGACGAGGGGCCGGACAACGGCGGCCCGCACGGCCCCTACCGCCAGTCCGAGCGCCTGGACCGCTACAAGGTCTACACCCAGCAGCTGCTGGACAGCGGCCGCGCCTACAAGTGCTGGTGCTCGCCCGAGCGCCTGGACCAGATGCGCCGTGACCAGCAGGCGCAGAAGCTGGCGCCGCGCTACGACCGGCTCTGCTACGGCAAGACCGAGGACCAGCGCCGCGCGCTGCCCGGCTACACCGAGCGCTACACCGTGCGCCTGGTGATGCCCACCACGGGCACCTTTACCTTTACAGACGCCATCCGCGGCGAGATCTCGTTCGAGTACGCCACCCAGCAGGACCCCATCGTCGTGCGCGCCGACGGGTTCCCCGTCTACCACCTGGCTGCGATGGCGGACGACCACGACATGGGCACCACCCACATCGTGCGCGGCGAAGAGTGGATCAGCACCACTCCCGTCCACCACCAGGTGTTCGACGCGCTCGGCTGGACCCCACCAATCATCGCCCACTCGCCGCTGCTGCTCAACGTGGACAAGGGCAAGATCAGCAAGCGCAAGCACCCCTGGGCAAAGATGCAGTGGTTCATGGAAGAGGGCTTCCTTCCCGAAGCGATCGTCAACTACCTGGGCAACCTGATCGCCTTCGTTCCTGATCCGGGCAACCCCGATCCGAGCATCGCGCGCGAGCTGTTCGGCTTGGAGGAGATCGCCGCCCACCTGGACCTCTCCAAGATCGGCCCGTCGGGCAAGATCATCGACCTCCCGCGCCTGGAGTGGCTCAATGGCCAGTACATCCGCCGCCTGCCGCTCGACGAGTTCCGGCGCCGCGTGCTGCCCTACATGGCCGCCGCCGGCATGGCGGACGTCGACCAGGACACGTTGGCCGGCGCGCTGCCGCTCGAGCAAGAGCGCATCAAGCGTCTCTCCGAAGCGCCCCAGGTGCTCTCTTTCTTTTTCCAGGACGAGGAGTACGACCCCAAGCTGCTGATCCCCAAGGGCCTGGACAAGCAGCGCACGCTAGAGGTGCTCGAAGCCGCCCGCCAGGCCATTGAAGACCTGGCCAAGGAAGGTCCCGGCTGGACCGCCGCCCCCATCAAGGAGCAGCTCTGGCCGCTGGCCGAAGCACTGGGCGTCAAGACCGGCCAGCTCTTCGGCGCCGGCGCCGTCCGCGTCGCCGTCACCAGCCGTATCGTCGGTCCCCCCATCTTCGAAACCATGGAAGTGCTGGGTCCCGACACCGTCCGCCGCCGGCTAGACGCCGCCATCGAGAAGCTGCGGGGGCACGAGTCGATATAGCAGTCTCGCCTGAAAATGCCCCCTTCTCTCCCGTTCTATCTCTATAGGAGGAGTACGTGCCGGCGAGAGGTCAACTATCCGGTTGCGGGAGATTTGTAAGAGAACCTGCGCCAAACTGCGGCAAATTGCGCCATCATCTCGCTACAATCGCCTCCGTGGTTGCCGTCCCTGAAAGAGCGCTCCAAGAGCTGCGCGCAAAGGCGGGCGGCGGCTACCAGCCGCGACTGTTCATCCTCTCGGCGCCGTCCGGCACCGGCAAGGACGCCGTGCTGGCCCGCCTGCGCGAGCGTATGCCGGACGTACGGGTAGTCGTCACCTGCACCACCCGCAGCCGCCGGCCGGAGGAAGTGGACGGCGTCCACTACCAGTTCGTCTCCGAGGCCGACTTCCTGGCCATGCGCAGCCGCGGCGACCTGCTGGAGGACGTGCAGTACGCCGGCCACTATTACGGCGTGCCTGCCGGCCCGGTGCGTGACGCCATCGCGCGCGGCCAGGACGTCATCCTCAAGATCGAGGTCCGCGGCGGCTCCATCGTCAAGCTGCAAGTGCCCGGCACCATCCTGGTCTTTCTCGCCCCACCCAGTGTGGAGGAGCTCCAGCGCCGCCTGGAGCAGGCTCAGCGCGAGCGGGGCGTGTCCAGCACCGCCGACTTCGACAACCGGCTGGCACAGGCCCAGCGCGAGCTCGCCTGTATCCCCGGCTACGACTACCTGATCGTCAATCACCCCGGCCGCCTGGACGACGCTGTGGCGCAGTTCGAGACGATCATCCTGGCCGAGCGGCTGCGCGTCAACGCCACTCCGGTGCGCGTCTAACCCGGCTACCGTTCTTTCGAAGAACGTCGCGCGCCACAGCCAAGCCACAGCCAAGCCAGAGTCGTGCCAGCGTCGAGCGAAAGGTTCCCCGCATGTCCCAGCTAGCCATCAACGGCGGCACCCCCGTCCGCACCGCTCCCTGGCCGCAGTGGCCGCGTGCTGAGACCGCCGAGCACGCCAAGGAGCTCGTCGCCGAGGCGCTAACCAGTGGCAAGTGGGGCGGCGACGGCCCAATGGAGCAGGAGTTCGCCCGCCGCTTCGCCGAGTTCCAGCGCGCCAAGCACGGCGTCTGCGTCTCGAGCGGCACCACCGCCCTCGTCGCTGCCCTGGAAGCCGCCGGCATCGAGGCCGGAGACGAGGTGATCGTCCCCGGCCTGACCTGGATCGCCACCGCCAGCGCCGTTTTGGAGGTCAATGCGGTCCCCGTCTTCGCCGACATCAGCCGCGACACCTTCTGCCTGGACGCCGCTTCCGCCGAGGCGCTGGTCACGTCCCGGACCAAAGTCATCATCCCGGTCCACCTCTCCGGCGCCACGACGGACATGGACGCCATCATGGACCTGGCCCGCCGCCACAACCTCCTGGTGATCGAAGACGCCGCCCACGCCCACGGCACGCTCTGGCGCTGCCCCGATGGCGAGGTGCGCGGCGCCGGGGCCATCGGCAACGCCGGCTGCTTCTCGTTCCAGGCCAGCAAATCGCTCACCTCAGGCGAGGGCGGCATCGTCATCGCCAACGACGAGGCATTCGCCGATCGCATCTGGGCCTTCAAGAACGTGGGCCGCGCGCGCAAGGAGGGCGGGGAGTACGTGCTGGGCCACAACTTCCGCATCTCTGAGCTGCAAGCCGCCGTGCTGCTGGCCGGCCTGGAGTGCCTGGACGGCGAGCTCGAGACGCGTGACGCCAACGGCATGTACCTCAACGACCGCCTCGGTGCGCTGCCTGGCATTCGTCCCGCGCGGCGCGATCCACGCGTCGTGCGCCAGGCGTACTACGGCTACATCTTCGCCTTCGAGCCGGAGGTGTGGGACGGCGTGACGCGCAACCGCTTCGTCAAAGGGCTGCAGGCGGAGGGCATCCGCGCCGCCGGTGGCTGGGGCGCCCCTGTCTATGGCATGCCCTACTGGAAGGTGCGCAAGGAGCGCTACCCCTTCGCCGCGCGCTACGACAAGACCTCCCCAGACTTCAACCCGCCCAACTGCCCCTACAGCGACCGCTTCGCCTACGAGGAAGAGGTCACCCTGCCCCATGCCATGCTGCTCGGCTCGAGCGACGACGCCGAGGACATCGCGCGCGCCATCGAAAAGCTCTGGCAGCACCGCGCCGAGCTCGCCCAACAGCCCGCCGTTAGTGCGTAGGCTTCACTCCGAACCCGCAGCTCGTCACTTCCTATGCCCATCCGTCCCATCATCACCGAGCCGCTCAACTCCACCGCGCAGGACAAGATCCTGCGTGGCAAGGCCAAGCGTGTCGGCCGTATTGACGACTCGACGCGCCGCCTGATCGACGACATGATCGAGACCATGCGCGACGCTCCCGGGGTCGGCCTGGCCGCGCCCCAGGTAGGGGTGCCACTACGCGTCATCGTGGTCGAATACGAGGACGAGCTGTTCACTGTCATCAACCCGGAGATCGTCAAGAGCAGCGGCCAGGTGGAAGACGAGGAGGGCTGTCTCTCCGCCCCCAACTGGCAAGGCCCCGTGACGCGCGCCACCACCGTGCTGGTCAAGGGGCGCGACCGCAACGGCAAGGAGGTCCGCATCAAGGCCGATGGCTGGCTGGCGCGGATCTTCCAGCATGAGGTCGATCACCTGGAGGGCGTCCTGTTCCTGGACAAGGTCCACGACCGCTCCAAGATCCACTGGGTAGAGGCCGACGAGGACGACGAGGGGCCATCAAAGCCGGGCAAGCCCGACGAGCACGAGGAGCCGCTCTGACCGCGTCCGACCGGCCGCGTGCGCTCTACTTCGGCACGCCCGAATTCGCGGCGACTATCCTGGCGCGGCTGCTGGCGCCGGACTCGCCGGTAGCGGTAGTGGGCGTAGTCACCCAGCCCGATAAGCCGGTGGGGCGGAAGCAGGTGCTTACGCCGCCGCCGGTGAAGGTACTGGCCCAGCAGCACGGCATCCAGGTGGTGCAGCCGCTCACGCTGCGCCGGCCTGCTGCCGTGACCGCCTTGCAGCGGTTTCAGGCCGACCTGGGTATCGTCGCCGCCTACGGCAAGATCCTGCCGGGGGACCTGTTGGCGGTCCCGCGACTGGGCCACCTCAACGTGCACGCTTCACTGCTGCCGCGCTGGCGCGGCGCCTGGCCGATCGGCGCGGCGATCCTAGCTGGCGACCCCGAGACCGGCGTCACCATCATGCAGCTGGACGAGGGCATGGACACCGGCCCGACGCTCGACTCGCGCGCCGAGCCAATCCGTCCAGACGACACCACGGCGTCCCTGGAGCAGCGCCTCGCCACCCTCGGCGCCGGACTCCTCCTGGACGTACTTCCTCAGTACCTGGACGGCAAAGTCACGGCACGGCCCCAGGATGACGTTGCCGCCACCTACTGCCACCCCGTGCGTAAGGCCGACGGTCTCATCGACTGGGCGCAGCCCTCATCACAGATCGTGCGCCAGGTCCGCGCCATGCAGCCGTGGCCCGTGGCACACACCACCTGGGACGGCAAGCAGCTCCTCGTCCTCCGCTCGCGCACCTCTCCCTCAGCTGCCCCGCAGGAAGCAACCGCTCCAGCAACCCCCGGAACCGTCGTCGCCAGCGGTAAGGGTGCTGCGGTCACCACCGGCGATGGGCTACTCGTCCTCGATGAGGTGCAGCTTGAGGGCCGCTCCCCCACTCCCATCAAGTCGTTCGTCAACGGCTACCGGGCATTCATCGGCAGCCGTCTCGGCATGCCCTGACGGCTATCGTTCGGGCGCCGTCAGCAGACGATAGCCCATGCCACGCACGGTGACGAGGAAACGCGGGTTCTTGGGGTCCGGCTCGATCTTGGAGCGCACGCGGTCGACCAGCTTGTCGATGCGCGCGTCGTCCACGCCGTTGATGCGCGCCTCGCCGGGCCAGACCAGGCGCACCACCTCATCCTTGGTCACCAGCGCACCGGGACGCTCCGCCAGCACTTGCAGCAGCCGGAACTCGGTGGGGCCGAGCTGGGCACGCAGCGGCGCGCCGTCGATCACGACCTGACCGGTCGTGGCGTCTACCCGCAGCCCCGCCGGCTCGTCGTCTCCAGCCTGGGTCAGGTAGCGCTCCAACAACGGGATGGCCAGCCGACCGCCCGTTCCCTCCAGCAATCCGCGGTCCCGCAGCTCCGACGCCAGTGCGCTGGCGGGGCCGTGGCCGTGGCGGAGCGCCTCGACCGCCGCGCGCTCCTCTGCCGCCAGGCGCAGCCACACGTTTTCGCACTCCGCGACCACCTCCGGCGCGGTGACCAACTGCGCTTCGAGCTCGTCGGCCGTGTCCGCCAGGCGCGGCGCCAGTCGCGCGGCGGCCGCGCACGTAGCCCACAGCAGTCCGGGGTGGCCTCCGGTCAGCGCCGCCACGCGCTCCGCCAGGGACGTAGGCGCCGCCACCTGCCGCGACTCGACGTAGCGCACGACGAACGCGGCGGCATCCTCCGGGTCCAGGGGCGGTAGCGTGAAGCTGGTGGTGGTGAACAGCTCCTCGAACTCGGCGGCTTCGCCCGGCTGCCCGGAGTGCGCGCGGCGCAGCGGCTGCTCCAACGCCAGGACATAGGAGAGCGCCGGACCAACCCGGTTGTGGATGGCGCGCAGGACAAGTGCCGCGCGCGGCTCGATGCGCCGGTACAGCGCGTCGAACTCGTCGAACAGGTACACCAGCGACAAACCGTCCGCCTCCACCAGCTGCGCCACCAGCGATTCGAGTGCCACGGCGGCCAGTACCGGCGTGGTGGCGGGGAAGAGCGCGTGCTGCGCCAGGTCGGCCGCGCGCTCGGCGGCGGGCCCCAGGCCGGCGCGGCGCGCCGCCAGCAGCGTCGCCTGGGCCATCACGGCGTACATGTCGTGCTCGGACGCCGCCGCCAGCAGGTTGCAGTCCACGTGCACGAACAACCGCCGCCCGGCCGCCGCGCCTATGTCTGGCGGGCCAAACCGCGCCACCACGTCCGGCTGCTGCGCCAGGCCGAGCAGCGTCGTCTTGCCCGAGTCGTTGAGCCCCACGATGGCGCAGCACTCGGCAAACCGGAGGTGACCGTAGAGCGTGCGCAGTACCGGCTCGCGGCTGGCCGGGTCGATCAGGCGGTCGATCACGGCCGGTCCAGCAGGTGCTCGCGCAGCAGGTTGTGCGCGTACAGCACCGCCCGCCGGCGGATGATGGACGGTGCCGTGGTGTCCAGGCGGTTGCTGCGCGCCAGGACGCTGCCGTCCCGGCCGGTCAGAACGGCATACGAGCGACGGCCGGGCGTGGCGCCCTGGCGGGGCACCAGGTCGGCGGCCAGCGCCAGCCCTAGGTCGGCGCCGAACTCGCGCGCCGCGCGCTGCGCCAGCTCCGCCGCGCGCTCGGCGCCCGGCCCGACTTCCTGGTCCAGCGTGATCTCGGCCGGCGCGTCACCACTCACGATGCCGCCGCGATAGCGCGCGCCGCCCGCCTCGTGCAGGTCGCTGGCCACCAGGCCGCCGGTGAACTCCTCGGCCGTGGCCACGGTGAGGCCGGCGCGCTCCAGCAGCGCGGCGGCCACGCCGGCCAGCGACTCTTCGTCCAGTCCATAAATGGCACGACCCAGCGCTTCACGCACGCGCGGGTCGATCTCATTCAGGAGGCGGTTCGCGCCTTCGGCGTCGGCTGCCTTGGCGCTGGTGCGCACGTGCACGCCATCCGCCTTGGCGTAGGTGGCAATGGTGGGGTTGGTCGAAGCGAGCAACGGGCGGATCAGCTCCTCCACCGCCGACTCGCCGACCCCGATCACCTTGAAGATGCGCGTTAGGATCACGGTGCCGCCCTGGCGCTGCTGCAGCTTGGGCACCGCCTCCTCGCGCCACATGCGGAACATCTCGCCCGGCACGCCGGGCATCGCCACGATGATGCGGCCGTCACGCTCGACCCACCAGCCGGGGGCGGTGCCGACCGGGTTCTTGAGCACACTGGCCGACTTGATCAGGGTGGCCTGCTTGACGTTGCTCTCCGGCATCGCCACTCCGCGCCGCGCGAAGAACGCGCGCAGATCGATCTCTAGGTCCGGCTGGACCACCATCTCCTCGCCCAGCAGCGCGCTGATCGCCTCGCGCGTCAGGTCGTCCTCGGTGGGGCCGACGCCGCCGGTCATGACGATCAGCTCGGAGCGCTCCCAGGCACGGCGCAGGTGCTCCGTCAGGCGACCCAGGTTGTCGCCCAGTTGGGAGACGTAGTAGCAGTCGATGCCCAGCTGGGAGAGCTGCTGCGCCAGCCAGGAGGCGTTAGTGTCGGTGATGTGGCCGAGCAGCAGCTCGGTGCCCACGGAGACGATTTCGGCACGCATTTCCAGGTCGGATTATGGCCTATACTCGGCGCGACGCCTTGAACGACGCCACGCCACCGTCACGCTCCGTATCGCACTTTGGGCGTAGGTCCGGTTTCGCGCTTCCCGTTCGTGGTGAGCTTGTCGAACCGCGCCCTTCGACAAGCTCAGGGCGAACGGCAAAATTAGATGGCTTGCTCCGCCGCTTGCGGCGTGATGCGACCATGCTGGCGTGGCACACCTGGCAGCGCATCGACACGGTGCTGCCGCGGCCGGCGCGGTTCGCCATCGCCACGGGCCTGGGAGAGCTGCTGTACTGGCTGCTGCCGAACAAGCGCGCCGCGACGCTGGCGAACATGCGCCAGGTGTTGGGGCCACATGCACCGGAGCAGCGAGTGCGGCTGGTGGCCAAGCGCTCGTTCCGGAACTACGCCAAATACCTGTCGGAATTCGCCCACCTGCCGCGCTGGTCTGATGACGACCTGGAACGGCTGATGATGGGAGTGGACGGCTGGGAACACATTGAGGCGGCGCTCTCGGAGGGCAAGGGGGTGATCTTCGCCACGCCGCACTACGGCAACTGGGACGTGGCGGGCTGGTTCTTCGGCAAGCGCCACGGCCTCTATGCGGTGGCGGACCCTCTGGAGCCGCCCGAGCTGGATACGGTGGTGCAGGGCTGGCGGCACGCCAAGCACATGAACGTTATCCCGCTGGCCAACGGAGCGCGCGGCGTGATGCGCGCACTCAAGCAGGGCGGACGGGTGGTGTTGGTGGTGGACCGCCCAACCCACAAGCAGGGCGAGGGGGCGCCGGTGGTCTTCTTCGGGGCATGGACGCGCGTTCCGGCGGGGGCGGCGCACTTCGCGCTGAGGACGGGGGCGCCGGTGGTGGCAGTGGGCGTCTGGCGCACTCCGCGCAACACGTACGCGGGAGTAGCGCTGCCGCCGTTGCGCTTCACACCTAGCGATGACTTCGAGCGCGACGTGAACGGCGCGATGCAGCGCATCATAGCGGACGTGGAGGCGGTGATCCGGCCGCATCCTGACCAGTGGTACATGTTCCGCCGCATGTGGCCACTGCACCCGGCCACGTCCAGCGTAGCCGTCTCTTCCCCGGACACCGGACTGCCGCCGCTCTCTAGCGGCCCGGCACGACCCTAGCCTGCCGATGCTCACGTGGGCGCTCTTAGCGGGGGGGGCGTGGCTCGCGGAACGGCTGCCGGGCCGACCGCTCTATGCAGCGGGACGGATGGTGGCGCTGCTGCTGGCCGCGCTGCCCAGTGCGCCGCGGGCGAGACTGCGGCGCAACCTGGCGCGGGCCACCCAGTTGCCCCTCGAAAGTCCACGCCTGAACACGCTGGTGCTCCGCGTGTACCGCACGCAAGTGCAGAACTACCTGGACCTGTTGCGCACGCGCCGTGCCTCTCCCGCGGTGGCCGCGGCACGGGTGCGGCAGACGGGGCCAGGATGGCAGTCCTTCTTGGAGGCGGCGCGCAGCGGGCGCGGCTGCGTGCTGGTCTCGGCGCACTTTGGGCGCATCGAGCTGCTCAATCAGTTCCTGGCGCAGTTTGGGCTGCCGATGACGCTGCCGGTGGAGCGCATCACGCCACCGCGCCTATTCGAGCTGGTCTGCGCGCTGCGCTCGCACTTCGGTGTCAAGATCGTGCCGCGCGATACCGGCGTGCGCCCACTCCTACGCGCGCTGACGCGGGGCGACGTGGTGATCCTGTTCGCGGACTGGGACCTGACGGGCCAGGGGATCGCGGTGCCGCTGTTCGGCCAGCCGGCACGGCTGCCGCCGGGACCGGCATTCCTTGCTCTGCGCGGCAAGGCGCCGCTATTCGTGGGCGTGCACCTACTAGAGGGTGTCCACGGAGACGCCCAAGGAGGTGCGCGCGCAGCTAGGCCGGTGACTGACCTGGCGTACATGTCGGCGCCGCTGGAGCTGGAGCGCACTGGCGACATCGACGCGGACGTGCGCCGCGGCACAGAGCGGATCGCCGTCGAGCTGGAGCGTCTCATCGCGCGCCACCCTGAGCAGTGGGTGATGTTTCACGACGTGTGGGCGGGAAACGGGAGCGGCGTGCGAGAATCTGCGCCTGGGCCGGTCACCGGCCCAGGCGCAGACACAGCCGCGCACCTATGAAGATCGCCCTTGTCTCGCCCTACGATTACCCCTTCCCTGGGGGTGTCACCGAGCACATCTCCCACCTGTATCGCTGCTTCCGTGAGGACGGCCATCAGGTCCGCATCCTGGCGCCCTCGTCACAGCGCGACGTGGAGGCGCAGCAGCCGGAAGTCTTCCGGCTGGGCAAGACCATCATCCCGGTACCCGCCAACCAGTCGATCGCGCGGCTGACACTCTCCCTTACCCTGTCGCGGCGCGTGAAGCAGATCCTCGCGACCGAACAGTTCGACGTGGTGCACATCCACGAGCCGCTGGTGC
This sequence comes from uncultured Chloroflexota bacterium, assembly GCA_902805635.1. Classification (GTDB taxonomy): domain Bacteria; phylum Chloroflexota; class UBA11872; order UBA12225; family UBA12225; genus CADCTC01. The sequence goes on from CADCTC010000068.1 coordinate 12,888, forward strand.
CGGCGCTGCCGCTCACGGTGCTGCGCGAGTCCAAGACGGTGAACGTGGCCACCTTCCACGTCGCGCGTGACTCATACTTCGGCTATCTGTACGCCAAGCCGCTGCTCAAGCAGTTCATGCGCAAGGTGCACAGCCGCATCGCCGTCTCGGCGGCGGCGCGCGAGTTCGTCGGCCAGTATTTTCCCGGCGACTACCACATCATCCCCAACGGCATCGACGTCGAGGCGTACACGCGCCCTAAGGACACGGCCGGCGACGGCAAGATCAACATCCTATTCGTCGGGCGGCTGGAGAAGCGCAAGGGGCTGATGTACCTGCTCCGGGCGCTGCCGTACGTGAAATACCACTTCCCCACCGTGCGCCTGATCGTCATCGGCGCCTTCGAGGAAGAGCAGATCGAGGAGTACCGCGACTACGTGCGCGAAGCCGGCATGACCGACGTAGTGTTCAAGGGCTTCGTCTCGCAGGAAGAGAAGATCCGCTACTACCAGAGCGCGGACGTCTTCTGTTCCCCAGCCATCGGGCGGGAGAGCCAGGGGGTGGTGCTGCTGGAGGCGATGGCGGCCGGAGTGCCGGTGATCGCGTCGGCGCTGGACGGCTACCGCACGGTGGTGCGCCACGAGCACGACGGCCTGCTGGTGCCGCCGGCCGACGAGACGGCGCTGGCGGTGGGACTCTGCCGGCTGCTGAGCGACGACGCGCTGCGCAAGCGGCTGGCCGAAGCCGGGCTAGCCAAGGCGCACGCCTACTCCTGGCGCAAGGTCTCGCGCCACATCCTGGCGTTGTACGACGAGACGATCACGCAAGCACGCAAGGCTGGGGAGGTCGGAGAAGCAGGCGAGCCGTCCCGGCTGAGCGGCGCGGCGCTACGCGATGCGCGCCGGCAGCGTGAGGCGCACCAGAGTGCCCTCTATAATCGGGACTCGTGGCCAGCCGGAGCACCATCCAGCACCAAACGCGGCGCACTGCCGAGCGTCTCGTTGCCCCCCTCGCCGGAACCGGCATCACCCCCAACGGCCTGACCGTCCTCGGCCTGGTCATGAACTGCGTTGCCGGCGCCGTGCTCGCCTCGGGACGCTACCGCACCGGAGGCCTGCTGGTGCTGATCGGCGGCGCGTTCGACATGTTCGACGGCGCATTGGCGCGCGCCACGAATCGAAAGACCGTGTTCGGCATGTTCTTCGATTCGACCATCGATCGGTTTTCCGAGGCGGCGGTCTTTTTGGGGCTGCTGGTAGCGTTCGTGCGCGAGCCGAAACGCGGGGCGGGCGCCTACACCGGGGTGGTATTAAGCTACCTGTCCATGATCGGGTCGATCATGATCAGCTACACCCGCGCGCGCGCCGAGGGCCTCCAGCCGCGCGTGGACTGCGAGGTGGGCTGGCTGCAGCGCCCGGAGCGGATCATTGGGTTGGGCCTGGGCATGCTGCTGCCGCGCCCCGGACGCCTGGCGGTACTTGCGGTACTGGCAGTGCTGACGCACGTGACGGTGGTCCAGCGCGTCACGCATGTGCGTGGCCAAACCGACCAGACGTAGTCAAAGAGCCATCCGATGGCTGAACCCCACAAGGCCACGCGCGTGGCGGAGCTGAGCCGCACCACGCGGGAGACCGACATCTTGCTGCGGGTGGACCTGGACGGCACGGGGAAGGCCGAGGTGCGGACGGGGCTGGCGTTCTTCGACCACATGCTTGACCAGCTGGCCCGGCATGGCGGGTTCGACATTACGCTGCGCTGCTCCGGCGACCTGGAAGTAGACCCGCACCACACGGTGGAGGACTGTGGCCGGCTGCTGGGGCGCGCCTTCGACCAGGCGCTGGGACGGCGCGAGGGGATCAGGCGCATGGGGCACGCGCTGGTGCCGATGGACGAGGCGCTGGCCCAGGTGGCCATTGACATCAGCGGGCGTGGCTTCTGCGCCGCCGACGTTGAAGGAGCAGGCTCGGACGGGGCAGGGCTGCCGCCATCGCTGGTGGCGCACTTCCTGGAGAGCTTTGCCGCCGAGGCACGGCTGACGCTACACGCGCGGGTGCTGGCCGGTCGAAACGACCATCACCGCGCGGAGGCGGTGTTCAAGGCGCTGGCGCGGGCGCTGAGCGATGCCGTCTCGCTCGACCCGCGACGCGCGGGCAGCGTGCCCACCACCAAGGGCACGCTGACCGACTAACCGGCGTTCCACGACGCCTAGCTGGCCCTAGCTAGCGCGCTGCTCCATCTCGCCGATCAAGCTGGAGATGATCTCGCTGGCCTGCTGCCGGGAGAGGTTCTCGGCAGGGACGTTCTTGCCCGCAGCGCGGGCCATGCGCTGAATGGTCTGCAGCTGCTTGGGCGTTGCGGGCGTCGCGCCGGGGCGCAGCGCCGCTGGCCCGTTGGCCTGACCGTTCGCTTGCTCAGCCGGCACGGCGCGGGCGGGACGCTGGCGCTCCAGCTCGATCGGACGTTCGTCCTCCTCCGGGCCAACCACGTCGTCCAGCTCCAGCGGACGCAGGCCGCGGTTGAGCGCGGCGGCGCCTGCGCGGCCGTTGCTCCGGCCGCCCTGCCCGCCCTGGCCGGCGACGGCCAGGTCACGCTCACCTCCGTGGGAGCCCATGCCCGCCTCGTCCACGTCTCCCAGCTCCTCCAGCGCGGTGACGCCCACGTTGACCGCGTCGCGCAGGGCGCGGGCCTTGGCGCGAGTCTCGGCCATGCGGATGAGGTGCGGGACCATCATGCGGCTCACGTTGTCCGGCGCCGCATCGCCCAGGCCGGTAAACGCGCCCTGGCTGGTCTCCACCGTAGCGTGCACGATGGCAACGCTGCCATTGAGGTCGCTCGGCACCTGCACCAGAGTCGTGGTAATTGCCCTCAGCCCGCGCTCGTGGGCCAGGTCCAGCAGACCGGCGTATAGCACGAAGCTGCGCCCGTTGCGCTCGACGATGAATTCCTTTTTCACTGCCAACCTCTTGTGATGCGCGGGGACTCGGCCGGCGGCGGCTCCTTGGGCCGCCCGGCCATCCCCTGCGCGCTAGCCCGCGCTTTCTCTCGTGTCCATTCCACCTGTAACCAGTGGGCTGCGGCTCCCGCGTCGATCGCTGCGGGGCGTCAGCGATCTAGAACAAGTATAGAACATTCGTTCTTACGTGGCAAGCAAACTGTTTTGAAATCGCCGTGGCCGGTTGGGTGCGGTGGCGTGGTGCATGCGAAAAGGACGGACGCCAGGGTACCCGAG
>CADCTC010000069.1:0-12066 GCA_902805635.1 uncultured Chloroflexota bacterium
CGTGTTGACGGTGGTGCCGATGCGGAGGAACTCTCCCTTGACCGGCTGACCGGCGATGTCCAGCGCCATCTGCTGGGACAGGTCGCCCTCGGCGACGGCCGCGATCACGCGCGCCACCTCGGTCGTCGGTCGTACGAGGTCGTCGATGAGGCTGTTGACCGCGGCGGCGCCGGTGGACCAGTCGCCCTCGGCGCCGACCTCGTCGAGGCGCTCGGTCATGCGGCCCTCGCGGCCGATGACGCGGCTGGCGCGCACCAGCTCGCGGGTGCGCCGCTCGTTGAGCACCGCCACGGCGTTGATCTCCGCGGGGAGGCCACGGTGCTGCATGCTGGCCATATCCACCCACGGCGCGCGGGGGAACTTGAAACGGCTGTAGTGGTGCACCGCGACGAGCCGGCGGTGCGGATCTACCTCAGAGAGATAAGCGCCGAGCTGCTCGACATCGGGAGCGGCGAGCACCGATTGCCGCTGCCACTCATTGGCGACGTTCCAGACGACATTGCTGAACCCAGAAAGGCGGGCCACGGCGTAACGCAGGTAGCGCCTGAACAGCGGGACGAGGTCATCCCGGCCGTGGAAGGGCGCGTCCATGGGGTGCAAGAGGATGACGGAGGCAGTGGCGCCGTGCTCCGCCAGCAATTGAATGACCGCTTCGGCGGCGCGGAACGTCTCCACGTCGTACGCTGTGTAGTCCGGCGCCTCCGGCGTGCCGCCCCACGGCCAGACGACGCGGCCGTGCGACGGCCACGTCGCCTGCTGCAGGAAAAAGCGGACCCAGTTGAAGCCGCGCGCCGCGTAGTACGCCACGAAGGCCCGCGCTTCCTCCGGGGAACGCATGTAGGTGGCGACCAGGTTGTACGCCGTGTTGCCGAGGATGAAGGGGCGCTGGCCATTGGCGTAGGTGAAGTGGAATGGCTCCGGAGCGCGGCGTAGCGGACCGCGATCTCCGGAGGGGACGCACTCGAACGTTCCGTCCAGCGCTCCTCCCAGCGCCAGGGAGGCGGTCGCCTGGATTCGGAAGGACCAGCGGCCGGGCGCGGGCGGCGAGAAGCGCAGGCGGTAGGCGTCCCCGCCATCGTAGAAGAGCGGCACGCGCGCCGCCTCACCCGACGCTTCGGCGCACGCTTCGGCGCACTCCAGGGTGGCGTAGAGCTCCGCCTGGAATGGGGCCTGTGGCAAGGAACCGGCCGCTACGGCGTGCTCAAACAGACCAAACTGGGACACGTGAGAGAGTTGCGGTTGGGGCATAGAAGCCCTATAGTAGCGGTGTTGCAAACGATTGCACGACCGAGGAGGACCGACATGCAGGGTACGAACGGAACGTCACGGTTGACCCGACGCGCTGTAGTGGGCGCCACGGCGTTGGGGGGAATGACGTTAGCGGCGGCGTGCGGGGCGCCGGCGGCCGGTCGCGACAGCACCGCCCCGGCGATTGGGGCCAAGGACGTCACGCTGCGCCTGTGGCACTGGGATCAGTTCCTGATCGCGCCGTACCAGAAGCACGGCGCGGAGCTGACGCGGCAGTTCCCGAGGGTGAAGGTGGAGGTGGAGCAGACGCCCAAGGGCGAGTACGTCAACAAGCTGATCGCGCAGGTCACCGGCGGCGCTCCACCGGACACGGTGGGCGTGTCGGTCACCGGCGACTTCAACACGGTGCAGTCCACGGGCATGGTGCGCGAGCTGGACACGCTGCTCAAGCGCGACAAGTACGACTTGGGCGACTTCCACGACGTGAACCTGCGCCAGCACAAGTGGGGAGGCAAGCAGATCGGCCTGCCCTACGGCTGGACCAGCCAGGTCTTCTTCTTTAACGAAACCCTCTTCAAGCAACACGGCGTCAAGACGCCCTACGAGCACTGGAAGGCCGGCACCTGGACCTGGGACACCTACATGGACCTGGTGCAGCGCTTCAACCGGGTGGGCGACAACGTGTTCGGCACGGTGAGCCTGCCGGCGAACAACAACAACATCTCGTTCCCGTTCGCCTGGTCGAACAACGGCGACATCTTCGACGCGCAGTACACGAAGGCGACGATCGACCAGGCGCCGGCGCTGGAGGCGTGGGACTTCATGTACAAGGCGAGCATGCTGGCGCCGCAGGGTGACCAGGCGAAGGTCTCGACGCGCGACGCGGGTAAGATCGCGATGTGGTTCGACTGGGACCTCTGGTATCAGGGGAACCTCAAGACGATGCAGTTCACCTACGGCATGGCCCCCCAGCCCGCCGCGCCCAAGACCAAGAAGCACGTCTTCATCGGCAACGCCCCGGGCTTCGGCGTCACCAAAGAGGGCAAGAACCAGGACGAGGCGTGGGCGCTGCTGAAGCACATGGTGAGCCCGGAGGGCATGAGCGCTACTTCCTGGAGGCGAACATCCAGCCGCTGCGCAAGAGCCAGACGAACAGCAACGCCATCTGGAAGGCGCACCCCGGCATCCCCAACCCGGACCTGATGTACGAGCTGGCGACCGAGCGGAGCAAGAACGGGCGCATCCCGCCGCGCATCAGCAACTTCCCCGACCTCCAGCGGGTGCTGCGCGAGGAGTTCGAGGCCGCCTGGCAGAACAAGCAGTCGGTGAAAGACGCGGCGATCAAGGCGAACGAGCGCGCCACTGCGCTGCTCAAAGAGGCGCAGATCGACAAGTAGGGGCAGGTTGTCGTGGCCAGTCTCGTTGACGTAGCGCGCGCCGCGGGGGTTTCCACCAGCACGGCGTCGCGGGCGCTCGCGCGGCCGGAGATGATCGGCGCGGCGGCGGTGGAGCGGGTGCGGGCCGCGGCCGCCGCGCTGGGCTACGTGCCCAATCCGTTTGCCCGCTCGCTGCGCGCGCAGGAGAGCAAGACGCTCGGTCTGGTCGTGCCGGACAGCACCAATCCGTTCTTCGCGGAAGTGGCGCGCGGAATCGAGGCGGCCTGCTTCCGGGCCGGCTACACGCTGATCTTATCGAACTCCGACCGCTCCCTGGAGAAGGAGCGGCAGCAGGCGCGGGTGCTGGTGGAAAAGCGGGTGGACGGCGTGCTGCTGTTCAACCACAGCGACGCCAGCGCTGCGACGATCTCCTGGCTGCGCGAGCAGGGGATGCCGGTGGTGCTGGTGGAGCGCCGGCTGCCGGCGGCACCTGGTGGGCTGGTGGTTCCAGGGGCGCCAGGAGCGCCAGGAGCGCCGGACCCGGAAGGCGCCGGGCGCCTCTGCGCCGTGGACTGCGTGCTGAGCGACAACGCGGGCGGCGTGCGGGCCGCGCTGGAGCACCTGGCGGCGCTGGGACACCGGCGCGTCGCCTGCCTTGCCGGTGACCCGGGGGCGTGGCACTACGCTGAACGCACCGCGGCGTTCCGCCACGTGGCGGCTGCGTTGGCGTTTGACGAAACCAGCGAGCAGGACGGGCCGCTGGCGCTAGTGCAGCCCGGGCTGACCACGTACGCCGATGGGCAGCGCGCGGCGGCGGAGCTGCTCGCCGGCCCTCGGCCACCCACCGCGCTGTTCTGCACTACCGACACGCTGGCCATCGGCGCCACCAGGGGGGCGGCGCTGGTGGGCCGGCGTGTACCGGATGACGTGTCGGTGGTGGGCTTCGGCGGGACCGAGATCACCGGCTACACCACCCCGCCACTCACCTGCGTCGTGCAGGAGAAGCTGGCGGTCGGTACGCAAGCGGTGCGCCTGCTGCTGCGCCGGGTGGCGGATCGGCGCCGGCCGAATGCGGAGGCTGGAACGGGAGACGTCACCCACGTGGTGCCGACCCGGCTTCTCGTGCGCGGGTCGACCGGTCCCGCGCCCACGCGTTCTCCCCACGCAGCAACCGGAAAACGCGCAAGCGCGCTAGATTGAGGAACCAGCAGTGACAGACACAGACTCCGCCCAGGACACCGCCCAGGACACCTCCGGGACGGGACCGACGCACGTGCTTGGCATCGACGGCACGCGGCTACTGCTCGACGGCCAGCCATTCCCGCTGACCGGCCTGAGCTTCTTCAACGCACTCTACAACCCGACCTTTAACCGCAGCGCCCAGGAGCGGCAGCGCTGGCTAGGCGTGTTCCGCGACTGGGGCGTGAACACGCTGCGGGTGTGGTGCCAGTGGGACTTCGCGCCCCCGCGCGAGTTCATCGACGTAGCGCCGGACCGGTCGATGTATACGGAGCGGGGAGAGGTGCGCGAGGAGCACTTCGCCACGCTGGCGGAGCTGATCCGGCAGGCGGACGCGCTGGGCATGGTGGTCGAAGTCGTGTTGTTCTCGCACGAGAAGGTGGCGCAGCTGCCGGCGGAGGCGCTGGAGCGTGGCGCGCGCGGCGTGGCGGAGCGGCTGACGCCGTACCGCAACGTGATCGTGCAGCTGTGGAATGAGGACTCGACCGAGTGGGAGCGGCTGCTGCGGGCGGTGCGGGAGGCGGACCCGGCGAGGCTGGTGACCAGCTCGCCCGGTGTGGCGAACGTGCTGGGGACGGATGAGCACAACGAGGCGATGGACCTGCTCACGCCGCATACGGTACGGCGCAGCGCGGAGCGTCCATTCTGGGAGGTGGCGCCGGAGCAGGTCCGGGGGCTGATCGAGCGTTTTGGCAAGCCGGTGATCGACGACGAGCCGGCGCGCAGCGGCCCAAGACAATTCGGCGGCATCGAGGGCGGGACGCAGCCTGAATGGCACGTGCGGGCGATCGAGGGCACGCGCGCGGTGGGCGGGTACCCGCTTTACCATCACGACATGTTTCAGTATGGCTATGACTCCCCGCTGACGCCGCCGAGCGGCATTCCAGAGCCGGACTGGAGCCCGTTCCACCGGGTGGTGTTTGAGCACTTGCGCGCCACCAAGGCGTGGTGAGTGCGGGCGCTACGGTACAGGCCAGCCACTGGCTGATTATCCGTACTATTTACGCTACTAGGTCACACCGGAGGACGGACTTATGGCTCGGCAACGAGTAGACGGCGGACACACTCCTATGGGACACCCGACGCAGCGGGGCCGCACGCGGCGGGTGGTGCTGGCAACGGGCGCAGCGGCGTTCGGCGCGGCGCTGGCTGCGTGTGGTGGGGCGCAGGCGGGGCAGGGCAGCGCCACCGGCGGAGCGGGGGAGCCGGTCTCCAAGGCGCGGCCGGCGGTCACGCTGGAGTATTGGAGCCGCTGGGGACTGCCCACGGCCGACGTGGAGAACAAGCGCGTGGCGGAGTGGAACGCCGCGAACGGCCCCACCAAGGTGGAGCGCACGTCGATCGATCCGTACATCGACAAGCTCAACGCCGCGTTCGCGGGTGGCGCCGGGCCGGACGTGTATACCGTGGGCGGCAGCGGCATGGCCAACTTTGCCGGCAAGGGCGTGGGGCTGAACCTGGCGGGTTACCAGGCGGTGCAGAAGGAGATCCCGGACTTCTTCCCCAGCGCGATCGAGGCGAGCAAGTACCAGGGCAAGCACATCGCCATGCCGTACATCCTGGACGTGCGCGCCATGATCTTCCGCAAGGACCTGATGCGCGACGCGGGCCTGGACCCTGCCAAGTTCCCAGACACGTGGGAGCAGCTGCGCGACGCGGCGCGGCGGCTCACCAAGCGCGAGGGTGGGGCGCTGGCGCGCGCCGGGTTCGACGTGCCCAAGAACGGCTGGAACGCGCACGACCTGTTCATGCTGCTGACCGAGATGGGCGGCGAGAAGACGTTCACGCAGGACCTCTCCAAGCCCACCTTCAATGGACCGGCCGGACGCGCCGCGCTGCAGCTGATGGTGGACCTGGTGAACAAGGACCAGGTGGACGGCGCCGACCAGCCGCGGCCGCCGTCGGGGAGCAACGGCATCATCGCGGGGACCCACGCCATCACCTGGAACTCGGCCGGCCCCGTCAACACCGCGCGGCGCGCGGCGCCGGAGGTGCTGGCGAACATCGGGACGGCGCCGATCCCCAAGCTGGCGCAACGCTGGACGCTGCTGGGCGGCACATGGCTGATGGCCAACAGCAAGCCCAAGGACGTAGGCACGTCGGTGGACCTGCTGCTCTTCCTCACCGCCGCCAAACACGCCGACGACATTACCAGCATCCAGAACGCGGTGCCGCCGCGCAAATCGGGGGCGACGTCGCCGTACGTGACGGAGCCGCTGATCAAGACCTTCTATGACGCGGTGGGGCACGCCTGGGCCTACCCGAACCACGCCTACTACACCGACATCCGCGAGGTGATCGTGACGGAAGTGACCGCGGCGATCAAGCAGGAGAAGAGCGTGCAGGCCGCGCTGGACGACGCCACACGCGGGACGCAAGACTTCCTCAGCCGTAGATGACCCGCGTCCATGCCGGTCACGCTGGTCATGCCGGTCATGCCGGTCACCACTGAACGTGGCACAACGCTGCGTAGCAGGCGTGGACGGCGGCGGGTCCAAGACGGTGTGTGCCGTGGCGACTCCCTACGGCGTGGAGCTGGGCCGCGCGACGACGGGGCCATCCAACTACCAGGCCGTTGGGCTGGACACCGCCGCCACGCGGGTGCGCGAGGCGATGCAGGCGGCGGTGGAGGACGCGTGCCGGCGTACCGGGGGTGAGATCGAGATCGTGGGTCGCTGCCTGGCGCTGGCGGGGGTGGCGCGGCCGGAGGACCACCAAGCGTGGCGCGGTGTGCTCCCAACGCTGCCAGGCGGCGAAGGACCGGTGGCGATCACGCACGATGCGATGGCGGCGCTGGTGGGTGGGACCGGCCGGAAGCTGGGCGTGGTGGCCATCGCGGGTACCGGCGCGATTGCGTTGGGGGTCAATGCACACGGGGAGGAGCGCCGCGCGAGCGGCTGGGGCTACGTGCTGGGCGACGAGGGTAGCGGCTATGCCATCGGGCTGGCAGGGCTGCGCGCGGTGTGCCGCGCGGCAGACGGACGCGGTGCGGAGACGGCGCTGACGGATCGGGTGGTGCGGAAGCACGGCCTGGACCGGCTACAGGCGCTGGTCCGGTTGGTCTACGGCGAGTGGAAGCCGGCGGATATCGCGGCCAATGCGCCGCTGGTGCTGCGGGCGGCGGAAGATGGTGATTCAGTGGCGCGTGCGATCGTCGAAGACGCCGCGGCCGAGCTTGCGCTCGCGTCTACGGCCGTGATCCGCGGGATCGGCTTGGCGGAAGAGCCGGTAGAGGTGGTCACCGTCGGGGGGCTCTGGGATGCTTCGCCGTTGCTGCAGGAGCGGTTCGCGGCGCACGTGCGGGATTCGGTACCGCGGGTAGAGGTGATCCGCCCGCGGGGGGAGCCGGTGACAGGCGCGGTGCTGCTGGCACGCGAAGCGGCAGGCGGATGACTATCGGTGAACTTGTGCGGTTCGGGTCCCTCGCAAGCTCGGGATGACGCCGGGAGGGATAGGCGGAAGGGGACAGGGGTGCAAGCTGGGACGAGATCCCTCGCAAGCTCGGGATGACGGTGATTCGTGCTCTCCATTTGCAAGAGAGCATTGAGCGGGTAGGAACAGCGGGCAGCGGGGGGCACGCGTGAGGAATACTCAGGCAGGATGACGAGTACGACACAAAAGCTACGGGTGGTGGTGTACGGCACGGCGCACAGCCATGCGCCGGGGAAGGTGCGGGCGCTGCTGGATAGCCCGGCGGTGGAGCTGGTGGGAGTCTGCGAGCCGGATACGGCGCAGCGCGAGCGCGCGGCGGGCAACCCGGTGTACGCGAGGCAGCGGTGGATCGAGTCGGCCCAGGAGTTCCTTGGCGATCCGTCGGTGGCGGCGGTGTGCGTGGAGGGGGCGGAAGGGAAGTGCGCGGCGCTGGCGCGGGAGTGCATCGCGGCGGGCAAGCACATCTGGTACGACAAGCCGGTGGGGGACTTTGAGGCGTTCCGCTGGATGACCGAGACGGCCCGTGAGCGGCGGCTGCACATCCAGATGGGGTACATGCTGCGCTACAGCACCGCCTTCCAGCGGGTGGCGGAGTGGCTGCGGCAGGGGCTGCTGGGCGAGCTCTTCGCGGTGCGGGGGCACATGTCGCGCTTCGATGCGCCGGCGGCGCGCGGACGGGACCCGGTGCCAGGGGGGATCGCGTTCCAGCTGGCGCCGCACATGATGGACCAGGCGCTGTGGCTGTTCGGCGCGCGGCCAAAGAAGGTGACGTCGTTCCTGCGCAACGATGCCACGCCAGCGCTGCCGGAGCACGCCGACAACACACTGGTGGTGCTGGAGTTTGGGCGGGCGGCTGCGGGTGCGGGCAACCGGCCGGGAGTGGGCGGCGGCGGGGGCATGGCGATGATCGACATCGCGGCGATGGAGGCGTCGCCGGCGACACGGCGTTTCGAGGTCTACGGCACCAAGGGGAGCGCGATCGTGGTGGAGCCGTTCGAGCCGGGGACACGCATACGGCTGGCGCTGGAGGAGGCCGGCGGCGGCTACGCGCGCGGCGAGCAGCTGGTGGAGGTGGAGGCAGCGCCGCGCGGCGTCACCTTCCCGCGCGAGCTGGCGTCGTTCGTCGCCACGATTAGGGGAGAGCAGGCGCCGGACCGGTCGCTGGACCACGAGCTGTTGGTGGAGGAGACGCTGCACCGCGCTATTGGCAACCTGCCCGCCTGACACTCCATTACGACACCACTCACTACAACAGAAGGACAGCAAGACAATGGCGACTATTGCGTTGGTTGGGTGCGCGCATATCCATACGCCCGGCTTCATCAACAAGATCAAGCAGCGGTCCGGCATTCGGGTGAAGAGCGTGTGGGACCACCAGGGGGAGCGGGGGCGCAGGCGGGCGGCAGAGCTGGGGGCGACCTTCGTGGAGGACGTGGACCGCGTCTGGCAGGACGGCGAGGTAGAGGCTGTGGTGATCTGCTCGGAGACTGACCGGCACCAGGAGCTGGTGGGGGCGGCGGCGAGTGCGGGCAAGCACCTGTTCGCGGAGAAGCCACTGGGGCTGGGCGCGGCGGACAGCTACGCCATGGCGGACGCAATCGAGCGGGCGGGAGTGCGCTTCCAGACGGGCTACTTCCAGCGCGGCGACCCGATGAACCTGTTCCTGAAGGAGCAGATCGCGCAAGGGGTGTTCGGGAAGATCACGCGCGTGCGGGGCAGCAACTGCCACGCAGGGTCGCTGAAGGGCTGGTTCGACCCGCAGCCGGAGAAGGTGGAGGCGGACTGGCGCTGGATGGCGGACCCGAAGGTAGCGGGGGTGGGCGGCTTTGGGGACCTGGGCACGCACGCGCTGGACATCCTGCTGTGGTGGCTGGGCGACGTGGAGAGCGGCACGGCGCAGCTTGACCCGGTGACCAACCGCTACGACGGATGCGACGAGACGGGGGAGGGGCTGTTCCGGTTCGCCAATGGGACGATCGGCACACTGGCGGCGGGCTGGGTGGATGTGGCTGACCCAGTGAAGTACGTCGTCAGCGGCACCGAAGGGCACGCGGCGGTGGTGAACGGGCAGCTGTTCATCGCCAGCGAGAAGCTGAGCAGCGATGGCAAGCAGCCGTGGACGAAGCTGCCGGAGCGCCAGTCGTCGGGGTTCGACGCGTTCCTGGACGTGACGGAGGGCAAGCAGGCGACACTGGTGGGAGCGCACGAGGCGGCGTACCGCGCCGCAGTGATGGAGGCGCTGTACGAAGGGGCGCGCGGCGGAAACTGGGTGAAGCCGAAGAAGGGGTAACCAGTCCTGATCCATTCGGCTCCGTTCAGGGCGGCTATATCGAAAAGGGTGGTTCGACAGGCTCACCACGAACGGAGTTGCTGGCTACCCCTGGGCGCGGTGGGCTTCGTAGTTGCTGAGGATGGCGGGGGCGTAGGCGGCGGTCTCCCAGTAACCGCCGTAGGCGGGGATGGAGGTGTGGCCGGCGGCGCGCCAGCTGTTCACGGCGCCGCCGCCAGCGTTGTAGGAGGCCAGGGCCCAGTAGATGCTGCCGCCCTGCTCTTCCAGCACGGCGCCCAGGAAGCGGATGCCAGCGCGCAAGTTGGTGGACGGGTCAAACGGGAAGGTGGGGTCCACGTCGGCCAGGCTGGAGCCCCAGCGGCGGCCCAGCATGATCCAGGCGAACGATTCGGGCATCAGTTGCATGAGGCCGCGGGCACCGGCCCAGCTCTCGGCGTTAGGGTCACCGCCGCTCTCTTGCTGGATGATGGCGAGCACAAGGTCCTCGTTGATGACCGACGCTGCGCCGGGCAGGCGGCCTTCGGCACGCGCCTCGGCGATGAGCTCGCGCACGGTGCCGCGCCAGCGTTCCACTTTGGGGATGAATGGCGTGCCGCCGAGACCGGGGAGAGCGACCTCTGGGGTCGGCTCCGGTGCGGGCTCAGGCGCAGGTTCTAGGATGGGTTCTGGGGCGAAGAAAAGCGGTTCCACGGGGTACTCACCGGGAAGCCAGACCGGCGCTGAGAGCGTGAGCTGCGGCGCCAGGGGGGAGTGGAGCACGTGCGGCTGGCCTGCCAAGCGAGCAGCGGATGTCGGGAGCGAGAAGGTGTCAAGCGAGCCGCAGCTGGCGCTGAGGAGGGCAAAGGCGCTGAGGGCCGCCACCGTGGACACGACGAAGGCAGCGCGCACGCGGCTACTTACCGCCGGCATCAGCATCGGGGAGCTATCGGCGGCCGGCGGGTCAATCTCAGCTGAGGCGGCCGGGCCAACCAGCGCATCGAGGACGTGTCGAATGGGGCTCACAACGCCCGAAGTCTGGCAGGCAGTGAGCGAAAAGAAAGATGCGTAACCCGATCAGGATGGCCCGAATGGGTCAGGACCAGTGGCCGCCCGGCGAGGGACTCGGCGAGACGACCGACGATAACGGTGGAGAGGGCTTCGGGACCCTCCACGATCCTTCGACAAGCTCAGGACGAACGGAGGTGGTGAAACCATCGCTCAGCCCGCGGTGCCGTCCTTGCGCTGGTGGAGCCAAAGGAGGTTGCCGTCGGGGTCGGAAATGAGCGCCATGTGGCAGACCGGCGTGTCCTCGGTGTCCTGGAGAATGGGGACTCCCTTGGCGCGTAGCTCGTCGACCGTGGCCTTCACGTCGGCAACGGCGAGCGCGAGCGACATGCCGCCGTTGTAGGGCGGCTGGGGCGCATTGGGCGGAGGGGTGCCGAGAGCAATCGTGGCGTCGCCGGCTTCGAACTCGTACCAATAGGGCGGCCACTCGGCGGCCGGCTTGAGTCCGAGGGTGTCCCGATAGAAGGCGCGGCTCTTTTCCATGTCCGACACGCTGAGCAGCACGAAGTCCACACCGCGTACTTGCATTCCAGTACTCCTGTTGGGCGAAATTGTTCCCACTTTTAGACGGATGATTGGGACAAAGGTTCCAGATAGCGGCGTCGCACTCCCGCCTCATCGAGTGAGGCAGCGCAGATCCCTGGACGTACCATTGGTGGGTGGATCAGAAGGACGAGTCGACGCAGCCCCCTGAAGGGCCTCCAGAGACGGGCGCAGGCGGGTCGGCGTTCACGCGCGAGCTACTGGAATCGCTGGCGGCGCTGAACAACGGGAACTTCGGCGTGCGGCCGCGCGGGGAGTATGGCGGGATCGAGGGGGAGATCGCGCATACGTTGTCGGCGCACATGAACCAGATGTCGCTGGTGACGGCGGCGGTGCGCCACGTGGCGCACCAGGTGGGGCCGGAAGGGAACCCGGGGATCCAGGCGGAGGTGGCGGGACTCTTCGGAGAGTGGCGCGCCATGGTGAGTGAGGTGAACGGCATGGCCGCCATCCTGACGGGGCAGCTGGCGGACGTGAAGCGGGTGATCGGGGCGCTGGCGGCGGGTGACCTGTCGCAGAAAACGGCGGTCCAGGCTAACGGCGAGTTGGGCACCATCACAGGCAGCCTGGACGACCTGGTGGACCGGCTGGTGGAGTTGAAGAATGCAGTGGAACGCCTGGTGGCGAGCCAGAGGGCGGCGGGGGGACAGGGAGAAGCGGTGGGAGGCTGAAGTTTTGTGTCCCTTTGTGTCCCAAGATACATGTTTAAGTGTCAGGTGCGGTGTGGGGCGCTCTACGAGCACGTTTCAGAACCTCCGATCGCCCTAAGCCCTTCGGCTCCGCTCAGGACGGGCCCTTCGGCTCCGCTCAGGACGGGCCCTTCGGCTCCGCTCAGGACGGGCCCTTCGGCTGGCTCAGGACGGGCCCTTCGGCTGGCTCAGGGGGGACCCTGTC